>NZ_JAMPKE010000024.1:0-85227 GCF_039961955.1 Trichocoleus sp. DQ-A1
CACCTCCTCCAGCCAGTACTTTTAGGGACAGATTGGATATTTGTCCCTTGCTATCATTAATAGTAATGGCAGTTTCATTGAGATATCGATTCCAATCAGCCTGAGGGATTTTATAACTTATTGAAATGTTATTAATATTCCCACTCAATTCATCAAGGTAATACTTAACTGTTTGTTGCGTTAATCGTTCTAGTCTCAATTGGGATGTTTGTGGTAAAAGCACCCGTTTAGCAAATTCAGTCTGAAAGTCTTTAGTAATAACTTCAGCAACTTTTTCTTCTGAAGTTGAACTATTAGAATTTAATAAATGGGCTGCCCCAGAGGACAGTTGAACAAAAAGGCTTTTATACTCTAGGTGTTTCTGGTTAAAGTAGCCAAAGTACCAACCTAAAAAGCTACTATCAACCCGGACCATTAATTCATCAATCCACACGTCGAGTTCTTTAGATGCGTAACTTTCAGCGCTGGCATAGGCATTTTTAAGAGCCTGTGCCATTGCTGTATCAACTTTAGTCCAATCTACCGACGGCTTGACAACAACTTCGACAGGGGGCTTAATATCTCCAGGAACTGTTGAATTTGAAAAGGCTTTGGTGATAAAAATTTGACCAATCAGGGGAAGAATAACAACTAAGATTACAATTGCCCAGATTATGGGAGTAATTGACTTGAACAATTTTCCCCAAGAGCGAATTCGCTCAGTTGTCTGAGAATAAGTACCTTTAGCATTTACTAGGTGTTGCCGCTCGGTTTGAGCAACATCAGTGCTTTCTTCGTTGGTTGGCTTCTGCTCTGGATTACCTATTCCTACAGCCATTACTGACACACTCCATGTGAAAAGTTGAATGAAAGTTGTTTGCTTGCTATCGCGCTCTTAACTCTCCAAGCATCAAGCCGTAGAAAAAGCGTGCGTGAGCTTCAGAACGCGCTCCAAAAACATAGCCTATGCGATGTCCTAAGCTACATCGTAGTCACTCTTGAATATCAGGGTAATCCGTGAAAACTCGGTTCAGCAGTGATTCCAGCGCTTCTGAAGAGTAAATTTACTTAAGACTTGTGTGTAATGAAAGGGTTTGTTGAACTCAGCAGGCTACTTGCCCAACGCTGCTGAGTTTAACAGAATCCTATATGCAGCATTACTTGATGCTGAGTCGGACTGCAATTTACACGGGACTGACGAAGGCAAAGTGTTGGCGATTCTAGTGGAACCAAAAAAGCGATCGCACTCTTCCTAATTTTCAAATGCGATCACACTCTCACGAATACAAAAGCGCGATCGCACTTGAACTTCACCAGAAAATGCGATCGCATTGTCACCGAAACAAAAGAGCGATCGCACTCTTACCAATACAAAAGTACGATCGTGATTGCACCTTATACAGCAAATGAAATCACTATATTATTCCATATTCAGAGATTAATCGGGAGGTAAGACACCAGCTTTACAGAGCGAGTACATCTTTACCCTCAAAAGCGATTACTCTCTAGATAGCAAACAACTTACTAGGGTAAACCATAAGCATTGTGCAACTGAGATTCGTTAGAGCGCAGGTCATTAATAAACTGAGCCTTAGAGACATCAGAAGGGTATTTACTGGAAAGCCTAAACCCATCCTTGATTGCACTTTGATCTTTAGGATCATCAATAGATGAAGGATCAAATATATTTGCATTTGGGTTTGAGCCATACACAGCGCTAAATACTTGTTTTGCTACGTCTGAAAAGTCAGAAAGTAACCCAAGATTAGGTTTAATTCCTATTAAAGCAGTAACAACATTAATAACTTTATTCACAAGGCTACTTAAACCATTAGTCAATGTCTGTGCAAGCCCTGCTCCTTGTAAGAGCTCAAATTCACTGAATCCTGCAATTCGACCCACATACCCATAGTGGCTATTAGACCAAGATTCAAATTGGTAATATCTACCAGTAGTACCATCAATAGTCCATTCTTTTTTATCACTTCTAGCCTTGATCTCTTTCTTATGATCCCACTTTCCGCCAGCACGAACTTGGTCAGCCCAGATGGAATAAGCTATTAATTTCGCTAATGGTGCTCCAATTAAAATAAGCCAAGGATTATTAATATCATTAAGGAATCTCATAGCTTCAACTTCTTGGGTCTTGGGATTGTTACTGAATTCGCCTGCCATAAAATTAATGACCGAGTCAGCATCTGGCCAGGTTTCAATAAGTTCTCCAATAATTTCTACATCGCCAATAGCTTCACCGCCACTACTACCTGAACTACTAGGGATTTTGCCTAAAGCAATCCAAGGATTTTCTTTTTGACCATTTGGCAAACGTGCTTCAAAGTGAGTATGCCGACCTTCTGGACCATCAGGCTTGGTGTAACCCGTGTAACCCTCAATGCCAAGGTAATGTCCTGCATTGATAGATTGTCCAACTCTCAAATCAGGGTTGAAGTTCTCGAAGTGGATGTAGCGAAAAGTTCTTTGTAGTTGTTCATTCCAGATATCGATGTAATTACCACCATACTGATCCTTATCCTTGACTTTAATTACTCCACCAGCCAAAGCATAAACACTGTAAGGGTACGCTCCTTGATTAACAGAATCAATTGCCAGATGCCCACTATTAGGGTGCTGTGTAATCGTACCTTTACTGTGACCATACAGCCGTTTAAGATATTCGCTTTTAGTAGTAATTGAACCTCCACCGCCACCAATAGAACTAGGTGGTGGATAAAGGAGTGAACCATTCGGTTTGTAGCCTACAGCAACGCCATTCTTCCAAAGAATATAACCGTTAGCAAAGTCCTGCCGGATGTAGCCATTCCATCCATATTCCCCACTCTTAGGCGCACCCAAGGGTCCATTCAACCCTCCGGTGGTGTCCATGTAGTAGCTACGAATGCCACCGTATAGGGGGTAAGTCCCGTACTGGCTACTGACAATCGAGCCATTCTGGAAGTATTGATATTTCGCCCCACTAGAATGAGTGTTTACACCTGAAGTGGGATGACCAAGAGTATTCTTGTAATCCCGCCACACTCGGTAGAAATCATCCGGCAATAGATGTCCCGCTATATAGCCACCAATAAAGGTTTCCCCGTTAGGACGACGAGTGATACGGTTCCCTTCAAACTCTTGAGCCGTATTGCCATGCCCATCATCAAAGATGTCACTGGTAGCATAACCTAACCAGCCCGGAGCACCCCCGCGATCATAGTAAGCTTTCCAAATATCCCCGTAGGTATAATAAGCCGTCCCACTACCGTGGCGCTTCATCAGGATGCCCCAACCATTGGCACCACCGTCGAAGTCCTGCACCACACCATTGCCCCACCCGTGGACATCATTAGCTGGCACACCTACCCGGTCATAACCTCCATAACGCCAGAATGCATCAATGATTTCGTGAGTCGGGTTATTGTTGGGGTCAAGACCGATTACATAATTAGAAGCCTTCTCATGGTGGAGTTTGGCACGCGCCCCACCACCGTATTCCCGATGCTTTACCTGCATTCCGTATTGACTAGGTCGCGTGAAAGTGGCATAGCCGGTTGTTTGAGTCGCCACCTCAATCATCTTGTCAATCGGCGCTTGACCATTGACCTCTACCTTGAAGCCATCATCATGGTTGCCGATAAAGCGATACGTGCCCCGTTCAAATGGACGTTGCGATGTCCAACGCACCGAGAAATTATCCGCTTGTACCCCAGGCACAGGACGACTAAGCGACCAATCCTTATCCAGGTTGCCACCTGAAGCGCTATCGCTGCGAACAACTACTGGGTTGCCAGCCCAATCTCGATTGTTGAAGTATTCTCCACGCCAGCTGTCAGCTGGGATCGTCAAACTGTTGTTGAGATACTCATAGTAAGTGGGATTCGTCATCCCCGGTGCCCAGAACAGCTTACCCTTCGGCAGTTCTAGCTCATACGCCCCATTCCCCAAATCCTTCTGAGAAGACAGCGGGAAACCTAAAACAGCTGGGCCACCAGCCTGCTTGTAAGCCTCCCAAAGTTTACCAAACACAAAAGTAGCGGGGCTGCTGGGCTGTTGTAAAGTAGACGTGAGGGGTAATTTTTCTTGCAACACAGCACCTCGTCCCTGTGAACCTCGAAATTCTTGCAGATGACCCGCTAACTTCATCGCAGGTAACGACCACCCACCGCGAGTGCCGAAAGAAACAAATTGAGGTTGCAAGGCAGTAATAGGAATGCCAATCGCCCCAGCCCCAAAAGTATCGACGACTTCGTTATAGGCAGCTTGGAAAGCTGAATCAACAATTTCCCCTTGGTCGGTAGCAGGCGTATAAGGCGACCCTTGAGCGCTGTAATTCCAATTCAGATTGACCGCTGCTGCACCACCCCGCTCAAAATACTCCAGTTCCAACGTATGCAGACCTGGCGGCAGAGTAATCGTTGCCTCAGTAGTGGCAAGCGGTTGCTCTTTCCACTGGTCAATCACTTTTTCGCCATTGATGTACAACCGCACGCCATCATCCCTTTGAAGGTTGAAGGTGTAAGTTCCCCCTACCATCTGTCGGTGAGTGGTCAATCGTGCAGAGAAATCATCCTGGTTAATCCCACTGTCGGGGCTTGTCTCACCCCAATTGAGATTTAAACCTCCTGTCAAACGACCTGGATTATTGTTCTCCAATCGCGTAACAGCAGGTGCTCCCGCTAAATCTCGATTGTTGAAATACTGACCGACCCAAGGTTCTAACCAAGCCTTGCTAGTACCTAAACCGAACCGTCGGACGCCATAGTCTCCCGCGACCTTCTCCCAATCCAGCTTATTCGCTGCCGCACCCCCATTCTCAAAATGCTCCACTCGAATTCGGTGATAACCCTTATCCAGTGGCACTAGCACTTTATTTGTAGTAACTGCCTGGTCATGCCGTTTATCAATGACCAGCTTGTCATCTACCCACACCCGGACACCATCATCCGCCTGACTGGTTAACTCGTATACTCCTGGCGAATCAAAATAGCGAGTAGTCGTCCAACGGTCAGAAAAGTCATCTGTACCAATCGGTACACCTGCCTCATTCCCAGTTCCCCAATCCTTATCCAGGAAACCTTTACCACCACCGCGATGTCCGGCTAAATCCCTATTATCTAGATTCTTGCCTCGGAAGAATTCTCCCGCCCACTCAGATGGCGGATTCGCTTGTTCCCACCGCAGAGTATTCGCAGCAGCATCACCATTCTCGAAATACTCCACCATCACCTGGTGGTATCCTGGCGAAACAGCTGCATAAGCCGTTTTCGTTTCAAATGACGAGTCTTTCCACTTGTCGATGACTAGCTGACCATCAACATAGACCCGCACTCCATCATCCGCTTGGTTGATAAAGTTGTAGATGCCGCCATCAAAGTAGCTAGTCGTAATCCAGCACCCAGAAAAGTGGTCTTCTTGCACCCCTCTAGTGCCAACAGGACCCCCTTGACCTACTGCAAAGCGGAGTTCTCCAGTGGCTTCATATTGAGACCAGACGGGAGAGCCAATTAATTGCTGATTATTCCAATACTGGGCGTGCCAGTTATAAGTGCTGCCGTGTCCGCTAGCTGGTGGTAGGTTTTCAATCGCCTTAGTGTCATAGGCAGTAGTCGGTAGCCCTGGCTTGTAAAGAATGTAACCACCCTCGAAATACTGGATAATCCAGCCATCGCCCTGATCGATTTCACGACTCGTAGGGAATCCTAACCAGCTGTTCACGCCGCCCAAGGATTCATACTTCTCACCAATACCTCCCCAAGTTGGGAAAGCTCCATGTTTAGATAGCCAAATCTTACGGTTGCCTTGGAAGTGCTGCACTACCCCGCCCCCATTGGCAAGATTGTCAAGCCCTCCCTTGATGGCAATTCGGTCAGTAGTCGGGTAGCCCATATCCTTGGCTCCCCCAACTTCTAGGAATGTATCCCAAATCAGTCCACTAACCCAGTAGGAGTTGTCATTGGCATTGGACTTCATAATTGCGCCCCTGCCATCAGACCCACTCTCGAAGACTTGTGTATAGCCGTTTTCCCACGGATGGACGTTATTGGTTGGATAGCCGAGAGCCGAAATACCTCCATTACGCTGATAAGTATTGACATAAGTGCTGTGAACTGCACTGCCGTCAAAGCCAACAGCACGGAATGGCCCAGTCCAGTCTTTTAGCAACCCAGATGGTTCCCAGCGCAGCGTATTGGCAGCACTTCCACCATTCTCGAAATACTCAACAACAACCTTATGCTCGCCTTTTGGCACTACTACATAGGCATCGTTCCGAGCAAACGGCTGGTCTTGCCACTTATCAACAACTTTGACACCATCGATGTAAACTCGCACCCCATCGTCCGCTTGGCTGATAAAGTTGTAGAAACCGCCCTCAAAATCGCTAGTGGTTTCCCAACGAGCCGAGAAATTATCTTCAGGAATTCCTCTGGTGTCAGGCGGCGCACCCGACCCAGCAGCAAAGCGTAATTCTCCTGCTGGGTCAATTCGCGTCCACTTCGGTACACCCGCTAGATTTTTGTTGTCCCAGAATTGAACCTTCCATTCTCCGGTGCTACCGTGTCCGCTATCAGGAGGCAAGCCTTTAATCGCATTAGTGTCATAGACTACCGTCGGCTGTCCTTCTTTATAAAGAATGTAGCCACCCTCAAAATTCTGGATAATCCAGCCATCGCCAAGACCAATTTCACTGCTGGTAGGGAATCCTAAAAAGCTATTCGCGCCACCCAAAGAGTCGTACTTACCACCGATACCCCCCCACGTTGGAAAGGCTCCATATTTTGATAGCAAAATCTTGTAGTTCCCTTGGAAGTTCTGCACTACCCCGCCGCCATTAGCAAGGTTAGCCAATCCACCTTTGATATTGATGCGGTCTGAAGTGGGGTAGCCCATATTATCAACCGCCCCGGCTTTGAGGAACGCATCCCAAATCGCACCGCCAACCCAGTAGGAATTATCATTGGCGTTGGACTTCATAATCGCGCCCTTGCCATCAGACCCACGCTCAAAATCTTGCGTGTAGCCGTTACCCCAAGGATGGACGTTGTTGATGGGGAAACCTAAGACTTCCCTGCTACCATTGCGATTGAAAGTGTTGATATAGGTCTGGTGTACAGAGGTGCCATCGTAACCAACGGGGGTTGAAGGCACTAGCTGAGGAACTGGTTTAATAGGCCAGCCCCAACCTTGGCGATAGGCTACTGCATTCAAACCATTCCAGATAATGTAACCATTTTCAAAAGTCTGTTTGAGGAATCCATTCCCTTGGTCTTTCGGTCCACTAGTGGGAACACCAAGCCAGCTGGAGATACCCCCTTCGTTCAGATATTTCTGCCAGATTGTGCCATACAGGGGGAAGGTGCCATACCTACTATTGACAACCAAGCCTTGCTCAAATTGTTGAGAACTAACACCAGGAGATTGCAAGGTTGCACCTGAAACTGGCTTGCCTAGCGCTACTTGATTTTTCTGAGAAACTTCATAACAAGCCGCGCTAACTGGGTCAATTTCGACAATGCCACGTATTAGATGCCAATCTTTGCTAAGAATCAAGGGGTCATTAGGTAAGTCGTTCCACTTCCCGCCTGCAAGCTCTCCAAAATCTTCACCTTCTGGCGTATGGAGTACATTATTTGGCTCTCCAAGCGACCAGTTTTTGTAGGTAGCTAGCTGTCCGCTCACCCACTTGAAATTCCCTTCTGTAGTTCCGTATTTTTCGCTGTCGGTTAATCCAATCCACAAATGTTCGTCAGAACCAAAAGTTGATGAAAGCCAAGCTTGTTCTTCAGCATTGCGGATAGTGACAAGATTTCCTCCGACAGCGATCGCCTGATCTTGGGCACCAGCCCAAGTGTCCGGTGTAGTTAGAAAATACTTATGCCCGTTAGCCGGGTTTGTATAAATATTGCTGGAAGTATTAATTCTAGAATCTTGATTAGATGTAGACGGCGAGAATTTAGCTACCCAAGCATCACTATTTCCAGCGTTAGCAGAACCTAACGAACCTGTAGTAGTTCCTGTAATATAAATATTGCCAGTGCTGTCAACCTTTACTCCTCTGACACTATCATCACCGCCAGTTCCAAACTGGTGCGTCCAAATTTTGTTACCGTTCGGATCATATTGAGTCACAAAAGTATCATTATTGCCAGTACTATTGTTGGCATCTAAAGACCCTTTAGTAATCCCTGAAAGGTAAACGTTACCAATACGGTCAACAGCAACTTCTACGTTGCGTTCAAATTCTCCTACCCCTTGTTTGTTAACAGAACCCTCGTCAGCAGCAGTTCCCAACTGGCGTGTCCAAAGTTTGTTTCCTTGAAAGTCATATTTGGTCAAAAAGACATCGGTACCGCCAGCAGTGGTATTGCCACCGAGAGAACCTTCTGTGAGCCCGGCAATGTAGATATTGCCAGCACTATCTGTAGCAACGGAACGTGCTTGGGTTTGACCCGTCGTACCCAGATGCTGCATCCAAATTTGATTGCCAAAGCTATCGTATTTAGTAACAAACGCATCGGTTTGACTATAGCCAGTCTGTCCCGCAATATAAACATTCCCTGCACTGTCTGTAGCGATACCGCTAGCCCAATCGAAATCCTGAGTTCCGACAATTCGACTCCAGAGTTTATTCCCACTACTATCCCATTTAGTAACAACTGAATCGCCCGATTGAGTGCCTGGGCCATCATCGTATCCCAGCGTATAAATATTGCCAATTCCGTCACCAGTTACACCAACGTTATAGTCAAAGCCCGACGAACCTAACTGGCGAGTCCAAAGTTTATTGCCATCGGCATCGTATTTCGTGAGAAATGGATCTGACCAATCAGCATTAATACCACTGCCATTGATGTTGCCATCCAGAGAGCCAAAGGTAATTCCAGCAATGTAAACATTACCCGTGCTGTCAACAGTTACACCACGGCTCCAATCACGGGTTGAAGTTCCTAATTGGCGTACCCAAGCAAGTGTTGGTTGAGACGAATCTCCAGCAGTAGCATACTTAGTTATAAAGGCATCGGTGCCACCCCCAGTGCTGCTAGCGCTATCCAAGGAACCAGCCGTCCCTCCTGTCATGTAGATGTTGCCAGAGTTATCTACCGCTATGTCAGAGGAGAAGTCATCACTCGTAGTCCCCATCTGTTTTATCCACTGGAGTTTCACATTGGAGGCTGGTGCAGAAGGGCTTTGTGGTTGCTGCTGATAGTTTGGAAGCCACTGAGGAACCTCAATCGAGGTGCCTGCTGGAATATAGTTTGGATTTGCAATACTGTTGTGGTTAACAATCCACCCGTAATAATCAGGAGCAGCATTGCCCATTGTGCGTTGAGCGATCGCGCTCAGGGTGTCACCTATCTTAATTTGGTAAGGCACCCAATTGTAGTATTCGCCGTTTTGCCAAAACTTCTCAGCAACAGCTCTTTCGCTGGGAGTAACCTGACCTGATCCTCCCCAAGTGGTAGGGATCAGAATCTTCTCACAGTCATAAGGTTCAGGTTTCGTCACCTTTGCGATGCCTACAGCTGCTGCCAGATTCAGTAACCCAGCACCCGTTTCCCCGTTCCAGTTGGGCGTATTAAGATCCGTAGCTGTGGATTTGAGAATTTCAATCACTTGGCGATAGCTCAAACCGGGATTAGCTGCCCACACCTGAGACACTGCACCTGTAACTTTAGCGCTGGCTACAGAAGTCCCAGCCATTACGCCCATACCATCGCCAGTGGTAGATAGTTCTGGATTCTCAACTGTCCCACCGGGAGCCATAATATCCAGACCGTTACCATAAGACGAATAAGCAGCGCGGCCAAAAGCTTTGGAGAGCGCTACAGAGTCGTTGACCCGTTCAGCCGCACCTACAGTAATAATGTTGTCAAATTCTTGCGAAGCTTGACCCAAAACTGACATCACACCGCCATCATTACCAGCCGCCGCCACAATTAGCACATTATGTTGACGGGCATACTCAATCGCCGCCCTCTCAGCCGGAGTAAACTCATAGCGCGTCGTCACACTGCCATCCGGGTTAACTTGAGTCAAGTCAAGGCTGAGGTTAACTACGGCATTCGGTTGTCCTGACTCCTTAGCAGCATCTACAAATTCAACTAACGAATCTGCCCATTTTCCAGAACCTACAGCACGTCCTACCCACAGAGGTGCATCGTCATTAATACCATCAATTTCAACTCCGTTGTCCTGAGTTGCGCCAATGATGCCTAAAACGTGGGTTCCGTGTTCGTTGCCTTCACCTGCTGACAGCAACGGGTTAGCATCACCATTTACTCGGTCTTGCCCCAAAATAATCCGGCTATAGTCAAGATCGGGATTATTAGCACTAAAACCTGTATCAATCACGCCCACCAAAGGCTGATCCGCCTTAACAAACTCAAACCGCTTTGGCTGAACTGTTTTTGCTACGGGTACTTCCCCAGCATGGCTGTGTTCTTCTACAACATCTGCATCATCAGTTGGATTAGTGGCACTGTTAGAATTGTGGTCAATTGGGTCGGTGGCGATCGCTCCCCCATCATCCAATGGGTCAATGCTATTGTCAGAAGTCCCGTCAATGGAATCGGTAGTGATTGCGCCCCCAGCTTCATCCACTGTGCCTTCTAAGTCAAGAATAGGATCGACAGAGATCGCGCCCCCATCATCCACTGCATCAGGTGTAATGTAAGGTTTGGCATAAGCAATTAACGCCTCACCCATATCCGTGCTACGCCAATCCTTACCAGAATTAATTACATCATCTAAAAGTGCTGCTTTACCTGTCGCGCCCCGCACCTGGAAGATAACGTCGTTATAGTCTTTGTCGGTCCAGCCATCAACTCGCATATCCTCCATCACGAACGTATTGCCATCCCCCGTGACATCGGCAATTTGCCCCATGTGGAAAGCATCATTCGGGTTCGCTGTTGTCATTGAGAACAATGGATGCCCATAACCCTCAGCAGCAGGGTTATCGTATAACTGCTGCACCGTACCGTGAGGCACTAGCATCACCCCAAAAGTGTCGCCCGGACGCATTGAGAAGGTCTTAACGCCCTGGTATGCCCCAGTGTTAAAGTTGCCTTCATGGGGCAGTGCGCCACTGAACCTCGCTCCCTCAGTGGCATCAGAAAGCGCTACATGACCTAACTCGGAATTACTCAAAGCGCGAGAAGCTGCTTCTTTAATAAATGCCTCGGAACCCAGCTCAAAGCCTTCCATCCCACCCAGGCTAAAAACGGCTAGTTCTCCCTGATACTGACCGCCGTCAGATAGGAAATCAATGCTAACTTCGCCTGTGTCACCTACGGTGAAAACTCCAGATTCAAAAGTGGGGCTGAAGTCTGAAATAGCCGCTAGTGGGTCATCTACATCGCCATAGAAGAAGTCAACGGGTTCGATGTCTGCATCCGAAATCGCCATTTCATACGAAGTGGCTGCGAATGTTCCCGTTGCGTCTGTTTCCCCATCCACATCAGGTAAATCGACATCAGCAAGTGTATTGGTCGCATTTGTGTCTGCATCCGCATCAGGTAAATCGACATCAGCGATCGCATCCGTCACATTCCCATCGCTACTAAGTATGTCAACATCAGTGATCGCATTCGCCGCGTCAGCATCGACATCCATATCTGGGAGGTCAACGTCCGGGAGCGTATCTATGTTCCAATCCATCACCACAGGGTCAGGCGAGCTATCCCCGCCGTCCAACAAACCACTGGGCGTCAAAATCGGCTCCAAAATAAACGTCTGCAACGATGTTTTCTGAGGTGACTTCTGGGGCTGAAATCCAATCGCCGCAGCACGTTTTTTGGAGAAGAACTTGAACGGACCCATAGATTCCCCTTAGTGATGACTGATACTTTGCATAGCGCCAGCAATTTGCAGTGATTATTCTCTAGCTTGATACAAGTTAACTTTCGTTTTTTTTTAAAGAATCAGAGAGAATACGGAAATTCTCTAGCCAGATTATAAATTTATGGAGAAGCTCAGCCCAGTTCTACACCACAGTTTATAGAGCTGGGATGAAACAACGCTGCACGTCTTACAGTGCCAAAGAATCTGTTTAATCAGTAAATATGCGGTTAAATATAGGTATTTAATTTAAAAGGGAACTATATTTGCCAATTAATCTGTTTTTCTTAACTTCTTCACTTGGTAGAGGTAAACAAGTAATAATGCACTGTAATGATGAATGAAATACTACATAGTACCGACATAATTGTCTAACGACTTTGAAAATGACTTGGTGTTTCTCACCAGGCGAGAAACAAGCTGCCGCAACGTGTTATTAAACCGCTCTTCTTAAATTGTCTTTGCAGCTCTCTTTCCCCATCGCCTGATGTCGCTTACGGGCGTAGCACTACCCCATATGCTGCCCAGAAAATCACGTTTGCTGCCGCTTCATCCAGTGCGCTAATTATAAACACCCACAATTTCATAGGTGTCTGCACCCTTGCGCTAACCAGAACCACGGCTTTTTTCCTTTATTGTTCACAAAGAACCACAACTCGTCACGCTGAATCGCTAACCTCCCCTTTTTTGGCTGTCACTTGGACGCTTCGTGACACCCCAACATATTTCTCATTGCGTAGGGAAAGTAGCCATTGCTCAGACACCTGCACCGCGCGGGCAATGCTAGCCAGGATAAATCTGTTCGAGCAACAAGCGGTCAATCAATTGCCGGGTTGCTCGAACTATCACCTTTTTCTGAGGATGCAAGGGCAAATTGCCTTAAATCGCTGTTTACCGTTGTGAATGCGACCATTTTTGATGGTTCGGGAAGCGCATAGGTTGGACAGGCATGAGCAGACGAGAAGGAAATAAACTTTACTCGCATATCATTACATCTTGAACATTACCTCGCTTGAATATGGATGACCGACTGTTGATTGGTCAAGAGGCTTCTTGAACGACTGAAGATAGCTGGAAAGAAACAAACTATCAAACTTTGACCAGACAAGGTTTTGAATGGTTACTTTGCATTTGATGTCAGCTTCGCTATATTTGCACCATTTAGTTAAACAGGAAAGCGATCGCCAGCCTACCTTGCTTCAGCAACGGTTGCTTGAAAACTGGTACTCCATCGGGAGTCCTCACAATCTTCCCTTGCTTGTTTCGTTCTACCTCACAAAAGACATAATTCCCTTGAGTATCTCGTTTCAAGCGAAGTTCTCCAGAGACAGATTGGTAAGCTGGGGATGAAACTGGGGAATCCTTCGTGTTCCACAACTTGCCCATTTTCATCCCGGAGCACTGGACAGACAACCAACTCACCTGCTGCATCAAACACCCACTCATTCTTCTGGGGGTCACGCACTGGTGTCGGGTAAAGCGGTAAGTTACTACTAGTATTGATTGTTATTTATGGTGCCAACCGCAGACTAAAAAAATACGGCAGTTATCTATAGTCTAGATCGATTTACTGTATTTAGTAAACCCCTACTTTCATCATTGTTAACAGATCTATAGTGGATAAATAAATCCCTCTGGAGACGGCCAATCAACCACTAATTCATCACCCTCAGACATTTGTCTTGATAAATCGTCTTGAGCGTTGGTGAGTACCTTGTGATGTGGATGCTTCTTGATTAAGACAAGATTATCGAATGAATTATTACCACCAATTTTCAATGGAAGTTTATGATGTATTTCCCATCCATCGGGTCTGTTTCCCTTACTTAAGCGTAAGATATCAGCGTCATTTAAGCCAGCTTTTCGGAGAGTATCTAATTTATTCGGATCACTACCTAAACTCATGGCAAACTTACGTCCTACTGAATTGTTAAACTTATTACGTAACGCATCATAGACACTCTTAGGAACTTTCGTGATAGCTATTCTTTTGATTAGTATATCAGGCAGCTCAACCTTGACCCTTTTCAAAACACCATTGAATGTTTGTTTGCCTAAAAACCTACTAGCTCCAGTAGGAATGACAAGAGCAAACTGTTTAGAAATCTTTGCAAAGACATCAGATTGTCCAGTAATCCATTCTATCAGCCCCATGAATTTGCTGGCATATTGAGCCGCTTTGGCAGCGACAATAGAACCAAAACTAATAAACATTTGGGCAATCTCGGCAGCCACCTCACCAATCACTTTACCTTGAAAAAAACCTCGTTCCCAAACCTTAGGATTGTTCCATGCCTTAGAAAAACTTGATAAAAGATGGTCTGGAGCTTTCTTAAGAATTTCCCAAATTTCAGGTGCTTTCGCCATTAGTTCGCTGAGCAAACTTTGGAAATTGTTCCAAACCCATTTGACAGCATTAACAGCCTTGCCAGTAGCATCTACTATGGTACCCAAAGCTGTAAATATGCCAGTAAAGGAATCAAACGCACCTTTAAGTATCCCTCCTGTGAATGCTGCACCAAACTTAGCCCATTCCGGCAGTATTTTATTAGCAGCATCTACTGCTTGCGCCCACAAACCTCCTGTAATAGATCCTGAACTGACTTTACCCTTTAGTTGATTCAGAAAAGTTTGGCTAGGAATCCAGATTTCACGGTTAGCTCTGACACCAATGTTGTTGTAATCAATGTTCTTCCATTGCTCATCTGTAAACCCGCTGAGAGAAACATTTTCGTATTCGTCGGGTTTCCAAAACTCCCAAGGCGCTTTCGGTTTCTTCTGGCGATAGTAGAATGCGTTGCTATCCTTATTCATGTAAGCAAGCGCATTAACAAAGAACCGCAAATCGTAACCCTGTTCTGGCTTATAATGCTTCTCTGCTACTGCAATTGCAGTTCCTTCACCTGTACTTTGGTTATATTCTTTAATCTTGTGAAGGGAAGCACCTTGCTCAGGAGGATTTCGATGAATATACCAATTTTCAACCCATCCAGCCTGACCAACGCTATTAACAACGTAGTACCAACCATTGTGTTCTTTAACCACAAAGATACTATCGTTAGAATATAGTTTTGTACCTGAAACCTGACTTGAACCAGGACTGGGGTGAATCTTCATAGACAAGTAAGGATCTACGAAACCTACTCGACCTTGCTGCTCAATTGAAGTTCCTGGGTAGTTTACAGCAACGGATTCTATGAAGTTATCGACAACTTCTATATCGTTAGGATCGCTGACTTCATCATCACTACTCGAATTATCGTTGGTTGCAGTATCGCCACCAATAACAAACGGAACTGTCTGTCCAAAATAACCACCAGCAGTAGGTTTGTGAACTTCAACGTGCAAGTGTGGCCCCGTACTCCACCCAGAATTGCCACTGTAGCCAATTAACTGCCCTGCATTAACAGTATCTCCAACCTTCAAACCAACTCGATCATTAAAGTCTTGCTGTAAATGTAGATAAGCAGAGCGATAACCATTATCATGCTCAATTAGAACATAGTTAAATTGATTAGCCTTATCCTGCCCGCCACCCGTATCAGGATAGATATCCCGTACTCCAACAACTTTGCCAGAACGCATCGCATAAACGGGAGTACCCTTTGGAACACCAAAATCAATAGCGTATTCTGCACGACCATTATGAGAGGTTGAACCCCCTGGCCCTTGTGTAACAGTTCCAGCCCCTAAGAGAGGATGGCGGAATCCTTTGAGAGGATTCTGTGGTGTTGGATTTGATTGGAGAAGAATCTTTTTAACAGGAGTAGGAGTAGAAGAAGGTGGATTAGTAGGACTGCTGCTACCCCCAGTCCCAACATAGTAGGCTGCAACATAGCCGCGCTGACCGTTGTACTCAATTTCGTACCAGTCATTGCGATCGCCAGTACCAGGATTGTAAGAGCCGCCACTAACGGAGCTAATTATTTTAAACTGTGTGCCGACTGGTAAAGTTTTGAAAATTTCAGCAGAGGTATTAGGTGCGCTTCTGAAGTTTAAAGCTTCATTGGCACGACCAGTTTTTGTTTGATTTGGTGGTGGAGTGACAGGCTTACCAGTGCCAGTAATATAGGCAGTAGCAGCAACACCATTCCAGAAAATGTAGCCGTATTCAAAATTTTGTTTGACGGTTCCATCACCCGGATCATTAGGATTACTGGTTGGTAGTCCCAATGCTCCACCTAAACCTCCCTTGTTCAGATACTGCTGACGAATATCGCCATAGAGGACAAAGGTGCCAGAAGGACTGCTGACAATAGAGCCATCTTGAAAAATCTGATAACTCACATTGCTGGAGTAAGACTGGGCGTTTTGGGTAGGGTTGCCTAGAGTTAATTCGTTATCCCAATAAACGTCATAGAAATTACCGCTTACTTCATAGCCATTAATAGTGCTTGAAGTAGGAGAACTAGCAGACAAAGTCAGATTAAAGTTAGTGCTGGCACCGTTATCTGGTGATGAAATGCGGACAGCGTAAGTTCCAGATTCTAGACGTTGATTAATAATGTCGGCGGCTGTACCTGGGTTATAAGAAGCATCAATGAGAGTAAAGGTATTAGTACCGTCACCATTTTGGGTTAGTCGTCCCAGACTGACATCTGCATTCTCGCTCAATCCATCGAGTTTTAGATTAAAGCTGCTAGTAGCATCAAGCTCGAATCGATAATCGACGTTAATTGCACCAGAACCACCCACAGAGTTGCTGACAGTCTGGCTACCCGTTAATTTGCCCAAATTGAAGGTAGGATAACGAGAATCCCCACTAATATTATTGCTTGAGGTAACTGGTGCAGTGGAGAGAGTATAGCTACCTGTTGCATTCTCCTCCATACTGGTGACGCGAATACGATTATTCCAATCAGAAGGAATGACGAACTCAAGTTCTGTACTATTTCCGTTAATAATTGTCGTAGAGTGGCCTACTAATTGTTGTGTAGAATCCTTCAGTAAAAGAAGCTTAGGAGTAAAACCAGAAGAACTCAAAGTAATCCGAATATTATCACCTGGATTAAACCCTACAAGCGAATAGTCATCGTAGAACCTATTAGGATAAGACAAATCATTGTTAAAGTCCGAACTACTTAATGTGCTATTAATAGATTGATTGGGACTAAGCGTACTTGCAGAAGGAGCTGATATGCTTAGGTTGTAGTTAGTATTGGGATTAGCGGGAACAACTTTGCCACCGCCAGAGGATACATTTAGGATGTAAGTACCCGCAGCCAGTTCCTCAGTCATATTCTCTGCATTAGTCCCTGAGCTACTAGAACTACTAACCCAACTGATACTTCCATCACTGTTTAAGCGCAGCAGACTTATATCTGCATCACCGCTCATACCATCCAGCTTAATCTTGACTGGGGTTCTTCCTGTAAAGTGATTTGTGCTGGGTACAGTGAACTGATAATAGTCATTAAAGTCAGTAGTACCGACAAAATCGCTGGCAGTAACAGTACCGTTAAGTGTACCTAAATTGCGGGCGGCTTTTGAAGTATCGCCAGCGTTATCCTCTGGTGAATAGACAACAACTACACTATTGCTGGCAATAGTTGTACCAGAGACAGCGCCTGACTTGTCATATGCAGTAGCTGCCCATCCGTAAGTCCCTGGTGCTACACGACCTAAATTGTAGCTAAACTCTGCCCAACGGCTATCAGTGCTAGAGGGCGTGAAATTAGTAATCGTATACTCTTTATAAATTTCCCCTTCCAGAGCGACTCTTAGAGATATTCTATCTAGATCGCTAAATCCATCAGGGTCGTACACCTTACCAGTTACATAGATATCTTTCCCAGAGCCGTAAGTCCCACCAAAATTAATTTTGAGATCCCTTGGTTCTCGTGAAGCCCAAGATACATCTAGATCGTAGTTAGTGCTATCGGTACTCGAAGTTGGAGCAACGCGCAAGTAATAGGTTCCCGTTGTCAAAAGCAATGCTAAGTCAGCTATATTCTGCTGCCCTGTTAAAGTTTTGATAGGAATTAATGTACCGCTTTCATCCTTCAAAACTTCAACATTTGTTGCGCTATTTAAATTACTCAAATTAAGTTTGACATCGCTCATATTCGGTAAATAAAAGCGATAATAATCCTGTAAATCGCTGTTACCAATTTCGTCTTTAAAACTTCGAGACCCTTCTCCCGTTAAAATTCCAATATTTCTAGCAGTTGCTGGAGTATTACCCGCATCAAAAATCGTAGCATTTAAAGTCAGATTGTAGTTGCTATTAATGGGTGCACTAACACCATTTCCAACCCTTATTATGTAAGTCCCTGAAAGCAGAAGATCATCTATCGTGTTACTACCATTGACTACTGTTGAGCCACCAAATGGGCTAAATATACCATCACTGTTTTGCCTGAAGATCGTTACATCTGGATTAGCAACTGTACCTGTAGCACTAAGCCCATTGAGTACTAAGCTAAACTGACTATCTTTACTCAAAGAAAAGCGGTAATAATCATAGGGATCTGTATCTCCCACAAATTCATTGAAGGTACGAGTTCCATTTAAATTCCCCAAATCAAGGGCTGAATTAATATCGTTACCAACTGTATCAGGCGGCGTACTGGGCGTGCTTGTAATATTCATCGTGTAATTTGTATTTGCACCAGTACTGCCAGAGTTTACTCGCAGATAATAGGTTCCTGGATTAACAGTAGTAGTAATTAAATCTGAAGCATCACCAGTATTTTGAGACTTCAATAGGGTAATTCCACTACTATTCAGAAGCTCCAAATTAGCATTAGCACTCAACCCATTCAATAAAACTCGCAGCTCGCTTTTAACATCTACACTAAAGCGATAGTAATCCTGTATATCTGCATCACCTACAAAGTTACTAAAAGTTTGAGTACCAACTAATGTACCGAGGTTGTGAGCTGTACTGAGTGTGTCATCGACTGGAGCGTTTGAATATTTAGCTAAAAAGACATCACCCCCTCCGGCTTGAGTTCCTTCTAAAGAGCCATAAGTAAGTCCGGTGATGTAAACACTACCTGAGTTATCCACTACTACGTCGCGGGATTCGGTACCACTGGGAGTTCCCAACTGTTTAATCCACTGTTGAGTTCCACTTTTGTCATACTTAGCTACCCAAGCATCAGAAATCCCCGTTTTGGTTCCCCCCAAGGAGCCATAGGTGGTTCCCGAAATATAGACATTGCCTAAGTTATCTACGGCTACGTCAACTGCATCGTCACCCGAGTTAGTTCCCAACTGACGCTTCCACAGTTGAGTTCCACTACTGTCGTATTTAGCTACCCAAGCATCAGATCCTCCAGCATTTGTTCCTCCTAGAGAGCCATTGGTAGTTCCCGTAATATATAAATCGCCAAAGCTATCTACCGTAATCCCATAGGAGTGGTCAGTAGACGCAGTCCCTAATTGCCGCTTCCACAAAAGAGTTCCACTACTGCCGTACTTTGCTATCCAAGCATCCGCTCCTCCAGCATTGGTTCCTCCCAAAGAGCCATCGGTGGTTCCTGTGATATAAACGTTGCTTAAGCTGTCCACCGCTACACTGTGGGAGTGCTCATCCCTAGAAGTTCCTAACTGTCTAGCCCAAAGCCGAATTCCACTGCTGTCGTACTTAGCTACCCAGCCATCGTGCCCGCCAACGTTGGTTCCTCCCAAAGAGCCTAGCGTAGAACCTGTCATGTAGACGTTGCCAGAGACATCTACGGCTATATCAGAGGCGCTTTCCTCATAGGAAGTTTTGAACCACAGTTCCCTCCACTGCAAATTCCCGTTGCTATCGAACTTAGCAAACCGGGGGTCTCCCATACCCTCACCAGAAATGTATACATTGCCTGAGTTATCTACCGCTACCCCATAAGAAGCGCTAAGAATTCCCAACTGTCTAATCCACTGTTGGGTGCCGCTGCTGTCATATTTAGCTACCCAAGCATCATCCGGACCAGAATAGGCTCCTCCTAGAGAGCCACTCGTAGTTCCCGTGATATACACATTTCCAGCACTGTCTGTTGTTACGCTATAGGAAGCATCACGACTGGGTGTCCCTAATTGTCTGATCCACTCAAGCGCTACAGACTGACCATTAACCGCTCGTTCTGTGGCTTTTACTTTTCCATCACCACTCCAAGTTTTTGGAATGGTGATAGCTATGGGGTTGTACTCTTCTGGTGTTGTTACCTGCGCCACACTCACCGCCGCTGCTAAATTCAGCAACCCTGTCCCGGTTTCCATATCCCAACCGGGAGTCTTCAAGTCTGTGGCTGTTGATTTCAAAATCTCAACTACTTGGCGATAGCTTAAATCGGGATTCGACGCCCATACCTGAGACACTGCACCCGTCACCTTGGCAGCGGCTACTGAAGTTCCTGCCATAGTTCCCACTCCATTACCGACAGTGGACAGCACCGGATTTTCCGTTGTACCACCATCTGCCAAAATATCTAGACCGTAGCCATAGCTAGAATAATCAGCTCGGTTTAATCCCTCAGATGCCCCTACCGTAATGATGTTGTCAAACTCCTGAGAAGCTTGACCCAGTACCGACATAATGCCGCCATCATTTCCCGCGGCTACCACAATCAAAACATCATTCTGACGGGCATACTCCAGCGCTGCCCTCTCAACAGGGGTGAACTCATAGCGTGTAGTCACGCTGCCATCGGGGTTAACCTGAGTCAAGTCAAGGCTGAGATTGATAACTGCGTTGGGTTGTGCAGACTCCTTGGCAGCATCCACAAATTCAACCAGCGATTCTGCCCATTTGCCAGAACCAACGGCACGTCCCACCCACAAGGGCGCATCGTCGTTGATGCCATCAATACCAACGCTGTTATCTTGAGTTGCACCAATGATGCCTAAAACGTGGGTTCCATGCTCATTTCCTTCACCTCCTAACAGCAAGGGGTTGGCATCACCATCCACCCGGTCTTGCCCCAAAATAATCCGGCTATAGTCAATATCAAGATTATTACTACTGAAGCCGGTGTCAATAACGCCAATTAAGGGCTGGTTAGCTTTGGGAAACTCTGGCAGCGCCGGATTGGGGTCAACTGGTTCAGGATTTACATCAATTGGATCTGGGTCAACTGGATCTACATCAATTGGATCTGGGTCAACTGGATCTACATCAATTGGATCTGGGTCAACTGGATCTACATCAATTGGATCTGGGTCAACTGGCTCAGTCAGTGTAACGTAAGCTAATAACTCCTGACCTATATCCGTGCTGCGCCAATCTTTACCAGAGTCAATTACATCATCCAAATGTACTGCTGTACCTGTCGCACCCCGCACCTGGAAGATAACATCGTTATAGTCTTTGTCTGTCCAGCCATCAACCCGCATATCCTCCATCACGAAGGTATTGCCATCTCCCGTGACATCGGCAATTTGTCCCATGTGGAAAGCGTCATTCGGGTTGGCTGTCGTCATTGAGAACAGCGGACGCCCGTAACCCTCAGCAGCAGGGTTATCGTATAACTGCTGCACCGTACCGTGAGGCACTAGCATCACCCCAAAAGTGTCGCCCGGACGCATTGAGAAAGTCTTAACGCCCTGGTATCCCCCCGTATTAAAGTTGCCTTCATGGGGCAGGATACCACTAAATTCAGCTCCCTCGGTAGCGTCAGCGATCGCTATATGACCCAATTCGGAATTCGAGAGGGCGCGAGAAGCTGCTTCTTTAATAAATGCCTCTGAACCCGGCTCAAAGCCATCCATCCCATCCAGGCTGAAAACAGCTAATTCACCCTGATACTGACCGCCATCAAATAAGAAATCAATACTCACCTCGCCAGTTTCGCCTACGGTGAACACACCAGAATTAAAGGGGGGGCTGGGTTGGATAACACCTGTTACTGGGTTGTCTGCATCGTTGTAGATGACATCAACGGGTTTGGTGCCATCATCGGATATCTCAGGATCTGCGTCTGCACCTGTAGCGTCTATATCAGCTAGGTCAACATCAACGCTTACGTCTGTAGCATCGGTGCTGGTATCTATATCCGGTAGATCAACATTAGCGATCGCATCCGTTGCATCTGCGTCAGCATTTATATCCGGTAGGTCAACATTATCACTTGCGTCTGTAGCGTCCGTATCCCCATCGCTACCAACTAGGTCAACATTAGCGATCACATCCGTCGCATCTGTATCCAGTAGATCAACATCAGCGATAGAGCTGGGTTCTGCAATAGCCGTCAGTGATTCATCTGTATCGCCATAGAAGAAGTCAACGGGTTCGATGTCTGCATCCGAAATTTCCATTTCATACGTACTGGCTGCGAACGTTCCCGTTGCGTCTGTTTCCCCATCCGCATCAGGTAGCTCAACATCAGTAACTGTATCGGTCGCATCTGTTTCCCCATCCGCATCAGGTAAATCGACATCAGCGATCGCATTCGCTGCATCAGCATCGACATCCATCTCTGGTAGGTCAACATCAGCCAGCGTATCCATGTTCCAATCCATCACCACAGGGTCAGGCATACTATCCCCGCCGTCCAACAAACCACTGGGTGTCAAAATCGGCTCCAAAATAAACGTCTGCAACGATGTTTTCTGAGGTGACTTTTGGGGCTGAAATCCAATCGCCGCAGCACGCTTTTTGGAGAAGAACTTGAACGGACCCATAGATTCCCCTTGGTGATGACTAATACTTTGCGTAGCGCCAGCAATTTGCAGTGATTATTCTCTGGCTTGATACAAGTTAACTTTCGTTTTTTTTTAAAGAATCAGAGAGAATACGGAAATTCTCTAGCCAGATTATAAATTTGTGGAGAAGCTCAGCCCAGTTCTACACCACAGTTTATAGAGCTAGCGTGAAGCAAACGCTGCACGTCTTACAGTGCCAAAGAATCTGTTCAATCAGTAAATATTCGGATAAATATCGATATTTAATTTAAAAGCGAGCTATATTTACCAATTAATCTGTTTTTCTTGACTTTACTACTTTTATTGAAGATTCCGGTTTATCCTGGGAATTACGCATCTACCGTAAGTAGGACTTTCGGTCATGAATCTTGAGGATGGATTCGCTCCAGGAGAAAGTTACAACTGGATTTGTCCCGACCTGACTGCTGATTGGAAGCTGGGCAAACTTCGCAATTCAGACGAATTCGTTCTCCAGTCACTTGAGGGGAACCGACGCATCCGATTTTCTGCCACCGAAGGCTATGCTCTACAATCCTTTACTGGGCGGTTTACTGTGGGGCAAGTCCAAGAGCGTTGTCAGCAACAGCTAGGCAATGCCATCTCCCCCGACTTTGTAAGTCAGTTGCTTTCAAAGCTGGTCGCTGTAGACATTTTGACGCTATCCGATACCGAAGAAAGTCCCGCGCCACCAGTTTCTGGGCCAGTACTGAAAGCCTGCGTACAGTGGATTAAACACCCGGATGGCTACTGGATTTTACGCAACCCAGAAGATGTGACGTTTATCCAGGTAGATGATACGGGTAAAGCAGTAATTTCCGATTTGGGACGGCGGCAACTAGAAGAGATCGCCCAAAAATACAATATCAGCACTCAGGAGTTGCGAAAACTCCTACAACAACTGGCTGCTACTGGAATGCTGGTGGGAACGAAACCACAAAAGCCATCCAGAGGGAAGTTTACCCCCATGCAGCTACTGTTTTTCAAACTGTCCCTGTTTAATCCTGACCGCTGGTTAAGCAGACACGTTGATAAACTGCACTGGATATGGACGCGGACTTTTGCCTTATTGCTGTGCTTCTTTCTGGGATGGTCAAGCGCGATCGCTTTCTCCCACAGTCCAGACATTTTACTAGCTGGTCAGCAGCTGATGAGAACTCAGGGAAGTTCGCTAATGCTGCCTTTTGGACTTCTGGCGATGTTGGTAGTGACACTCCACGAACTTGGTCACGCCTTCACGCTGAAGTATTACGGTGGCATTGTCCCAGAAGTGGGGATGATGTTTATGTTTTTAATCCCAGCTGCTTACACGAACACGACAGATGCTTACTGTTTGGTGAAGCGAAGACAACGGGTACTGGTTGTTGCTGCGGGTGTGATTTGTCAGGTAGCGATCGCTGCGAGTGCATTTTGGATGTGGCAGATTTCATCCATGTGGCTGCACACGACTAGCTTTTTACTCATGGCGGCGGCTTTATTCACTGTTGCCGTTAATCTTAATCCGCTATCCAAATTTGATGGCTATTATCTGGCAGTTGCGATGAGTGGCATCAACAATCTGCGGAGTCGCTCGTTTGGATTCTATAGCAACTTGCTGCAAGGACGAAGTACCAACGAAAAACCAGGCGATAAAGCTTTTTTAGCAGCTTACGCTCCATTCAGCTTACTGTACAGTCTTTTGGTTTTCGGTAGTCTCTTGGGATTGGTGACAGGTTGGACGCTGACGAATATTCCCACCATCGCCATCATCTTACTCACACTTTGGGCAATTTACTTTTACTGGCCATCTACCTCTAAAACTATGACTTCTAACGCACCAACACCCCGTCCGCAGCCACAGCTAAAAGTCGTTCCCCCCACCACCACTCTCCCCACGGCACCCTCAGTTACCCCTGCGACACCTCCAGCTTCCGTCGCTACTTCAAAGCCAAACTCGTTAAAAAAGTGGATAACCATTAGTGCTGTACTTGTTGGTATCAGTGGTTTGGGATTGATTCAAGTCCCTAATTCCGTCCCTGGCGAAGCGGAAGTTACTTCCACAACAAATGCTCGACAAGCGGTTACTGCAAAACTCTCTGGTATTGTCGAAGAAATCTATGTTAGCCACAACCAACAAGTTACACCTGGGCAAACTCTAGCGATTCTATTCAGCAAAGAGTTAGAAGATGAGATTGCTAAAGCTCAACAGGAAGCAGCTCAAGC
This sequence comes from Trichocoleus sp. DQ-A1, assembly GCF_039961955.1. NCBI lineage: Bacteria > Bacillati > Cyanobacteriota > Cyanophyceae > Leptolyngbyales > Trichocoleusaceae > Trichocoleus > Trichocoleus sp. DQ-A1. The sequence goes on from NZ_JAMPKE010000024.1 coordinate 24,643, forward strand.
AAAGCTTAACGTAAAAAATTATGAACAACAGCTAAATAACCTTCAATCTCAAGTGAAAGAAGCTGATGTTAATGAAAATAATGCTCGGCAACAAGTTGAGCAAGTTATTGAGAAAATGGCGCAAGGGAATTCCTTACCTCAAATTCGGGGATTAGAGTCCCAGATAGATGAAATTGAAGAGGAAATAACGGGGCTTAACAACCAACTCAAAAAAAGCGAAACTCGTTTGAGGCGTTACCAATCAACTGAAAAGGATATCATTCCTTTAAATGATGTGGAAGATATAGAAAAAGAAGTCGATAACTTGTCTAGTCTCAATAAGAAACACCAGAAACAGATAGCCACTAAAAAATCTGAGATAGAAACAATTCAACAACAGCTTCAAGAACAGCTTGCTCAACGGCAAGGTGAACTCAAGCGCATACAAGCTGTGCGGCAGTCTATATTACAGCAGGTCGAAAATGCCAAAACTGCTATTCAAAACCAGCAGGAAGTAGCTATCAAGATGGAGGCAGAAATCCCCAGAAGAGAAGAAAAGAAGAAACTGTTGGAGTTAAAATCTGAGACCGCGGGGATTGTGATTGCTGAGAAAATTGACTTGATGAAAAATAACCTGCTCAAAGAGGGTGAGCCGCTATTAGAAATTTTCAATCCGAATAAACTGAGTATTAGTATTAAAGTTCCCCAAGAAGACAAAGATTTGCTGAAAGTGGGAGCAAGTGTGAAGTTTTTCCCTCGCGATGCTGGCGGTCGTAAATATACAGGTAAAGTGCAAGAAATTTCGTCAACGGTGGCGGTAACTGAAACTGAACCGAAACCGACTTTGAGTGTCCGGATTTTGATTGACCAGCCAGATTTACAGTTGCAACCGGGGATGAAGGGGTATGGCCACATTGAATCTGAGTCAATGCCGCTATATAAAAAAGCACAGCGGGAGTTGCTGAAACTGGTGCAACCTGGTTTGTTTGGTATTGGCTAAATAAAAACCCGCTGATTCTTCAGTACGGCTTGCTCAATGTTAATCATTTCGCGGTTACGTATCTAGAGGGATAAAAGTTTAATAATCAAGGCTATCAAGCTATTTTATGACTCCAAAAACTGTACGACAGACGTTCATGGTGTTGCAAACGACCAATTGCGAAACCTTTCATCAATCACTTTAAAAGGTAAATTTCCCCGCTTAGCCCATCCGGTAGCAGAACGATTAGGGTCTCCATCAATTAGTACGGTTTCTCCCTTTTGCTGGAAGTAAGCTGCCAAGTGTACGGCTGAGGTGGTTTTGGCAACGCCGCCTTTAAACGAGGCTACAGTGATAATCATGGATACTTACGTTGCTGAATATCTAAAATTTTACCTTTTTGCGTACTCAAAAAGGTAAAAAGAGGAACTAAAAAAGTTTGTGTAGGGAGACATCCGTTGATGCTGTCAAATTTTGAGACGGTTAAAGCTTTTTGAGGTAATTGAGATAATTAACGTCCCAGAGATGCGATCGCTTGATTGGAAGAGGACGTTGCCAAAGCATGAGTCAGTAGCAGCGGGTCTGACAGTAGGAAGTCTCATGTATAACTGATGACTCAGACCCCCTAAAACCGAATTTACCATTTCTTAATTACCACATATTTTTTATTTTGGAGATATTTATCAGCCCAAAAGTAAGGTTGAAGCTCAAAAAAATTCTTAATTTTCACATAAAAGTTATAATTTATTACTAAATATCCCTCTTCTGTCACTTTCCGGGGAAGCAAGTAGTAAATCAGTTAAATTATCCAGAAGCCAAACCGGGTTTAAATTGATTCATTGCAGCAATTAAATGATTAAATCCCAGCAATAACTTAGAATTGGGTAAAATATCTAGCCAGGGATGAATCAACCAAAATAGTAAAAGTGGTTGGATAATTAGACGGAGATTATTTAAAGTATTCTTCCATCCGCATTGATGATTCCATTGTTGATGATTAGAAAAATTAATCTTCCGATTTTCTTGTACCTCAGTCTCAATTTGACGAGATTGTTTTAATCTTAAAAATGCTGGAGAGTTTAAGCTAATCATTGTATAAACACCAAAAATAATTTCCCACCACCTCTCAATATGTTGGAAATTCGTGAACCGATAATCTGTCCAACCTAGTTCCTGTTTACACTGTCGGAGACCATACTCTACCCAGGTTCTTAATCCATATAAGTCGCCTAAAGTTTTCTTGAGATTACCTTGAAGATTTGTCATTACGAAAGAAGTAGAATTCTCCGGCATAGTTTCTGGGTCAGTTGTTATCTCCCAGTAAGTTATGGCTCTTTTTTCCCCATAAATTATTTCTCGGATATATCTAGTTTCTGATTTTTGGTTATTAAATGTCCGGGAAAATTTACACCACTTATTCGCTCTAACGCTTTGACCGGGTGACAGCCAGACTCCATGATTACTTCTAATTGATACAACATAAGCTAAGTTATGTTCAGCGATCTTTTCAATAAATTGGCTGCTTTCACCATATAAGCTATCAGCCAATACTAATTCAATATTAAACCCTGATTCAATTACTTCCGTAATGATTTCTGACGCTAACTCTATTTTTGTTTTATATTTATCTAACTCTTTTAATGTTCCTTTTGGTTTAAATACCTTGACCATTAATGGGAAAGTTATATTAGCGTAAACTCCATAAGCATTGACTGAAACTATCCCATTATCTATTTTCCCCACGTTTCCCAAATATTGTCTAGCCACGTAATCAGTTTTTTTACCTTTTTTTCTATCGCCGGTTTCATCTATTACTAGCGTAATTCTATTTCCCTTTAATGCTCTCTTGATTTTGTTTAATCTTCGGACTTTTAGTTCATTGACTGACCAATCTGAATTGGCTATAAAATGATGTAATGATTGGGCTGAGTTTATACTTACTACTTTGGCAATTTCTGGTAATGATTTTCTTTTGATTGGGGAGATTATTCCTAAGTGCAAATATTTAAAGCACTCATAATTTCTCACTTCTTTAAATAAATCTTGATACTCCGCACAATATTCATCTATGAGCGCAACTGTTGGGTGGGCGTCTCTTGCTAAATGTTTCAGAATTTGTAATTCTAAATCCATTGTCCTGCTTACCTTCCAGAGTTTTTTCTTTTAATCCTTTTATTCAGAATACTCGGAAAGTGACAGAAGAGGGATATAGCGGTTCTCGGTTGGGTGAGGTACAGTCTCAAAACTGGAAAGCTTGATAACACTGGATTTTGGTGTACCTCGCTCGTATAAGAACCGCTATATACAGTTTGGTTCTATATGTGGATCATTATCAACTAACTTGAATAGTGTTTCACGAAACTGAGCTAACTCAAACCTTTCAATTGCTTTTTGACGTAGCACTTGTGGTTGGTACATTAAAGGATTAGGATGACTGCCATCTAGAATTTGGATGAGGCTCTTCGAGATCGCCTCTACATCATTTGGGTTAATCAAACATCCTAAAGTTCCCTGAACTAGGGGATCTACTGCTCCATCCCGATTTCCGGCTATAATCGGCTTTCCACAAGCCAGTGCTTCCAGATAAACAATTCCAAACCCTTCACCAATGCTAGGTAGGGCAAAAACATCGCAGAGATTGTAGTGATCGCAAAGTTCTTCATCACTCACAAACCCAGTTAGAGTGACACAATCTTGCAAATTTAAATTATTGATTAAAGCTTTAATTCGAGGGGTATCATCACCTTTCCCAACCAGAATGTAATGGATATCAGGGAAGCGATCGCGCACTTTTACTAAAGCTTGGAGAATTTGGTCGTAACCTTTGTATATTGCCGAACGTCCCAGCCGCGTCACCGTTAGAATAATAGGCTGTTCTGGCTTTAGCCTATATCGTTTTTGCAAATATTTAGGTTTGGGAGCAATATTAAAGTGTTTAGCTGAAAATGTATTGGGTAAAACAGCAATCTTATTCCCCTCAAGTTGTTGCTCTTTGAGTAAACGATTGCGCGTGTACTGACTGACAGCTACAATTTGGTCAGCATAGCGTAAGGCAGCCTGATGCAATGGATTTTGAAGATTCCAAGCTTCTAGCCCATGCACGACAACCCAGTAGGGGATTCCCGTCAGACGTTTTAGCCAGTAGCAAGCAATGCTGTAGTTAACATGGGTGGCGATAACCAGGGTAGGTCGCTGCCAAATTCCCAGCCAAATTGTCTTTGTTGCAAATAGAAGGTTTTGAAGCTGTTTCTGCCAATCTCCAAAACAGTGAAATTGCGTTTGCTGTAAAAACTGTGAATCAGTATTGCTTTGACTATCGTACTTGAGGAATACATTGTACCTGGCTAAGGGATACAGACTTTGGAGTGTTTGTAATAAGAAGGCAGAATAAACTTGAATGCCTCCCTTGAAGCCAAAGATGTTAGGAAATAACAGATAAAAATGCTGTTTCTTGTCTTTTATTTTCATTGGTTTATTGATGTTTGCCCTCTTAGTGGCGAGAGTGCCTTAGCTCTCCAAAAGGACAACATAAACAAGAATTCTTTAGACTCAATATGCATTTCGGAGAGATGAAACTGCTAAGATTATCTAAAACATTTTGCTAGCAAGCATTACAGCTTTGGAGGCTTGGAACCGTTAATAATAAATAAGAGACAAACGGCTTTTCTGGTAAGAATTAGGTGAGCATATGCTGAAGTAGCTCCCTGAAATCTATATTGAGCCATTGTTTAATCGATACAGCAGCTCTTCTGAGCTTGTATTTCAAACAGATAAGTTAGTTAATGTTAATTTAGCTGTACATTTGTTTTTTGCAGCTTTTCTTTTAACCACTCCTCAAACAGGTGAGTTTCTAAATCCCGCTTGAGGGCACCTTCTAGGGAGGCAGGTAAGAGCTGTTCTACTTTCAGCAAACAATAACGTCCTTCAATTTTGAGAGGCCCGATGATTTGCCCTGGTTGAGCATTTTCTGTTGCCTTGCGAATGATTTCTGGCATCTGGGCGCGAATAATCGGTCCCATCACACCGCCTACCACAGCATCATCAACCATCGAGTGTTTCTTCGCTAGTTCAGTAAAGTCAGCACCTTGTTGCTCAACTTGCTCTTTTAAGTCTTGAGCAACTTCTGGATGGTCTAGGACAATACGGGAGAGAACAACACGGTCTAGTGCTTCTTTGTTTTTGGCAAAGTATTCCTGAACTTTCGGTGTTGTCACCTTTTCCTTCAGATGTTCTTGCTTTATGCGAAAGTTAACTTGATGCTTGAATTCAGCATAACCAATGCCATTAGTGACTAACCATTTCTGGAAGCTCTCAGGGCTGGTTAATTGCTGCTGCAAGCGAAATTCTAGGATAAATTGTTCTACGATATCGGCTTCTGGTTCGGAAATATCTAAAGCTTTGATTTCGTTTTCTAAGAGATACTGCTGGGCAATTTCTAACACAACGGTTGATAGTTTACCAGCCGTGCGGAGATAGCCAAGGGATTGCTCTAAAGATAAAGTTATACCGTCTATCGTTAAAAAATTGTTGATGTCCATTGGGAATATTTGTTAATAATGGCGTTTGAACTGGTGAGGGCGGGTTACAACTATTTCTAATTTACCCGCCCCGCATCGATACTAGCTAACAAGCAATTTGAGCAAGGTGGGATTAGTAGCCACTTTAGCAAGGGAATTGGCGACCCCCCTAAAGTTGCCAGCACCTACTGCCTCAAAAGCATTAATTAAATCTCCAACAGCAGGAACAATGCGTATGCCCTCAAAGAAAGCATCCAAGTACTTGCCCTCTCTTAAATTAACAGCAGCTTTGGCTAAATGTTTGCCTTCGGCGAATCCAGCAACTTTGAATCCTGTAGAAAGCGCTTTGAGGTAATCGTTTCGCTGCAAACTCCACGCCATGTCTACCCAGTCTTTGCCTTGTGTAAATCCAGCTAGCGAGAACCCAGCGGAAATGGCACTAAGATAATTCTTCTCTTTGACATCCCACGCCATGTTCACCCATTGCTCTACATTTTTGAAGCCGACGGCTGATAACCCTTGAGTGACAGCAGCACGGTCATTATTGGGATCGGTATCTTTAAGATCCCGCACCCAAGAACTATTAGCGAACTGTGTACCTCCAACTAAGAGTAATTCATCTGCAACCTTGCTAGTTTGATTATTATCCTTGAGAGCGATCGCAGAGTTAACAAATGCTTGTGCTTGGTTTGAATTGATGCCTAATTTGTCCAGTCCAGCAACTTCTAGCCCTGCCGTGAGAGCTTTCTTATAATCGCCATCCTTCATCACACCCCAAGCAATCCCCACAAATTTGTCAGCATTATTAAACCCAGCCCCAGACAAACCTGCACCTAAAACATCCTTCCAATCACCGTCTTTCATTGCCCAGGCAACATCTACAAAAGTATTTGCTACTTTGTCTTTTACATCAAGTTCTTTGAGGACATCTTTTAAGGCTGTCTTGTAGTCCTTACTAATAATCCCCCAGCCGACATTTATTAGGATATTGACCAACGGTTCTGGAACAGCAGAACCACCAGGTATTATTTTTAGTACCCCATTGACTCCGCTCTTAACAACCTCTTTCCAATCCCCTTGAACAAGGGCAATCAATCCCTCAATACCATTGACAACTGTGCCGACAACTGGAATTTTCTTCAAAACATCAAGGACAGCACCAACGTCTACACCCTTGAGATTGCTCTTGATTTGCTCGCTGAGGTCTTTTGAGAACTGCGTGACACTAGCGCCCAATTTGTCAAAAAATCCTTGCTTACGCGCTTCAATTGCTGCCTCAGCATCTTTGATTTCTTTGTCTAAATCGTCTTTAGCTTTATTGACTGTATCCTCAACAGCTTTAGTTTTGCCGCTCAGGTCTTTCTCGGCAGCTTTTAGTTGAGCCTTAAGATTTGCAATGAGATTGTCTGCTTCTTCTTGAGTTGTTTTTAGTTGTCCTTCTAGACCCAATAGTTTATTTTTAAGCTCCTCAATTAAGCTTGATTGAGAGGAGTGCTCATCGAACTGATTTGCCACCTGCAAATCTTGATTAGTACTTTGAATTGAAAACTGAAGATTAATTCTTCTTATCCAGTCTAAGGTAGAAGTCTGAGCTAGCTGCTGGTAAAGACTTGTAAGCTTAGCATTCAGTTCTTTTACATAAACTAACTTTCCTTTTTCAGCAATACTAATTGCTACTCGCAGTTGTCGCTTTGTAGCCGCAATTTTGGCTGTGAGAGCATCGATTTCTTTTTGCGTAGCTGCTTCAGTCTCTGCGATTTCTGTCTCGATGTCCTTAACACGTTTCTTGGCAGCGTTTAGTTCTGTTACCTTGCGATTGTAGTCTACTTGGGCATCTAAATCAATCTCTTTCCAGACTTTGGCTCGGCTGCTACCATCGCCTGATGTAACCACATAACGAACATAGACTAAATCAGGTAACTTTAGAGCTTTTCTAAGTTCATTCGCTGTTTTATGAGCGTGTCTCTCCGCTTCTCCCCTAGATGGATTACCTGAGAACGGTATATTGTCGTAGTATTCGTTAAAAACTGGGTTTGGGTTCCGTTGTCTTGCAGTTGCTCTTTCTGCCGCAATAATATTAGAAGAAACTCCCCATGATGGCTCTGTCCAGACTGATTTGACAAAATCAAACTTGGAGCCTGTAAATTTAGTCTCCAGTTCTGCTCGGTAGTAGTATTCGTAGAACTGAGGCCAGTGAACCTCTGGGATTTGGTAGGCTTTCAGTGTGTTCTGAACTAACTCAAGTTCGCGGGGAATATAAACTTCTGGCTTGGTTGCCTTGGCTAGATGCACGGCAGCAGCAATATTTAATAGCCCCATGCCAGTTTGAGCATCCCAATTTGGGGTATTCAGGTCAGTAGCTGTACGCCGCAGGATGTCCATCACCTGGGTATGATTCAGACCCGGATTAGCTGCCCAGACTAAGGAAGCTGCACCCGTGACTTTAGCGGCTGCCACTGATGTACCGGAGGCTCCGTTACTAGCACTACCCTGCGCCAGAATATCTACACCTTTGCCGTAATTGGCATAATCCACTTCACCGTAGCTGGAATAATTAGCACGCTGCCATTGTTCAGCAGCCCCCACAACAAAGATGTTGTCAAACTCCTTAGTCGCCTGAGCAAGAGCAGACATGGTACTGCCTTGGTTGCCTGTGGAAGTAACAATTAGGATGTTATTTTGCTTGGCATAGGTCAAAGCTGCCTGTTCTACAGGTGTCAACTCGTAGCGAGTTGTGACGCTGCCATCTGGGTTAGTTTGGGTGAGGTCAAAGCTGAGATTGACCACCGCATTAGGTTGTTTCGATGCCTTGGCAGCATCCACAAATTCAATTAAGGACTGCGCCCAATTGTTAGAACCAACGGCACGCCCTAACCAAAGCGGTGACTTATCATTAATGCCATTAATGCCTATACCGTTATTTCGGGTAGCCCCAATGATTTCTAATATCTGGGTGCCATGTTCTTTTCCTTCACCAAATAGCATTAAAGGATTGTCATCTCCATCCACCCAATCTTTACCCAAAGTAATCCGGGAATAGTCAAGATCGGAATGGTTGGCACTAAATCCCGTATCAATAACCCCAATCAATGGCAAGCCAACTTTTAGGGCTGGATTAGTAGGAGTTGTATTGAACCAGCGATCTTCGGCATCAGTGATTTTCGTCCAAACGTTAATCTGCTGTTTAGTATCTTTTACCCAATCGCTCCAAGAGTTAGAGAGACCATTTAACTGCTCCTGAGTATTGGTAAGTACCTCATTTTTGAGGGTTTCTATAGCATTGAAATTAGCATAGGCATTAGCAAATAAATTGTCCTTCAATGCTTGAACATCAGCAAACTTTTTATCAATATCACTAATAGAAGCTGTAATGTCAGCAAACTGACTTTCTACCTCTTGAATTGCAGCATCCTTAGCTTGCGTTAAAGAATCTAATTTAGCCTGAGCATCTGCAATGACTTTGTTTTTATCTGCCGACAGAGTATTGAACTGCGTTTGGGCGCTTTTAACAGCATTATCCTTCGCTGTTTCTACAGCTTTTATTGCATTTGTTCTATCTGTTTGCAGTTTTGATGTATCACTAGAGATTTGTTGCTTCTGCTCAGGTGTTCCACCTATATGAGTGGTAATTTCGTCAAAGCGTCCGCGGTGTTCCACAGTTTCAACAACATGGTCTTGTTGCCGCTTGGTAAAAGCCTCAGTTGGGTTTGACCATTCTTTGTTCTTAGCTTCGTTAACTTTGCCATTCATTGAGGCTGCATCGTTAGTAAGCTGAGTGCTTAAATCATTTACTCCGCTATTCAACTGAGTTTGACCATCAGACAGGTTAGTTTCGATTCCTTTTAGCTGGTCGTTTAGGCTCTTCTCAATAGCGTCGAGTTGGCTGCCTGTAGAGGTCACTGAGCCATTCATTTGGTTTTTAATACCAGAGAGTTCAGTACCCGTAGATCCTACCGAGGTGTTCATGCTCGTTTCGGTTGCCGCAATTGTAGCCCTAAGACCTTCAACTTGGGAATTTACAGCACCTGTGGTTGTAGAAATAGTGGTGCCAAGAGTAGTTAGTTCTTTCTGCACGTCACTATTTAGGTTGTCTAACTCTTGGTTGAGTTGAGAAAACCAGTTATCCACTAAGCCTGAAGATGTACCTGTATCTTCACTACTAGGAGTTGCTGTTACTTCAACTTCATTGTTAGCCAAAGTTTCTGGATTTTTAGTAGCTCCTACAATGGCAATTTCTGGCTCGACAACAGCAGGATCGGCTGACTGTGCGATCGTCTCCATCCCCTCACTGGTTGCAGTGGGCTGGGTATTAGCTCCAGTTGTCGGCGCGATCGCTCCTGAGCTATTACCCTCATTCGCCACTGTCTCCACTACAGTTGGTTGGGTATTAGCTTCGGTTGCCGGCGCGATCGCTCCTGAGCTATTACCCTGATTCGTCACTGTTTCCACTACAGTTGGTTGGGTATTAACTTCGGTTGCCGGCGCGATCGCTCCCAAATCATCACCATCAACAGCTGAGTTAGTGTCAGTCCCGAATACGACATCAATTAAATCGTCAGTAACCACTTCCCCTACAGCTGGGTTATCCGGCGTGACATAAGGTTTTGCATATTCAATTAATGCTTGACCTAAATTAGTACCGCGCCAATCTTTAGCCGGAGCGATCACATCATCCAAATCCACTGCTTCCCCGGTCGCCCCCCGAACCTGGAAAATCAAGTCGTTGTAATCTAAATCTGACTTGGCATCAATTCGCCAATCTTCCATCACGAAGGTACTGCCATCCCCCGTCACATCCGCAATTTGCCCCACATGAAAGGCATCATTAGGGTTAGCAGTTCCCAAGGAAAACAAAGGACGTATATTCCCATCAATAGCGGGATTATTAAATACTTGTTGTACCTTACCATTGGGTACTAGCATTACGCCAAATTCATCTCCTGGACGCATTGAGAAGGTTCTTACTCCTTGATACTCACCCGCGTTCCAATCAACCTCTTTTCCTAAAATGCCGCTAAATCTCGCTCCTTCAGTCGAGTCAGAAATTACCACATGACCCAATGTTGAATCACTCAAGGCACGCCTTGCTGCCTCTTGGATAAACGCCTCGGAACCTGGTTCAAAGTCCTCCATGCTCTCTAGGCTGAAAATGGCGAGTTCCCCTTTCCACTTCCCGCCGTCAAATAAGAAATCAATACTAACTTTTCCTGTCTCACCCACAGTGAATGTGCCAGAGTCAAATTCAAAAGCAGGGCTAGAGTCTACTAAACTGGAAGCAGTCAGAACATCGTTGTGCAGTTCATTCTCATAGATAAAGTCAACGGGTTCAATATCCTGAGCTGGCAATTCCACCGCCGAGAAATCGTCCAGTCCCTGGTCAACATCAATCCCAAAAGTATCGACCAGCACCTGTGCGTCCAAATCCACCATTTGATTTGGAGTATCATCCACGCCATCCACGATGCCACTGGGAGTCAGAATCGTTTCAAGGATAAATGTTTCTTGCTGGAACTGGAACCGAGCCTTTTGCGGCTGACCACCTTGGGCAGTTGGATGCTTTTTGAAGAGAAAGTTGAACAAACCCATGATTTATTTTGCCTAATGAGAAAGTGAATTTGTGGACTTTAATAACTCACCTAATTTTATTAGCGAGCAATAGTGCCTTAATATGCGTTTTACTCGCTATAAATGGCGTAATAGTTAGTCATTAATTTTTTCGTATCCAATAAACTTCTGGCAACAACAATTTACCTCTTGCTAAGACCGAAACATCTGGTGCTGCCCCCTCACCAAGGCATCGGGGATGGCTGGAGAAGAAAATTCAAAGACTGCCTGCAAGAAGCCTAATAGCTACAAATACTTTTAAGAAGCTGTACACTATTACTAACAAAGTTTTTAATTAAAAAACTTTATTTCCCTATCAGGAAAATTTGATTAGCTGAAACTTTGGGCTACTTGATAAGTTTTTCAAGATTGATATTGCCTCAATCTTCTAAGTGAAGATACTTATAAAGTCATCCAGATTTGGGAATATAACTAACCTCGAATCGCTCAGTTTTAAAATGACTCCAATTATAACTTGAGTAATTCCCGAAGCGTCAAGCATGAATTTTAAAATTTTCATGAAGTTTTGATGAAGCTTTTGTAAAACATGAAATATATTAAGTATTCTTGCTTTTTGGCAGGTAAAAACTTTAAATCTACTAATATCCATTTTTATTACCGCCCAAAAGCCATATTTTTTCTTAGCTTCAAAAAGGCAGAAAGACTTAAAACTCTAAACGCTAGTTATGCTTGAAGTCGAGTTAACCGACACCTGTTATTAAAGCGATAGACACTACCAGATTTTTACTTAATAGTACCTTGAGAGTGTGTAACAAGAAAGTTTTATACGAAATTAAATGGGCTAAAACGCAAGCAAGTTAGTTGGGGCAGTCGTCTCCTTGATAGAGGTTTATGAACCTAAAAGAACAGATGCTCATCTGTCAAAATAGCGATAACTGGATTTGTCCCGACTTGACTACTTACTGGAAACTGGGAAAAGTTCGTGACTCACAAGAGTTCCTGCTGTCTGCACTGTCAGGGACTCGAAGCCTTGAGTTGTGCGCTAGTGAAGCCTATGCTTTACGTTATTTCACAGGGAAGTTCACAATAGGACAAGTTCAGCAACAGTGTCAGCAAAAGTTCAGCGATACCATCCCGCCTGACTTTGTTGCCAGACTGTTGCAGAAACTCTTAGACTTGGAAATCTTAGCACTACCCGATCCCCAACCAAGTTCCACTCCCACCAATGAACACAGTGTCTCAGGTGCTGCCTTCAATAGTCCCACTTCAGATGTTTCTAGTCGTCACCTTAAAGCTTGTGTCCAGTGGATTGCCCATCCTGACGGTTACTGGATTCTTCGCAATCCAACAGACGTGACATTTCTGCAAGTGAGCGATCGCCACAAAACGATCGTTGACCAGTTAGAACAGCTGCCACTCACAGTCATTAAACAGGAACAAGATATCAATCCTGAAGAATTGCGATACCTACTCCAAGTGTTGACAGCCACCGGGATGCTGGAAGGCACAACTCCCGCCAAGCCAGCCAAACGCAAGTTTACCCCTATGCAACTGCTGTTCTTCAAAGTTCACCTGTTTAATCCTGATGCTTGGCTAACCCGACACATCAACAGTCTCCGGTGGCTGTTTTCACAACCAGTTGCATTTCTCCTGTGCGGGTTTTTTGCCATCTCCACAGTTATTGGTTTTAATCAGCGCTCAGAAATTTTGTTTGCAGCGCAGCAGCTACTCAAAGCTTATGGAGGCTCACTCCTATTGCCCTTTGCCATTCTCTCTCTGCTGGTGGTGACTCTCCACGAACTCGGTCATGCCTTCACCTTAAAACATTACGGTGGCATCGTTCCCGAAGTGGGGCTAATGTTTATGTTTTTCATTCCAGCTGCTTACACCAACACCACTGATTCCTACTGTCTGTCAAGGCCTAAGAGAGTCCAGGTTGTAGCGGCTGGTGTAGGGGTGCAACTCATCATCGCCGCCGCTGGGTTGTGGTTGTGGAACTTTTCAGTCAAGGGTATTTGGTTGCACACCACCAGTTATTTATTGATGGCAGCTGCTTTGTTCACGGTTGCGATTAATCTTAATCCCTTGTCTAAGTTTGATGGCTACTATCTGACTGTTGCGCTTACTGGTATTAATAATCTTCGCAGCCGTTCATTTGGGTTTTATTCCAACTTATTCACAGGAAAACCGATTCAGGAAACTGGGCGAGATCGCTGGATTCTGGCTGCCTATGCGCCATTTAGTCTCGCCTATATTTGGCTTGTCTTCAGTTTCCTGATTTTGCAGGTAACAGATTGGACTTTTCTCAATATCCCTACCACAGCCTTAGTTCTCCTCATTATTTGGGCTATTTACTTCTACTTTCCAAAACAAAAGTAGTATTCATAGTTCATGGTTCATAGTTCATTGCTTATAACCAATGACTAATGACTAACAACTAATCACAATTGTTGAAGTACCTCTACCGCCATGACTGCGACACCTTCCCCCTCTAACTCACCGAACTCTAAAACTTTTTCTTCACCCCTTAAAGTGGTGCCACCCACTTCTGACAAGAAAACTCCACCCACTCAAGAGACACCGCCAATACCTGTATCCTCCAACACACAGGCAGTTTCTCAACCCTCAGCAGCTTCTTCTTTCCCCTACAGGCGAATTTTCCTCATTGGCGGTGTATTCGTTGGCTTGGGTTTAATTAGCCAAGTACCTGTCGCTAATTGGGTAAATGCAGAGGCACGTATCGAACCCGCTCCCACTTCCCACCAGATGGTTTACACAGAAATTCCTGGCACCCTGACAGAAATTTTGGTGCAACCCAATCAAGCCGTCAAAGAAAATCAATCTATTGCTATCATCTCTACTGATGATATGGATGTCGAAATTTCTTCGGCACAAGCTCAATTTGAGGAGGCACTTTCAAGCTTTAAATCTGCTTCCTTGCAGATGAATAGTCTACAAGCAAGGGTCAATGAAGCAAATGTCAGAGAATCAGCTGTGCGTCGGCAAGTAGAAGAACTGCGTCAAGAATTGGAACATCTACCTGAAATTGACAAGCTGCATCAGGAGATAGCAGCACTGAGGAGTAACATCGTCGGATTGCACAGTGAGAGAGAAGGACAAACCAAGAATTTAGCTATCGTGCAAGGTGCGATTAAACGGTTTAAAGGATTAATTGAAACTGGAGCGATTGCTCAAAAAGAATTAGATAATCTCTTAATTCAAGAATCTACTCTAATCAGTGGAGTTCAAACTAGGGAAAGTGAAGTTAACGCTATAGAAAAGCAAATCGCTGGCAAACGCTCAGAGATTCAGATAGTTACCAATAGAAAATACCAGGAATTAAAACTCCGCCAAGACGAACTTACGGCCTTGACAACAGCTCGTCAGACTGCTTCTGTTGAATTGGAAACTAACCGGGTAGGAGTAGCCAGTCGAGAGCCATTACTGAAAACACTGAAGGAAGAACTGGAAAGACGGCAAGAGAAACAACAAAAGCATCAGGTGCTAAAAGCTAAAACATCTGGGTTAGTCATTAGCCAAGATTTCCACAAATTGTTGGGGAAGAAGATGCCAGCTGGGGAGCCAGTTTTGGAAATTGCCGACTTAAGCCAGCTAGTGGCGATTATTGAAGTTCCTCAAGCCGACTCTGATATTGTTAAAACAGCAGCTAAAGTAACATTTCACCCCCTAGAACCTGGGTTAGCTTCCTACACTACTCGGCTCGAAAAAATAGAACTGGTAATGCAACCAGATCCTTCTCAGCAAAAACAGTTGTTGAGAGTGAGAGCGGTGATTAATAATTCCCAAGGACGGCTGATACCTGGAGCAAAAGTCTATGCTCAAATCGAATCAGAAAAGATACCGCTTTATCAGAAAATGCAACGAGAAATGATGAAACTGTTTAATTTTAGAAAATATGGTTTTGGGGGGTAAAAAAGGATGGTTTTTCAGATTTTTAATGGGTAATTTAGCTTGACTTTATCCATTCAAGTAGCGTATCCCGAAGCATTAGTGAAGCGCTCCAGCAAAGAACGTGGAATTTTTACCATCTCGGTTGGCTGATTAGACATGAAAAAATTACAAGGCCATTAAGATTGGCACACAACAGCAATAGCATCAGAAAGAGTTGGTGAGGGCTTGTAGCTAACACTTACGCAGACATTAAGGTTTAATCTAGTGGCAATTCTACCTATTGCATAAACTGAGTAAGTAAATTTACGGAGAATGTGAAGGAAACTTGACAAAGTTTAAAATAGCTGAAAAAGCCGCTCCCGTGTCAGCAGTTCAGAGATGCCTAACAAGCTGTTATGCTCAATAAAATTACACCGATACGATAAAAATCACCAGGACAGCAAGACTGCGCGATCGCTTTCTTTGTGCAAAATTCTCCCCATCCCTACAAAGTAACTTTTGAGGCGATCGCTCTGTTGTCCATCGCTGGTTCTAAAATGCTGTCTTCGGCTATTTGTTCAACGCAACTGCCATTTTTTCTGGCGCTGTAATGCCTAGAACATTCTCCAGCAGGTTAAAAATCGTTTGCTTGGTGGCTAACAACAGGGCGCAGGCATCAGGCGTGAGGCTGAGGGCATTTAACCACTGATGGCAAGTATCGCTAATAGCCTCCAGGTGGCGGATCACCAAGTGTGGTGCAATTTCAGCCGCACTTTGTTACAGGATTTCGGGAACTGCTTGCACCTGAGAGGCTAGTTTTTCCGTAAGGGAATTATCCCAAGTGTACTCAGCTAATGGCATCAATGCGGGTGCAATTTGCCAGTTATCTCGTTGTGTGGTGTCTAGCCCAATCATGCCTTGTTGGTTTGCTTCTTGCAGGAGGGCGCAGCAACGGGCATGGGCAGTTTGGACGCGATAGAGGGGATCGGCAGCAGTGGGTTGTCCGGCGGTACTGATGTTGATGGGGCAACGTCTGTGAGTGGGACGCTGAAACTGTGCCAGCGTAGGACATCCATTCCTACAGCCTGGATTAGTTCATCCGTGGGGATGTTAGGGATGGGATGAATTTGCTGGGTGGGTTTGTGGAAGGCGTAGAGTTTGATGGGTTGAACGATGATGAATTGAAATTGTTCTTTAGTGTAGCCCAAGCATTGCATCGCGGCGACCAGTTGGATGTCGTAGATTGCTATAGCTCCAACCACTGCGTCAGAAAATGACTTTCAATTTTATTCTGCATAAAGTAATGAAGCAGCGTTAGTCAAGACTGCTCTGTAAGACACTAATTAATTCCTCCAATCGTAGGACTTTGTGCCCAGAATGTTTATAAATACGGAGTTGTGATAAAGCTAGCTGTTCTTTTTTGGTTTGCCGACTAACATTCGTTGACTTACAGTCAATTACAAGGGTATCCTCAATTCCCCGATCTAGATTTTCAGCAATTTCCAACAGCGTTTCAGCGAAAGCTTCCGGCACTCGGATCGTGACCGTCGGCTGATTTTTCCACCGTGAGGGACGGCCCCCACCCGCTCTTGCACCACCCCGACCAGAACTAACCATCATTAACCCCTTCAAGTTTTGTTACTAAATTGACGGAATATCAAAGTGTATAGCTGCTGTTACAAAACCAGTTATTTTTGTTCAAAAGCTTTTTGAACTGTAAGCTATGCTTTTCTGGATTTGACACAAAATTATTAAAATATCCTTAAAAATATCTCTAAAATTGAAATCCTTACAGGACAAGCGTTTCAGCTTGGTGTTCTTAGAAATCACCGAAGAGCTGGTCATTGACAATCACCTTTATTTGTGATAAAGAGTTACCCCAAAACATTAATAGCGGCCCGTGTTTGGTCGGGAGACACTTCCAGGTATCTCTGCAAAGCTCCTAAATCTCTATGTCCGCTGATTTCTTGTAGGACCCGAAGGATGACTCCTTCGCCGTGCATGATGGTGAGCGATGTCCGCCGACAGCTGTGAGAGGAAGCCCCAGAAATATCCAGTTTGTCAAAAGCCATCTCAAAAATGTTGATAGCCTTTCTGAGGCTAAGACATCCCTTCCCTTGCCATCCTGGAAACAAAAATGGATTGTTGGGTTCGGCGAATAAAAATCCGTAATTTAGTGTGCTAATGACTCCTAAAGGGTCATACTCTATGGTTGGCGGAATGTTGGCATCAAGTTGACATTTGATGAGTTTTGATTCATGAAAATAATGGTCGCAATTTTTACAGAGGTAAACTTGCTCTTTATCTCTATACCAGCCTTGCTTACTAAAATGCTTAGCTTCGCAAACAGGACATTGAAGTAGATTGTTCAAAACCAGCTTTCCTTCTGAATTTAAGTTCCTGTGGCTCCATCTTCCAAATAATTCTCGCAGCCAGAGTAATTTTAAAGAATCTTGGCGATACTGTTGGAGAATCTCTTTAAGATGAGGGTGGGTAGGAATTGTCCGAGTTGCTTGTTTTCCTTTGGTGTTCGCTTTACGAATGATAATGTCATCTCGCACGGTTTCTTGATGAAAAGCGTCAACGAAATGCATTTGTCGGGCTTCGGAAACTCGACAAGCTGTATAAAAGCAGGTGGCAAATAAAGCTTTATCTCTCGCTAATCTAAACCCTTGCTCAAATAGTTGTTTAATTTCTCTATTGCTGAGAACTTTAGCTTGACCATTTCTGTCAATCAACATGAGTTTATGATTCCTTAACTACTAAAAAAGTTTGGGGCAGTTTTACAGGGGTTCAATGGTACAATTACTTCATTGAACCTGTTGAATTTCTCGAGAACTGAGAACTTTAGCTTGACCATTCCTGTCAATCAACATGAGTTTATGATTCCTTGATTCCTAAAAAAGTTTGGGGCAGTTTTACAGAGGTTTCAAGGATACAATTACTTCATTTAACCCAAACACTCAGGTTAAGGTAAAAGAAACACAGCCTGTTCAACTTCTTCTCTAGAAACTTCTAGATATTTTTGGAGATTGCTGAGCCGGGTATGCCCAGAAATATTTTGAGTCACTCTGATGGGCACCCCAGCTTTATGCATCTCTGTTAGTGCTGTCCTTCGCCAACTATGAGTAGAAGCTCCAACTACATTCACTCGCTTACAACCATTCTTGAAGATTTCACTGGCTGTGTTCAAAGCGAGACACCCTTTTCCTTCTGCACCAGGGAATAAATAAGGGTTGTTGGGATGCATGAAAAGAAAACCGTAACTCATTGAGTTATAAACTCCCAAACGAATTATGGTATCTCTCAATTCAGGATGATCCACAAAAGCTGTTTTTGTTTGAAAGCGATATAAACAGCTTTTACATTTATACATTTGTTTATCCCGACCCATCCCAGCAGTTGTAATATCGTAGCTGGCGCATTTTGGGCAAATAATTCTCTGCTCGCTGTCAAAAACTTGACCACAATGCAAGCTCTTGTAATCCCATTGTCCGATAATCCGTTTAATCTTCATAAGTTCTCTAGAGTCTTGGATGTATTTTTCTAAAGATGGGGGTAGCTTCGGATGAGTGGGAATGCAGCGAGTAGCCTGTTGACCTTTAGTAATGCATTTCCTAATCACGATAGTCTCTCGAACTTTATCTCCATCAAAGATATCTGTGTAACGAGCTTGTCGTGCTTCTGAAATCCGACAAGCTGTGTAATAGCAGAGTTCATTCAGAGCGCGGTCTCTTTGAGAGAGAAAACCTTGAGTCAGCAAAAGTTCTCTTTCTTGTGGGGTAAGAATTTTTGCTTGCCCATTTCTATTTACTTTCATTGTTCTCATCCCAACTATGGATTGAATGGAGTTGTGAATTAGGGAGTAAACCTTTAACTAGAACTTTCCGAAACACAGCTTTTTGTTCAACACGCACTCCTAAAATTAATGACCAACAATAAGGGTTAGTCACTCGGGAACATCTTCCCCAGTCGCGATAAAATCCTAAAAAGGCTCACTAAAATAGTATAAGTTAAATCCTAAAAACTTACACTAAAATTTTTAGCGGAGGAATCAGGGATTTTAAACCAGAGAGTGGGGCGGTTAGATTTGAGCTAATGGGATTTAGACAAAAACCAAGGCAAAAATAGCTTAAAACCTAAATAGAGAAAGAGTTTCAGCTCGAATCTGCATAAATTTTGTATTCACAAGGGTTTCAGGCGTTTTTAGGTCATCAACCTCTTTCCCTTGCCCAGAAAGCTTTTCAGCCCCTTTAGAGCCTTGAAATTTGTTTAAGTTCCGTTAACCCGGAGAGTGGGGCGGTTAGACTTGAGCTAACGACGTGTCTGTGCAAGAAGTTCCTGCATTCAATGAGGAATGACTTGCACAGTTTAAGGCTCTGAAGAATCTTCAGGGGAGTCTTCTGGCTCCGACTGTTCAGCAAGCTGAAACTGTTCAGTGATGTGTTTAATGGAGCCGATATTAGTATCAGTCTGTTCTAGCTGTGTCAACGCTCCCAGTAACGGGTCAGGCTGATTAATTGAGTGCTTGGGCGGTGGTGTCAACGCTCTTAGTAACGGGTCAGGCTGATTAATTGGGTTATTGGGCGGTGTCAACGCTCCCAGTAACGGGTCAGGCTGATTAATTGGGTTATTGGGCGGTGTCAACGCTCCCAGTAACGGGTCAGGTTGATTAATTGAGTGCTTGGGAGATCGCCCAAGTTGAGCAATCTGTGCTGCCGGACTGTCATACCTCTGGGGAGGTGGCGACCATTGAGGAATTTGTCCCTGGCTAACTCTAGTTGCGTAATCTGGTGTTGAACATCCGCTTTGTTCTAAGTAAGCGAGGGCCGCGTGTCGAAAAGTTCGCGGTGTAACTTGCTTGGGAGTACCAAACAACACTGAGGTAGCTTTGTAGATGGCTGTGGAAACCAGCTCAGAAATGTCGCGGGTACTAAGGGGTTGACCTAGGGTTTCGGGTGTACGATTAGAACCAAGCCGTACAAAGACTAAATTATGATCCGTGGGAATCTTGGAACGCCACTGCTGCTTCCAGGTATCCAATTCTTGAGCGAGATGCTTAGGCAATCGAAACTCGCGGGGCGCTAAAGTTTTTCTCCCCCTTTCCGACTTCAGGTCAGATTGAACCCGGTAGCCATTTTTTTCACGAACTAGCGTGCGCTGCCACTCCAACTGAGAAATTTCTGTTTGGCGAATCGGCGAATAAACTAGAAGAGCGGTAATTAGGTAACGTTGCCAGGATTTCAAGATTGCTGCTTCTGAGCGTGGTGCTCCTGACTGATGTCGTGGTGCACAGCACTGCCGTAAATACTCGACAATCTGCTCCCCTTCTTCCAGGGTTAGCTCTGGTTTGCCCTGGTTCTGTTGTGAGGACTCGTGTTCGTAATTAGTTCTGAGGGTATGTAGGTAATCCTGTAGCGCTTTAACAGCAGGAATTTCTGAGTTGGGCTGCTTCTGGGAGTTCAGCCATTTAGCAACAGATAGAGATGCCTGAACCATATTGAGTGCCCAGCCGTAGCTGTTGCCCTTTTGCTTAAGACCCCAGTCGATGAAAACTTGGAGTTGCTCTGGCGAAGCCACTTGCTCAATTGCAAGCCGTTCGGAAGAGTATCCCTGAATATTGTGCAGCCATCCCAAAATGCACAGAAGATTACTTCTATAAGTTTCAAAGGTGTCGAGCGCGATCGCTTTTCCTTTTCTTCCCCGTACTCGAGATTTAGTCCAGAAGTCGCCCAGTTGTTTAAGCTGCTGCTCTAGCTTATGGGTAAGCTCTTCCTCTTTGAGGGCATAGGGTTCTACCTGACGCGGTCTCGCTTTGGGCTGTGTTTTGGACAACATTTGACCGCTGTACATCTGAGGTGCATACTCCCCGATCCGACTGCTTGGGGTAGGGTCATCGCCAGCTTGCGTGTACATCCAGCTCAAAAATCTCTGCAAAGCTGAGCGGTAGTTGTTGAGGGTTCCACGGGAAACTTTTCGCGCTTTTGAATCCAAATTTGAGCCAGTATTCAGAGTTTCCAGGAGTTGTCTTGCGTTTCCTAAAAACTGTGACAGCGGAATTTTTGCCAGACATTCATCTAGATGACTTCGTAGTTCAGCTTCCGCAAACCCATAGTTTGGCAAAATATACCGTCTCAAAGCTGTCTGAAGATTACTGACGAGTCGGGGGTTAGCCTGAGCTGCCTTAGTCTTGGTAAATTGCTCTAATGCTTCACTGACTGTCTTTGGTTGCATGGTTGCCTAATCCCAGCTACTGCCCCAACGGCTTGCATATCGCTTCCGTGTTGAGCTTACCGCCATTATGTGTGGCAGCAGTCAGCTCGCGGCTTTTTGCTCCTCCAGAAAGGGTAGTTACTGCCCTCTTATACTATCTCAGGAGCAATTTGTGAAGTGTTTGAAACTGTTTCTGGTTCGTTTATTTCACACCTTTGATTGTGGAATTTGGGATGCACAAGTTTAAATAGGAAGGTTTATATAAAGTTTTGTGACTAATCGTTACTCCGAAAAGTTACTTTGAGTTGGCAATAAGGACTTTAGCTCTTGCTGTGGCAGCGGTGGGAGACAACGAAATAGAAAGCAGCTAGATGACCCCAGTAAGCTTTCTGGTCTTCTGTCTGAGCATATTTCAGAAGGCTTTGACGAGGAAGGTGCCCGATGTACTTGGCTATAGATGGTTTGAGACTGGATGAGAAAGGTTCATCTTTAAGAAGGGGTTTAAAGTTCAGAGTCAAGTGTCTTGAAGTGCGAATTGAAGCGGCAGTCTCGGCGGCTATCTTGCCGTGCGATCGCTTCCTGCTGAGACCTGAGACAGTCATGGGTAGCTCAACATCTAAGCATTCAAACATTCGAGCATTTAAACATTTGGATGCTTCCCGCCTTGAACTGCGATAGAATCTGTCCATGACGACTCATCGCCGCATCCCATGATTGTGACAGTGACTCTAAGCATTTAAACATTCAAGCATCTAAATGTTTAAATGCTTAGATGCTTTTCGCCTTGAACTGCGATAGAATCTGTCCATGACGACTCATCGCCGCATCCCATGATTGTGACGGTTGCTTCATTTAAAGGAGGGGTGGGGAAAACAACCACGGCCTTACATTTGGCTGCCTACCTCCAACAGCATGCTCCAACTCTTGTGGTAGATGGGGATCTTAACCGCAGTGCTAGTGAGTGGGCTAGTCGAGAGAAATTGCCGTTTAAGGTTGTGGATGAAAAGCAGGCAATCCGCTTTGCCAAACAGTACGAACATATTGTGATTGATACACCTGCCCGACCTGCTCCAGAAGAACTCAAAACCTTGGCTGAGGGCTGCGACCTACTGGTCTTGCCCACTTCGCCTGATGCGCTGGCTCTCAGTGCCATGCTGCAAATGGTGGCGGCGCTGCATGCCCTTACTTCTAACTACCGAATTTTGCTAACTCTGATTCCTCCTCATCCCAGCAAAGTGGGAGCAGAAACGAGAGCTACGATTGAAAAGGCTTCTCTACCTATCTTTAAATCGGAAATTCGACGGCTAGCAGTCTTCCAACGAGCTGCCTTAGAAGGGGTTCCAGTCTACGATGTGAAAGATCCCTATGCTAAAAATGCTTGGCGCTGCTATACCGCTGTTGGGGAGGAGATACTGCCATGAGCCGTTTTGACGAGCTATTCAATGCCGCTAAAAAGGTACCTGCGCCTGAGACCAAGCCGACCAAAAGTACCAAACTATCTAAAAGTAAAGACCCCAACTATATCCGCACGACTGTTTACCTTCCCAAGGAATTACATCGGCAACTGAAGTCCGTCGCGGTGTCGGATGAGCAGGAGATGAGCCAGATTGTTGAAGAGTCTCTTGCCCAGTATCTGAAATCTCGATCGACTCATCTAGATGTTTAAATTCTTGTGCGATCTCGCTACTACGTCGCGATCGCTACGAGCGTAGCTACCAGTGCCTATTTTTCTGCCTCATCTCCCCGAAACAGCTATTTAGCCAATTGGTATATTAATGTTCTACTAGCTGGATTTCGGACTTTTCCTGGTGAATCAGTAGTAGTGAGAGCGCTACAGATAGGCTATAGGCAAATTTGGGGAAGCAAGCACGGAACAAACATATCTCCTTTGAAGGCAGATAGCTCAGTTCTGAGCGGTCATTAGACTTCTTGCACGAATTAGGTAGAAAATGGCTTTCATTAGATCAGAGTGAAGAATCACCCATGACCTACGAACACCTCAAAGACCTAAAGCATAGTGCCTTCAAGCGATGAAGTGGCATTAATGAATCCAGCAATGATTGACCCACTAGCTCTCCCCTTACTGCCACTGCTTGAACATCGTCATCTACCCAAGTGTCCAGCTATTTACTTTGCTCTGAAAGGCAATAAAATTCTATCGCTCTTGTGTCACTTTCGGGAAATTAGACGAGTTTACGCTGTATCAGCCCACGAAAAATCAAGGTTTCATCCCAGTTTGACCGAAAAGCGCTATACATTGGCAGAGCTAACAATCTCTATCGCCGCTGGCTAGCTCATCATCGTTGGAATCAATTTCAGAGTCTAATAATTACTGAAAACATTCAAATAGCATGGCTGGAGTGCTATGACACCAACTTACTACCGGAGATTGAGAAGGCGTTGATTAGGTATTTTTAGCGCCGTTAATGCGGGGCTAAAAATACCTAATGCGTCGAAATCTCAATGCCTCATATGTTTGTACATACATAACCTATGAAATGAAAAAAGAGTTGGAAGAATAAGCAAATGAGGAAGAAAGCTCTATGTCTTGGCTTGTTGCCAAATTGATTGAGGAAGCGCTTCTTAGGCGTCGGTAACAGAAGCGCCAACAATCGTCGAGACAAAGTGAGAAGTAGCGATGCCTGTGACCCGAACTACGCACTCCTGGCCCCAACCTAGGCAGAACGTAAGCAGGTTTTCAAAAGAACTGTCCAGCATAAATTAGATGTAGTTTAGTAAGAAACTGGATATAAATGTTAAGAAGCAGACGCACTCAGATTAAAAACTCTGCTAAACAACTCCAACAAGAAAACGAGTTGCAATCCCCGGCTTTATTAGAACTAGCTAGAATTCTTTATGCTCGTTTAAACGAGCAAGGATTTGAATTTCCCAATGAAATTAAAAAAAATTATCCAGAATTAGAAAAGTTTTTAACCACTAAGTTAGCAACATTCGCCGCCGAAGCCTTGCTGGAGCAGATTAATTTTAAAGACCTACCTGTAGAGGATATAACTGCTCTACTAGGACTTGAAAAAAACCCGACACCCGTAACAGAACCCAAGCTTTCAACCTTAGAAGAGATTCCTTCCTCATCTCCCTTTAGAGTAGGAGTAGAATCTTGCTACCGAATTGATAAATGGAAAAATAGCCCTGACAACTGGGGAGTTTTTGAATCTCCTTGCAAAAATAAACCTAGCAATAGTGTAGAAGTTTATATATCAGGGGGGAATGATGGCGAAATATTAGCGCTTGAAGCCGCCTTGCAAATCATCGATCTAATTGGCATAGATGCAGCAAAACTTCAGTTAGTTTTTGCTTCACATCTACTTAATCAGCCTAATCCTTGTCTTGCTAAGTTTTCTCTGAAAGGAACCGAAGTTATCAAACAAATAGGCTGGGATAAAAAACATCGGTTAACCCTTTCTGAAAAGCTAGCTCAACTTGCCAGCATTTCCTTCCATTTAGGAAGAATGCTGATGAGCTGTACGTGGGTTGAAGGAAAGCCCAAAGGCAATAAAGTTAATGCCAGTGTTAGCGTCTCTCCTCTGTGGGTTGTTAAGACAGATGTGATAGGGCAAAAAAACTTACTTACAGGGAAAGTAGAGCAGCCTGATGAGGTTTATATCACTGTCAGTCCTGGTCCTTGGGTTGATAGCTGGTTAAACCGGGTTGGAGCAAGAGCTGGTACGGCGTTATGTCAGTTTGGTTGGCTAGCTACGAACATCTTGAAAATTGACCCCTACCACGATGAACTTGCCCTCAAACTGGCAATTCATCTGACTATGTTAAGCCGGATCAAGGCTAGGGATATAAAACCCTACGAATATAAAGTGGGGGATCTTTTAGAGGCGGTAGAACTGGAATCCCGAATTAATGCAGCTCGTCTTGACAAATACAAAGCCCGCGATTTAAAGAATGACTGGAATAAGGCGGTGAGCCTGTTGATAAGTCTGGGTTGGCGGGTCATGTTTGACGATGCCACCTACCCAGAATGGTTAAGGCCCAATAGCAAAGTTGAAAAACCCTCTGGCTGGAAAGACAAGAAAATCATTGATTGGTTGTGGAAAGCCAAGTTGACGATTAAACCACCAGAACCAATTCCAGCCCTGCTAGCAAGCAAGAGAGAACCATTACAACTGAAGCCAGTTGCATCCAAGTCAGAACCTATCTTGACAGGGGCTGATATCCGCAAGCAAAGGGAAGCCAAAGGAGTAAGCCAAACAGCCCTGGCTGAGTGGGCGGGTAAAACTAAAGCTTGGCTGTGCATGGTGGAGAAGGGCAAACGAAAGATAGATCCGAAAGAGGCAAAAGAGCTTTGGGTAGGTATTGACTTTTTGGCGAATAAGTCAGCCCAACCATGAATTTACCTTCCTGCAATACAATTTTGGATTTAGGTTTGTAAAACCCAAGCCCCAAGGTAATTTCGGATTTTGAATCAGGTAGGTCATGCCCCCATAGGGTGTTAACACCCTATGGGATAAATGGTTAACAGCTTTGTTAACTAAAAAAACTTGCTAAAAAGAGCTTCAAATCTTTGCGGGACAATAACTTCAGCGGTTAACAAAAAATGCCCCATCTCATCACCAAAACGCCCCATCTCGTCACCAAAACGCCCCATCTCATCACCACGCATTTCTGAAACCTTTACATAATAAAGATTTCAGCCTTTGTTTACATCCCGATCAGTTTGAGTAGTTTGATGAGAGTACAGCCCTCCTTGAATCCGAGCTGGCATAATTGTGGAAAGAAAAAAATAACGCTGCGTCGCAAAAAGAGCCGCTACCAATGGCAAGGTACAAAAACCGCCAAAAATCAGCCGATGGCAAGGCTAAACAGCCGCCAATGACGACTTGGGGAAACCCAAGAAGCCAGCTAACCCTTGACGCAGAACTTAGCCCCTTGCTAGTCAATGTGCTGGAAGACGCCCTAACCCAAAAGCAACTAGGCGATCGCCTAGTTGCCCTAAAGTAAAAACACACCTATTTAGAGAATTGTTTATGAGGTTGCGAAAAAAGCAGCCATAGTCAAAACCCTAAAACAACAACACCCCCACTCAAACAAGTAGGGGTATCGTGCAGACCTGTTGGTCTGTGGTCATCTTAATAAACGGAATAAACGGAGCAAAGTCGCTCAGACAGTCCAATTAGAGAACAACTTTTATCTTGGCGGATGAACTCGTTCTCTATCGCACTGGCTGGAACGCGGTTTTAGTGGTCTTCGATGCCTTGTAGCTATAAATTAGCATTTGTAGCTACAAATTGGCTTTGGGTAATTACCATCTAGCTTATCTCGAAATCCAAAGCCAGCGCAACACGCACGCGCCACCACAAACCGCACGACTTTGGCTCCTACAAACCCCACTCTGTAAGGAGTTTAGCTCGTGCCATTACAAATATTAGAGTTATTAAAGCGCGTGTGCCGCTGTCAATCTCACTTAGAGGTGGCAGCATGAGTCAATTCAAGCTCTTTAAGCGCGGTAGCTGCCCCATCTGTAACGGTCTTCGGAAAGACTGCCGTGAGAACGCCCACACCCAGCTCGTCCACTGTCGAGCTAATGTTGTTTCAGCGCCAGGGTATTGCTTCATCAAGCAAGACACCTGGGGCTTCAATATGTGGGCAGTTGACCAGGGACAAGATTCTTGGAACGAGCAAGAGTGGGAAACCCACCGTCGTCAGATAGCAGCCGAACGAGAGCGACGACTGCAAGCAGAAGCCAAACACTTTGCCTCTCTGCTTGATGTTGAAGAGCGCGATCGCCATATCCGCAAGCTTCACCAACAGCTGGGGCTGAGTACAAAACATCGGCAGAAATTACGCGACCGAGGGCTAACAGATACCCAAATTGACGCGGGGTTTTTCTTTAGCATTGCACCTTGGCAAGAAATCAGCGGCATCAATGCGAGACTCACTGGGGTGGATTTGTGGGGTAAAAAGCTACTGATTCCTGCCTCTGGCATTGGATGCCCCGTAAGGGATGAATTAGGGCGTTTCATCGGCTTCCAAACCCGCTTTGACGATGCCACTGATAGCAAGTACAAGTGGCCCACCAGCCGTACAGCCAAGCGTCCAAACGGTGCCACTTCCCACCTGCCAAATGGAGAGTTACCCATTAGCTGTTGCCGTCCCGCGACGGGCGAGATGGGCAGAAGTTACCTTACCACCTCATCCCCCAGCTCAACTAAAAGCATCGGGTTAGCAGAAGGCTTCCTCAAATCCTATATTGCCGCCCAAAAGCTCAATTCTGTAGTCATCGGTGCTGCTGGGGGGAACTTTACCGCCAGCCGTCAACAACTCAAGACATATTTGGAGGCGCTATCGGCTGAACTCAGCACTCACACAGTTAACTTGTACCCAGATGCGGGAGCCGTTGCTAACCCCGCTGTGATGCGGCAATATCAGCTAACGATTGAGCTAGTGCAGGAATGGGGTTATGAAGTACAGGTAGCTTGGTGGGGTCAACTGACCAAAGAATCTCCTGACATTGACGAGCTAGAAAACCTGGAAGCGATCGCTATCATTACCCCAGAGGAATTTTTAGCTAAAAGCCAATACCAGAGACAATCCAGCATCAATCTTCCATTGGAAAATGCTCCACAGAGCGAACCCGACCCTGAAGAATACGCCGCCTATGTGCAGCGGAAAGCCGACGAGGAAGCTCTAGAAGCCGCACAAGAAGCCGAAAGAGTACAGCAAAGAAAGGAGCAGTACGAGCAACAGGTAGCAGCCGTACAAGCCCAACTCAACGCTCTATCTTATCCACCGACGCTTTCCCTCAACCAGCGTTACTTAGGGAAAGACATTTGGAATAAGTTACCCAACCTCAAAGGTGCTATCTGTGGCATTAAGAGTCCCAAAAACACTGGGAAAACTTGGGCATTAATCGCCCTTGTAGAAGCCGCCAAGCGAAGAGAACAGAAAGTCTTATTAATTTATCATCGGCGGATTTTAGGACGTGAAGGCTGCCTGAAAGTCGGTGCGGACTACATTGACGACATCGGTGTAGCTGGCAATTATGCGCTGTCTATTGAGATGTTGGGACATAATCCCACCTTGGGGCTTTGCTTTGACTCCCTGTGGAAATTGAATCCCTCTGACTGGGAAGGGGCAATTCTAATTCTCGATGAAGTCGAGCAATCCTTAAACCATCTGATGATGTCTACTACCTGTGAAGAGAAGCGGGGACTACTTCAACTGAAGTTTGCCAAAATTATCGAAACCGTACTGTCCACCGGAGGACAAATTATCGCCTTAGATGCCGATTTAACTGATTTGTCCCTCAACTACATCAAAGCCTTTGCTCCGGATACTACACCAGTACATTTAGTTTTAAATACTGTACTCGCTCCATCTTGGAAGGTGCGATTCTCTACGAATGCTATGAAATCAGGCACCGAAGCCGCAATCATTCGCTATGTGTCCGCAGGTGAGAAAATTGCTGTAGCGGTGGATTCCCAAAAAGAAGCGGAAGCATTAGAGCGCGACATTCTCAATTCTTACCCTAACTTGAAAGTGCTGCGGATCGACCGCAAGACATCAGAACAGGAATTAATCAAGGATTTTGTCAAGCGTCCTAACGAGGGCTTGCAGGCGCTTGAGCCACAGGTCTTAATCTACACTCCCACAATGGGAACTGGTGTCAGCATCGACATTCCCTATTTTGATCTAATGGTAGGAATGTTTTTCGGACGCATCACCGACACCGAAGCACGGCAGATGCTGGGACGAGTGCGATCGTCTATCCCGCGGCTGGTATGGTGTAAGAAGTTTGCCTCTGACTCTGGCGTGAGTACATCGCTACTTCCCAATGTAGTTAAGCGTACCTGCCACCAGTTCCACAAAAGCACCTCCCGGATAGTCAATTTGGCAGCTGCACTAATTGAAGCTGAGGTTGACGCTGTTGAATTGTTTGAAACAGCGGCAGCACTCCTGAAAGGGAATAACTTCAATTGCTCTCATTTTGATATGTGGGCATCTTTGCAAGCGCGGCGTAATGGCTCTTTGAAGCATCTTCAAGAGAGGTTAATCGCAGGATTAAAAGCCGAAGGGCATGATGTTGAAGTGGTTAATATCGGTCAATCGAAGGAAACGGCTCATACCATCAAAGGGATTAAGAAGGAATTAGAGTGGGAAGAGGCGACAGCACTCGCCACTGCCCAGGACATTCCCTTAGAGGAAGCCAAGCGAATTCTTAAGACTGACCGCTCTACTGAGGAGCAACGCTTTCAGGCTCGCAAAGCTGTCTTGAAAGACAGATTACCAGGAATTGAGCTGACACCGGAGTTTGTTTACAAAGCAGCGATTGCCGAACATGGTGAATGGCTGCGTCAAATCAAGCTCTACTGGAGTTGTCTGAATCCCGATAAAGTGGCTCTGTTGGACAAAAAGACTTGGTTTTATCATTTAGCGAAGATTCTACCCTTTCTGCCAGACATCCGTACTTATAGCTTTCAAGTGAAGGTATTGCGGGATTTGGGACTGTTGGAGTTAATCGAGAGTGGGGAGGTGTTGTCAAATTCTCATCTCAAGGTGCAACAGAGCGCCCAAAGGGCATTTAAAGACAGACGCCGAATCAAAACTGCCCTCAACCTAACAATCAAGCTGAGAAAGCCGGGAGACACCAAGAGCAAAGGGCAGACTCCTATGCAAATCGTCAGCCGTTTGTTGGAAAAACTTGGGGTAGAACTTGAGCAACTGGGGTACGACCACGAGCAGCAAGAATGGCTTTATGGGATTAACGAAGAATTTTGGCACGATAGTGATCGCGCTACCGTGTTGCGGGCGCTGGATGAGAAATACGCAGACTTAACGCCTCAAGCGCCTGCTGTATCTGGTGTTCAAGCGTCGGAGATAGAAGCCAGCGATCGCTCGGCGCTTTATATAAATAATCAGGAACGAGGCGATCAACCACAAAGCCATATAGAGCAAGCTGTCCCGACCTCAGATAATGCAGTTTTTGTTTCGATGAGAGCGGTTGAGGAATTTGACCAATTTGAGCCAGAAGACGGATATCACATCTCGATTAAAACCTGTGTTCAATTGCTTCAAGAAGCTATTGATAAAGGTGTTAAGGCCATCAAATCCCTACTTAAGCCCTGGCGCACAGAAAGGCGGTGGGGGGCTGTGCTGTTGCTGGAAAGGCTTTCAGCGGAAGCTGTCAGGCGGTTAGAGCAGATGTGTCCGGATTTTTATAACTGGCTCGACGAGTCCTTTTTGCCGCACTCAGGGGTGGGATAGCGATCTACGGAACGGAGTAACCCACTCCAATAATAGACATCTTGCATGAACCAATCTTCATCCCCAAATTTGATGGGGCTTTCCGAGTAACCATCTGTGTAAATCTCGTGTACCCTACTGTTGGCTTACGTCTACATCTGTGTAATAACCTTGCTGTTTTTTTGGGCGCTCGATTGGACTTTCAGTTACATCGACGACCACGACGCTCCAAGTGTAAGCATTTTGGTAAAGTTGCTTTTTACCAGGCAGTCGGAACTTGCCAGATTGCATTAATAAGGTTTCAACCTTCTTTCCTCAAGCGACATACCGCAGATTCGCTGATTTCCCAACTGGTTGCAATGTGAAATTGAGTACGATACTCCCGCCAATACTCCAACACTAGAAGTAATTGGTCTTCAACACTCAACTTTGCCTGCCCACCTCGTTTGCCCGTGCGGTCTAACTGAGGGCGCAACACTTCTACCATTTGCTCAAACGTTTCACGCTCTCACGCCACACTTGCGTTTGAAAGCACTAGGTTTAAGGAATTTGAGTTGCTCGTAGGTCATTGCTAATCCTCCTTAACCCACTTCTAACTGTCCTTTTCCTATTCACGCAAGAGGTCTATTGGCTTGAATGCACCGCCTGACGGACAATTAGAAGTATTATCGAGAACGGTTGTTCTAATAAATTTATGCCCCGGATTGTCTCTTGGGACACCTCTGAGTTGATACTGACCGAGCCGCTGCCTCTGACGCTTCACCCAGCAGCGGTGTACCTTTCTCTTTTGGCACCCGGCTCTCGACCGACGATGCGTCAGTCCCTCGATGCGATCGCGTCTCTGCTCACAAACGGTCAGTGCGACGCGATGACGCTCAATTGGGCGGCGTTGCGCTATCAGCACGCGGCAGCGGTGCAGGGAGCGTTACTGGCCTCGCGAAAGCCGGAGACGGTCAGAAAGATGATGTGTGCCTTGAGACGGGTACTTAAAGAAGCGCTGCGGCTGGATTTGATGGATGCGACTGCTTATGCCAAGGCAATTGATTTACCTCAGATTCGGAGCAATCCGGAACTCAGGGGCCGTGCCTTAAGCGAGGATGAAATTGCGGCGTTATTTGAGGCGTGCCATAATGACTCGACGCCTGCGGGTGTTAGAGATGCGGCTTTGATTGCGATTCTTCGGGTGGGGTTGCGTCGGGCTGAGGTGGTGTTTTTAGAGTTAAAAGATTTTAAGGCGAGTACGGGGGAAGTGAAGGTACGGGGGGGTAAGGGGGGAAAAAACCGCACGGTGTACCTTCCAAGCGATGCCATTGTACTGGTGGAAGATTGGTTGAAGGTCAGGGGACGATCTCCGGGTGCGCTGTTATGTCCTACTTGGAAACAGGGTCGCATCCATATTAGACCTCTGACGCCCCAAGCAGTGCTGATGATTCTTCGCAAACGGGCACTCGAAGCTGAGGTCGATCTGTTTTCTCCTCACGATTTTCGGCGGACGTTTTGCTCAGATTTACTGGATGCGGGGGTTGATATTGTGACGGTGGCTGCTTTGGCGGGACACTCTTCGCCTGAAGTGGTGGCTAAATATGACCGTCGGGGAGAGGAAACTAAACGAAAAGCTGTGGAGAAGTTATCAATTCCTAGCAAAGGTCGAACTACCAAATAGCGCAGTACTATGGCAGGCTCCCACGCTTTACGAGGCGTATGTCGGGAGTTACTCACCCGCGGAGAGAATGCATTTGTTCGAGATACATCAGTTATCAGATGCGTCATCATCGTCATCTAGCATGAGGACATAATCAGCTATCTGTTTAGCGTAATGAAGGACTCTAGGCACTTCCAAGAAGTCCTCATATTGCAAAACTCCATGACGGGATTCGTGAGCGAGCGCAGCTAAGTCTAGTAAGTTATCCTTGTCATCCTCTTGATAGTAGCCTATGGCAATCTCCACAAGAGAAGGATGTACCCAAGGTTTCCCAGGCTGCTCTATCCTAGATAAATCTTTGGGAATGTCACTCATCGTCGAAGACTTATTACCAAGACTAAAAAATACACGGTCATTGTCTAGATTTTTGAATAGACCAGTAATAAATCCAGATACTTTTTCCCCATCCATCCCAAACCACTCTGATGTTTCATCCCCAGAGCGCAGCCGGATAACACGCAGTCCAGCGAATTCCTCAAAAACGGGTTTGTCTCGCTCGGCAAACGATAATCCCTTGACTGAAATTTGTGTATCCTGTAGCCACGTCCATTGCTGACGGATATTCTGAGCTAAACAGTACAGTAATGTCGGCTTGCCCCTTAACTCTTTCTTGTTGAGAGTCTCCTGAATAAATGTTCGGATTTTAGCTTTACCTTTATCGTCATTGGTAAAGCCTTCTCCCTCCTTGTTTATGCGGGTCAAGGCTTCATCATAGGCTATCCATGATTCTAGACCGGGAAAAATAGCACTAATTTCAGCAGTCAAAGAAGACATTTTGACAATGACGGGAATTGTTTGGGGTTTCCCATCACCGCTAGTTTCGGAAGTTCGATTGACTAGCCATAGTCCTACTTCATTGATAGGGGTATCTTTGTTTACCTTGGGAAGTGTTATGTGAGATGGAGCCATCCGCACTCCTAGAGAGCGCAACAGGTCGATAAAGCTACAGATAGCTTTTTGGCAATAATTTTTTTGTTTGGGAGTAATAAATTGGCTGACAAGTCTCTCATCAGCAAAACCAAGTCGAATAGAACTTTTGGGGTCTCCCCAAGGTGCTAGCAAAGGTTTTTTTTCATTTTCTTTACTCTCGTCATTTTTTTCTACAAATTTCCAATATTTTTTCTCGTAAAGTTCAAACCAAACTCCCACTTTTCCAGCTAGTTTAGATTTAACAGGCTGCACAAGAGCAGCTATCTCATCCCTTCGCTTCTTTATAGCTTTTTCTCGCTCTGTACTGTTCGGTTTGGATTCCGGAGATAAATCTAGGCGCTGTGCTAAGCCAGCAACTTCATGTAGGCAGATAGCCACTGTTAAACCTTCCGGAAAGGAGTAACTTCCCGGTGCTGCCTCTGGCAACCCTAAGCAGTATTTTATAGCTTTGAGACGTTCTACCAGATTCTCTTCATTGATGTACCAAATCCAAATTGTTAAATGTTCGCCAACGGATGAACGAATTGCACGCCGCAATGCTGCTTGTTCGCTACTACGTTCTTCATAAAAATGCTCCAGCCTCAACTGAAAAGCCTCTTCTGTTTCTTCAGGTTGTGGTTGCCAGCTAAGACTCTCTAACTCCTGTTTTTTCAAGAGTTCTTCGCGACGCAACTGGTAATCTGATTCTGACTCTCTTTTTTTCTTAACACATTTCTTCAGTTCGGTTTCCTGTTTGCGTAACAGTCTTTTTTTTCTGGCTGCAAATTGCTTATCCGTTTCGGCTTTTTTCCTGAGAATAGGCTCGTCAAAAATTTTTTCTGGCTTTTTCAAGTCAAAGAACTGACTTGACTGCTTGTTTGTCTTATAATCTTTACGTTGACAATCTATTGGTTGCCAATAGTCCTTTAATACATCAGCTATTTGGCTTAAAAGTTGGTGAGTATTGGCTGTCGGTAAACCTTTAGCTACTTTATGCTTGGGTTTCATCCCTTCTTTATAGGTAATGCCAATGTTAGGATTACCTATTAAAGCTTCCGAAGAATTAGCCAATATTTGTTGCGGAGTCACCGAAAGAATATCTAATTTTTTCAGCAATATAGCTAAGTTTTCATCCCAGTCGGCTACACGGTTCTTTAATACCATCCGGCAAGAGAGGAAATATTCTGTCAACTCATCAGGATTTAGTGCTTTTCCCCAATTTAGTTGGGTGCGGATGTAGGCGTTACTGCCGTGACTCTTTGACAACTTAGAATCCTTGATACTAAGCCAGCGTCTGACGCTTGGCTTAACATCTAGTCGGGGATAATGTAAGTCAGGCTCCTGCACCATCCTCAATTTTAAAACTATTGAATAATAGTAACTTTGTCCGTCTTCTGTGTAATTTAATGGCTGCCAAGATATTAACTCGGCTCCTTGTCCACCTGATGATATAGTTCGGTAAAATTGAATTTTTTTGCCATCCACTTCAAACTCTAGTCCTGGTTTGGTTAGTTCTGTCGCTAGAATGTGAGGCAACGAAATAAAATCATTGCCAGAGAGGTTAGCAGTTCCATTGGGATGAGTCAAAAAATGATTTGTATAGGATACCTCTCTCTTTTCCCAAACCAATTTGTCAGCAGACAGATAACTCATTGCCAATTGTCGTTCCTGAGCAGTGATGCCAATTTTCCTTCTATTGCAAGGTTCGTCGGGAAATTCTGTATCTATCCAATAAGACAAGATTGCTGACAAATATTTTTTGGGTAGTTGGTGAGGACTGTATAACCAAAAATCCTCTGGTTTGGGTGATACTTTGCCAATGTGAATTAAACCAGGAACTAGTCTTAATCCTTTATAAAGGGACTTGACAGGAAGAGCTGTTTTATCAATGGGTGTCTTATCCCTTTTGGCTGTAATCCGTCTGATGACTTCCTTCGCGTTTTCAGGAAAATTCATCACATAAGATTCTTGCGGTGGCAAGTCAGACTTTAATCTGAAAGCGCATAAACGGATTGTTGGGTATGCCATGAGGGATAACCTATAAGTAATTAGAGATTGACTTGGGGTAAACCAGAAAGGTTTGTAGTTTTTGCGATCGCACGATAAAAAGGGCGATAGAGAGATTGCACTACCAAGCGATCACGTAGGGGAATTTGCGGGTCATTTTCAAAATAAGGACGCAGCAAATTTACAATCCCCACAAGGATACTGGTAGCAGCAACATCTTCTTTGCCATCTTGGTTTGTAGCAGTATTTATCCCAAACTTGGCGTCACACCAAAAAACTTGTGCATTGGCATTACCGCGAATCAGACGCCCTATTACCTGCCAAAGAGAAACAAGAATATCCCAATGCACAGCCTTTCGATCCTCTTCGGGTAGAGTCCTTAATTTCAGCGAGAGGTGCAGCAGGTGAAGCCATTGACGATACGCAGCGTCGCGAAACTCCTTACCTAATTTCTTTAATGTTTCCCCTGTTGCCGTTTTATAATTGTCGATCGCCCAACGGTTGATGGAGTGAATCGCATAAGATAAATCGTCAGGAACAGGGTGAGGTAAAACTAGAAAGTAAGCCGCTCCAATTACCGCGATTCCATTCTCATCAACAATATTATGCCCTCGCTCAAATGCTTTGATTGGACTAATCAGAATTGGTTCATGTCTTGTAGCAAAATCCGGCGAACGCCCCCGTTGCAACAACTTATAATTCTCTGGGTTGTCATCCCAAATTTCCGAGTCTTCATCATCCGGAGAAAGAGCTACGATCTTATCTTCCCATCCTAAACTTTTTAGGTGATCATAAACCCACCTAACTTGTTTATAGCTATTAACCATTAATGAGATTTTTCTACCCTTCAATTCTTTGATATTGTTAGTTAAATAGTCTTCTTTTACTAAATTGGTAACAATTAGTTCTAGATTTCGACGCTTATTATCTCCTGCTCCCGACACAGAGATAGCGTTTTGATGCTTATCAGAAAATTTTAAAAACTTTGAAGTTATGACTATTTCCTTTGATGTATCTGGTACAAGCACTCCAGAAACAGGTACATCAACATGATATGCAGGGGATTTCCCCGCCCAACTTGTTCCCGACATTAGCAAGAGGTGGGGACTGGCAATATTATCTCCTTTGAATAATTCATCAAAATGCAGTAACAACCAACGTCCAACGCCCGTGCAACGGAAAAACTGTAAGCTGCCTAATGACTCTCTATAGGATTTGTGGTACTGAAACGCCAATTGATTCCCCATTGGCATTGCTGGAATAATCGCGTTAAAGTCTAGTGGGGGAGCATCAAACCACGTTGAATCTGATGTATTCAGATTGAGGATTCCTTGCACCTGTCGCCATTTGCTCATCATAAAGGACAGCTTGCTTTGCAGAACGCAGACTAGCAAGGCAAACTCTAGTTTTACAGCAATTTCCTTGATTTTTTCCAGGGACAAGGGAACAGTTGCAGTTTGCTCAACCCATTGCTGAATAGCTGCACGTTTTTTGTCTTTTTTAGCCAACGGAAATAAGGGATTATGCTCGTTGTCTAAATTTCTGATGTATGGCTCAAACGTACCCTTCATTAAGGCATCGCATTGTTGAGATTGTTCTGCATTATCCGGGGCTGTTATTGTTAGTAGCGTAGCCACCTCTCGCAACAATAGCCAGTCCGTAAAATAATGCTTGGAGTCTCGCCATTTAGCTAAGTCATTTTCATTGCTCAATAGGTGGTATATTTTATCAGCTATTCCGTTGGCTATACGGCAAGCGTCCCACCAATCTGAGACAATCTCATTCTCAAGAAGTATTGACTTTTCATGCTTCAATTTGGCTTCAACATAATCGTGAAGCTTGTTCAACCAAGCATTTCTAGCCGGTCTGCACAATGTCTGATCGGGGCTAGATGCTTTATCCAGATAGGCCTGGTGTTGGTCAACTTCATCCACGATGACCAAATCGCTGCGCCTACAAACCAATTCAAAATACAGGATGCTCTCTCGGTTTATTGCTCGTGAAACCCTGCTATAAACTAAGCTTCCTGGTGTGGCAATCCAAATAGAAGCGTTAACTGGATCGCAGTCTTTTTTATGAGAGGGACATACACCGTAAGCTGGACAAGCTTTGTTCTTGGATGATGGCTCTGATTCTTC
Source organism: Trichocoleus sp. DQ-A1 (assembly GCF_039961955.1). Lineage (NCBI taxonomy): Bacteria > Bacillati > Cyanobacteriota > Cyanophyceae > Leptolyngbyales > Trichocoleusaceae > Trichocoleus > Trichocoleus sp. DQ-A1. Next base: position 61,756 of record NZ_JAMPKE010000024.1, read on the forward strand.
TTCATTGTTTGTCTCTATAGGTTCCAAGTTAAAACATGGCTGCGTACCAATTTCAAATGGTGTTGTCATCTCAGGCTTCACTGAAGGTGTCAATAGGCAAGTATTACTCAGCCATTGGAACCCCGGATGGTCTTGGTTAAAAGCTTCATTTGGATTAGAGTTGTAAACGGCTTTGTGTAATCTATTTAAGTGGCTGGCTTTGTTGGAACTCCCCAAAATAGGAGCCACGTCAGTAATTCCAACTTCGGCAAACATCTTAGTCAACTCAAAAATTTGTAGCACATCCGCTACTACCAGCGTGACGTGCAATTTCTTATGCCACGCATAGACTGCTAAAACTTTCATTAAGTTGGACTTACCGGATGACACCATCCCTACTAAATGCAGTATTCTATTGATGGTTAAAGTCTCAGCATCAACTAATTCTTGGGTGTCATTAAATACCTGTAACTTGACTTTACTAAAACGGCTTACCCACTCCGGGTTTAGTCCCCTATTACGCCTTCGCTCATCCATCCATTCTGCTGTTTTCTTAAGTTCAGCCCAAGATACTGGTAGCGGATTCCTCTGTTGCACGCCAGCTATATTGTGACTTGGTGGACGTTGGAAATTAGCAATCAGGGGCGATATCGCAACTGTTTCCTTTTTCCCTTTTACTTCGCACTTATAGTTTCCAGCTTTAGCCCTGGTAATCTCCTTTCTTTGCGAGAACTCTACTGACTTATTTAAGGCATCGTTATAAATCTGGAATCGGTTATTTGCAACTGTAATATTGGTTCGCCTTAGATATTCCCAAGATTGTCCTACTTCATAAACTTCATATCCACGAATATCTGACGGAAAATCTCGATAACGCTGTAGGGCTTCTTTCCAGATAAATGGACTATTGAAATGTGGCAAGAGATGACGAGCGAGCGCTAACATTCGATACTGATTTTCCGTCCAATTTTGGCATTCTGGGTGCGAGTAAGGATAACCAGTCAGCAGCACCCACAGACTATCAGCCGTAGCGCCAGGAACCAAGACGCTCAACAAGTACAGCCCTAACTCAACTTCATATAAATCTTTATCTAAATCATCTTTAAGAGATGCATACCATTTAGCATTATTTCTCATTTTTAAATTCCTAGTTTTTTGATAACTTTCTGGACAAATGAGCCTTCAAACATTACCTGAGATTTCTTGAGCGGCACGTTACAGTAACCCCTGAATTCTTGAATGTACTCCTGACCATAACTTTTCAGTTCATCAGGAAAGACAAAAAAGGATTCATCGTAGGGCTGATGCTTGAGTTTACGAATAGGCTGATTGACTTTTTTTGCTAAGTTATATGCAGATTCCCAAAACTTTACGTCAACTGCCCAGACTGTTCCATCTGGAAAAACTAAATGTAAGTCATATTGGTCGAGTTCTGGATATAACTTAACTTCTTGTAGGTTTAACTGTTTCAATCTCTCTTCTAGCCTGAGTTCTGCTTTACCAGGACGATGAATAAAATATCGCAAATCCTTCTTAAGCCAGAATATTTCATCATACTGATTATCGGCTAAAGGGACAGGATTCTTTTTTTCCTTAGCGCAATGTTTATTTTCACACTTTAATTCATCATCTTTGGTCAAATACATTAGACCACCACAATGACCGCAACAGTAAAATTTTTCACCTAACTTGTAAGACTCTGGAGCTTTTTCATAGCTATTGAGCAGAAGGTCTTGCACTGGCTTGAAATCTACTGCACTATCAACAAAAATTTGTCCCTTTGTTACCACAGGGGTTTCAATAAGATACTTCCTAAACCTCGTATATAGTTCAGGGTTTTGTGCAGCTTTAGTCATTACCTCATTAATCACTTTCTTTTGGAAATTCCCCCAGTCATCGAAGTATTCTCCTGCTGTTTCAATACAAAACCCACTCGGCTTTTGGTCTTCTATTAGTTGCTTATCAAGCCATTCTTCAGGGCAATCAATTTCTATATCCCAATCTTTTAAGGGGAGCTGTGCCCATCTGGAAACAAAATCAGGAACTCCTTGTATCGGTTGACGCACTCCCGCTATTAAACAAGCAAGTGCCAGCTTCTCTACCCCTAATTGCAAGGCAGCCGGATATGCCCAGAGGCTTTTGGGGATTTGCTGCTCATACTCACATAAACCCTTGGCTATCTGTTGCAGGGTATCCTCTCCTATCAAACTCCCTTTTTCAGGCGTTTGGACTTCCGCACTAGCCGTTACTAATGATGTCATGTCGTACCTTCTGTGTCCTGTTGGTGTCCTCATCGCCTTAATTTTTCCCGCCGCTTCCCATCGCCTGAGAGTATCAACGCTGACTCCCAGGCGCTCCGATGCTTCTTTTGGACTAACAAACTCTGAAATTGGTTTTCCCTCAAATCTGTCCCTGTATTATATTTGCATATCTAGATTTGCATAGGTATTTATCGGAAAATTTGTTAAGTAGTTTGGCGGCATTGGGTGTTGTCCACCTAGATGGCTCTCTTCTAGAAACGTGACCTCCCAGGACGAATGCCAGCGCGACGCTTGTCTCCCACCGGCGACGCTCAAAGTGGCTATGTGTCTCAAAGAAAAAATTCCCCGTCATGTTTAGCGCGATCACCTCTTTCCATCAACCCCAACTAGCGAAGCACTCACACTTTATAAACAGCCTAAGCTGTCACCCAAGACAAGCACATAGCAGCGACTCTAGCCTCTGAATGGGCAATAGTGACTCAAATGTAGGCGACAATCAAGGGTTGTCTCACTCAGGCCATGTAGAGGGAACGCAGTGTCAGTCAATGCCGATAAACCACACTTGTGGAAGCCAGATATCGCCCAGTCAGTAGACTTCTACAACAGTTGGTTCATGCAGTTCGCTCCCACCGCATACCGCGATACTCGCATTGCCACCACTATCTCTGTCGAATCCGCCTTAGCCCGGACAGCTAATCTCACCAACATCACACCCGCTGTGTTACGGCAGCATCCAGAAGTTCTGCCCATCCTACGCATGGCGACAGCACCGCCCATCGCCCGCGATCGCCTGATTGGTCTAGCGGGAGTTCCGCCCAACCTTGTCAAAAACATGGAAGAGAAACAGCGAATTCCATCCCGGATGAGCAGTACATTAGTTGATGCTGAACTTCATAAAATTAGTCAAATCATTGCAAGACTGGCAGACAAAGACATCTTTTCATGGTTGGACACGGGGCAGGAACCGACCGATACACAAGTTCACCGAGCAGCGACAATTGTTGCAGATCGTCTATGTGGTGCGCTTGCTGACCCGATTGTTCGCAATGCCCAAGAGCGCAGACATCTGGCTACAATTAGGCAGTGGCTGGAACAGCGTGGCTATTCATACATTAGGGGAGGGGCTGGGTTAAGCTTTGAGACGATGCAGCCTGGAACTTTCTCGTTTCGGCTCAATATTCCGGTGAGCTTACAGGGAGGCATTAAACAGGTTAATATCCCGATTGACACTGTAGTGCGCTCGTTGAGTGATTCTGAAGCTCTGCAACTGGCTTTGATTGAAAATTTGCAGCGAGAAGACCTCAACCCGATCGAACAGACCGAAGGAATCTTACAACTTTTGAGCTTGAAGCTGGGTAGGGCGGTGCCGGAGGTAGTTTCCCTACTTTACCGAATGCAAAATGCAGTGGCGGGAAAAGTTACTGATAACGTTATCAGTAATACCAAATTCCTAAATGCCTGCTACAGATAAAGCCTCTAAAATAAATTGCCATCCTGTCAAAGAAGCAATGACTTGGTTACTTAATTGGCTCAAAATTTTTTGTACAGAATCTCTCAAGCCTTGTAAGTTGTCAAAAGTTTTCCATTTGAGTTGCTCTTTGAGATACTCCCACAACCTTTCAATTGGATTAACTTCCGGGCTATAGGCCGGTTGAAACAGTAAAATCATATTCTCAGGTATACTTAAAGTTAAAGACTGGTGAAATCCACCATTATCAAGTTGAATAATATGTAAATCTGACGGGTAAGTTTGAGCAAATAAATTGAGAAATTTCTCAAAACAAACGGTATCTAGATGAGTAAACTCATAAAAAAAGCTTGTACCTGTTGTCGGCTCAACTAACCCGTAAAGCCACAAATAGAGAAAATCCCATTGAACTATTCCCTTGGGCTTAATTCCTTTACCCGTTAATTTTCTTCTTTGAACAGTATGCAGACCCATCCGGCTTTCGTCTTGACACCAGTAACGAATAGTTGACCACTGGCTTAAGAAGCTTGTACTCTGGCTCATACGTGCTTTGATTAGTTCAGGCAGTTTTTTTTAAACTCTTCTACTACTCCTTCTTTTTGTTTGATACTTACGGGACGTGGCACTTTCAATTTTCCTTGGAGTCGATAGCGTACCCATTGATGTACTGTGCGATAAGATACTTGTAAGTCGCAACAGCTTGACAGCCATTTTTGGACTTCTTGATAACTCTCAAATCCTTCAGGGTCTTGGAGTTCTACTTCTAGCTTTTCTACTATCTCATGTGTCATGAGTCTCGGTCTTCCTGTACTTTTCTTTTCTGTTAATAGTTCCTCTAACCCTCCCTGGCGATAGCTAGTCAACCATCTTTGTACTGTTGTGCGATGTCTTCCTAAGAACACAGCTATTGCTGACACACTATCTACTGTTTTTGTTTTCAACCAGTATAAAGCTTGTAGTTTTTCTTTCTCTTCTACCTTCTCAGCTTTCAATAAAAGAGCTTTTAAAGTTTCTTCCGATTCTACTATGTCAATTTTGACGACTCCTGACATGGTCAATCTATTCTCCTTAACTTTTCAGATTAAGTGTAGCAGTATTTAATGAAATTGGTATAATTCCGAGTCGAAGGGAGTGAAGGAGATTTTTGCAGGTTTAGGACTAATGGAGTGGGAATCTTTCACGGCTAATCGCCTTCCCTTGCTGCGATTGCCTGAAGAGATTCTAGAAGCTTTGCGTTCTGGTCGAATCGAGTACACCAAAGCCAAAGCGATCGCTCGGCTCAAGTCGGCGGCAGAACGTCAATCACTCTTAGATGAGGTGATCGCTCAAAACTTGTCTTTGAGTGAAATTTGGAAACGTTTGAAAGCTTTTCAACGCCCGACTGAACGTGGAGAACTCCTAACAAGGATGGAGACAACCTACAAGAGAGCTAAGAAATCGAAGGTGTGGGAGAACCCCAAGAAGCGCAAGAAACTAGAATCTTTGTTGGCAGGGATAGAGACGCTGCTACTAGAGTTGGATTGAGGAACTTTTTACTTTGACACAGAAGTGCAATTAGCGTAAGCCAGAGCGAGTGAAAGCAGTCCTGTATTGGGGATGTGAGAAGGATTCTTCGTTTGAATAATTTCTGATTTGGTCAATTTGATACTTTGCCCCAAGTAACAGCAATGTTCAAACTCCTCCTACATCTCTTTTGCCAAATTCCAAAGTTGTTGCCAGCCAAAGTTCATGCTAGTCACGGCAAAACCTGAATGCCGAGGAAAACGGCGATAGATATAGCGGACAGTACACTTGTTATTAGCCAACTGTGTTGATTCAGGCACTTCCACCAAAGCCAAGATAAAGTTATTTGGTTTGTTCAGTGCTGTGATTATTTGGTTTTTGGTGATAGCCACTGTACTTGCACCCATGAGACGACCCTTGACCACAATAAAACGCAACTCACCCGTATCAGGAATCCGCGATTCAATATCGTAGCCACACTTATCCGCACTCACGTCCCTTGACTCAAATCCTTGTTTCCGTTCAACTGCCATTACTGCTTCAATAGCTAGTTTTTCTACTCGCTCCTTTTCACGAGTGTTGATGACAGTATGGACTTGAGGATTACCTAAGAGACGTTGAAGCAGACCACCGGGAACTATCAACGTGCCTCCGACCACCACTGGCGGTTTTGGTGATAAGTGGCGCTCCTGTTCTAACTCTTCCAGCCGCTTAAAAAGCCGTCCTTCGAGTTCATCTACTCTCCGACGAGCATTGTCATAGTTAAGTCGAGTATTTGGCTTTCCGGCTCGTTCTTCTAGCTTTAGCTTTTCCGCTTGGTTCTCCCAGTAGTTAATTTCTGTAGTCAGTCGCTCTTTAACGGCATTAATTGACTTTGTAATCCGCTCAATTCGCCGTTGCTGCACAGCCTGCAAATGTGGAGGAACCAGGTATCTGATGGCATATTCCAGCGCCTGTTCCTCAACTCCTCTCTGTAAGATTGAAGATTGCTCTACTAAGATTTTGGCGACTAGAGATTGTTCAGATTCTTTTAAGGAACGATAGTCGAGATAAGGGGCGTAACCTGTACTGGAGGCGCGACCTTCTGAATCAATTTCCACATATTGCATCTGCCTAGACACGATTCGGAAATTATCTGTCGTATCTTTACGAGCATCTTGAATTGAGTGTTCTAGGCAAACTAAGAGACGGATTTGCTCACCTGGGTCGTTCTCATCAACAAGAATACTGCCTCGTTTGAGTAGAGAGTAGTAGCGTTTTAAAACCCAATCTACCGTAATATCTAACAGGGGATGACCGGGGCAAATAAATTCAGCATTTGGTTGACCCCGTAGGTAAATTTTTCCCTTCTCAAAACAAATGCGGCGGTAGAGTTCTGGTAGCTGATTGCGAATATTAACTGGAATGGAAGTAATTTCATAACGTCCCGATTCCTCTTGCTTTACCTTGCCGCCCAGCCGTCGAAAAGCTTCTAGGAAGAAGTCAGTTACAAGGTAGGGTTGAAGTTGACGAGCCTCAGCCCGTTCTATGTCATCATGGATTTGACGGAGCTTAGAAAGGTCTATCGAGTCCTGGTTTAGTGACCGTTTTTGTAGTAATTCCTGAAGGTGCTGGCGATTAACTCGCTCCTCAATGACCTGTTCGAGCCGCGATCGCACGTCTGGGCGTTCGCCATAGCGAATCGCTTCAATTAACAATTCCTGTAATTCTTTGCCACTGATTGCCTCGTTCAAGACATCAAAAACCTTACCTCCCAAAGCTTCTCGCGCTACTTCTAATTTCCTTAGCAGTGTGAGGTATACTTCTCCCTCCCGTGTTTGTTCAGCTAATAAGTTCCACAAATGGCAAACTTCTGTTTGTCCGATGCGATGAATCCGACCAAAGCGCTGTTCTAATCGATTAGGATTCCAAGGCAAATCATAATTAACCATCAAATAGCAGGATTCCTGAAGGTTTATCCCTTCACCGGCGGCATCGGTGGCTAACAAAACCTGTACGTTGGGATTCCAGTTAAAAACTTCTTGTACTTGCTGACGCTCCTCTTGTTTTATACCTCCATGAATCGTCACTACAGCTTGAGCGCCGATTAGTCTCTTCAGGCGTTCTAATAGATAATTCAGCGTGTCGCGGTGTTCCGTAAAGATAATGATTTTGCGTCGGTGCCCCTGTTCGTCAAACAGCTCTTTGTTGTTTTGCAACAGCTTGGAGAGTTCTTCCCATTTCCGGTCTGTACCACTCTGGAGTACCCGCGTCGCGAGACTTTCCAATTGCCATAGGCGGCTAATCTCTATTTGGAGTTCTGCTAGTGTGGTTGCTGTCGTTGCCCGATCTACAAACTCGTCTTCCAGAGCTTCTAGTTCACCACTCGGCAAATCTTCTAGCTCATCCAAATCCGGGCAAGAACTGGCTTTAAGCAGACTTTCCTTCTCGCACCATTTCTTTTCCAAGCGCTCTCGTCGTCGTCGTAGGGATTGATAGATTGCTTGTGGAGAAGAGGCTAAGCGTCGCTGCAAAATTGTCAGGGCAAAACCGATAGTTTTCGTGCGTCCGGTTTCCAACGTTTCGGCACGGTTGAATTCTTCCCGCACGTACTCGGTTACTTCTTGATACAGTCGGAATTCCAAATCGGAGAGATGATAGGCGACTGAGTAAGCTCGGCGTTCCGGCAACAGTGGTGTTCCGTCTAACTTTACCAAGTCTTCTTTAACCACCCGCCGCATCATGTCAGAGACATCGGTAGGATGAACGCCATTGCGAAACTTGCCCTCAAAGCGATCGCGATCAAGAAGTGCCAGGAATAGCTGGAAGTCAGCTTCTTTACCATTGTGGGGTGTAGCCGTCATCAAGAGAAAATGCCGGGTAATTCCAGACAGTAACTGTCCGAGCTTGTAGCGCTTAGTTGGCTTGATTTCACCTCCAGAGAAGGAGGCAGACATTTTATGCGCCTCATCACAGATAATTAAGTCCCAGTCACTAGCTTTCAAATTTTCTTGGAGTTTTCTATCTAACTGAGATTTCTCCCGTTTCAGTTTGTCTACCCTAGCAATAACCAAGGGCATTTTTTCAAAAATGTTGCCACTGAGGGTTGTCTTAATGTGGTCGTTAGTCAGAATGGCAAACTCTAGGTCAAATTTCTCTTTCAGTTCTCGCTTCCACTGATCTACTAAGTTGCCAGGAAGGACGATGAGACAACGCTGCAAGTCACCTCGGATCATTAGCTCCTTAATCAGCAACCCCGCCATGATGGTCTTGCCTGCGCCTGGATCGTCAGCCAGCAAAAAACGCAGAGGCTGGCGGGTCAACATTTCTTGGTACACCGCCGTAATCTGGTGGGGATACGGCTCTACTCGTGACGTGTGAATTGCGAGGAAAGGATCGAACAGATGAGCGAGATGGATGCGGTGAGCTTCTGATGCTAGGCAAAATAAAGCCCCATTAGCATCGAAGCGCCAACGAGGCTGATGCTTGACAATCTCCAGTATTTGCACGTCCCGTTGATACAGCACATCTTTTCCCAAATGACCGCTTTCATCTTCATAGATGAGGCTGACGGCATCGGAGCCATACTTTGTGACCTCAATTAATGTCACAATGCTTTTTGGGAGAATCCCCTTAACCTTGACACCACCAATTAATTCCTCAAGTCGAGCCATGATAGGATGCAGTCCTTTTTTTGGAGTAACTGAAGTTAGTGTCAAGGCATCATTCGGGTTCAAATTCGTGAGAGGTAAATTTCAGCGTTCGACAGTTTTCTGTAACTGTGCGAATAACATGATCTGGCACTCCATCAGGGACTTGCACGCTGATTTCCAGCGTCACCTGCACGTTGGCTCCCACTAAACTCGTCAGGTGTTGCAGCACCTCGTTGGTTACAACTCCTGCATCTCTTGTCACACGGATTGGATCTAAATCAACTGATGCGTAAAAGCGCTGCAATTTCTTCGGTGGAGGTAGTGTTTCCTTACCCGTGCCAGTCTCGGAACCAGTTCTAGCAAAACCTTCGGTACTACCACCTAATTCAGCCACGCTTCCAACAACCGAATGACGTTCTCGTTGTTGGCGTTCTAACTCGACATCTGCTTCTCTTTGCCGTTGTGCGAAATCCGGTTTGACCAGCAAGCTTTGACCGTTCAGATTCGCTGTGATATGTTCTCCAGCTTTTAGACCTAGATAGCGTTGATTGGCTTCGTCCCAGCCTGTGGCATAGGCAAAGTTTTCAGTCCAGAGAACTGCTGCTACTCCCTCTTGAACGGCATCAAGGAGTACCTGCTCATTTTTGAGTCGTGGCAAGTATGGGTACTTCGCAAGGTATTCCCACAGCGCCTTCAGATTAATATGGTTGGCATCGCGCCAGAGATACGGGTTGATGGCTTCGAGGCAGAGATTGCTGGCGGCATAAGTCGTCAGAAAATGCCCTTCGTAAACCAGTTTCCGGCTGGCTCGCAGGATTGGCGATTCCTGTCCCTGGAGGCGAATTTCTTCCCAGACGATCGCTCCTTGGGGGTCAGGTTGGGTGGGGACGAGGAGCCACTGGTAAGCTTCTTTGAGGAGATGCTCTACGGTTTCGTTGGTCTGGTTGCACTTGGTTGTCGCCTGGTTGCTTTGGAAGACATCGAGGTTCAAGACTTCCTTCTCTTGCACAACCGAGTTCCAAGCTAGGTATTGACAGACAGATTGTACTAAACCGTCAAGCTTGGGCTTGTCGGGTGCGAGGAAGAGAAGCAGGTTTTTACAATAGCGGGGTGACGCGCCTTTGTGTTCGAGAATATCTTTAACTTGAATAGCGGCAAGACTATCCTTGGCTTTGCCAATATGAGGATGCTGCGGACTCAGCACGACTAACCGCACACCCATTGATTCATCATCGGGGACATCGGCAGTGGAACTGGGCGCAATATGGACTCCACCGAAGTCTCCCCGCTGCTTATCGTTTCGCAAGCGGCGAATAATTTCTTCCCAAACTCGCTCCTCGTCTTGTTGAATCTGGGTTGCTCGGTCTTGGGCGGTGCGGGTAACATTGGGTTGGGTTGAAACCCAGTAGCGATTATTGTCTACATAGAGATAGGTAGCTTGGTCGGTTAGACGGCGCAAGGCATCCCCAAAGATGGCGACGCTTTCACCGGGCTGGACGCAGCCCAGCTTAACGCGGCGGTCTTCTAATCCTCGGTTGGCGGCTCGTTGAATGGGGGCGGAACCCATATAAATGGTGCGGGTGACGCGGCGACAAGCAGAGTAACGACCCAGGTTGGGCGTTTGATTATCGAGGGAGACGGGAAGGGAATTGGGTCCATCAACGTCCTTCTCAATCACTGGCACCCAGGAGTCTTCTAGGTAATGGGTAAGTTCGGACTGCACTTGGGAATCAGCCAGCGCAACGTTGGCGGGTAGGATGAGGAGGCCTTTGTCGCCCTGTTCCCAAAGGAAGTGAATCACCTTCGCCATCAGGCGCAACACGCCGCGAGTGCGTTGGAACTTGTCGAGGGTAGACCAATCGCTGTAGAGGCGGTCAAATAGTTCGGGGTGGATGGGATAAGCGTCTCTGAGACGGCGTTCGTAATCAGCTTCTCGGCACTCTACAGGGAACTCCTGAGACTGGGTGCGGTACATCTCACTAAACGCCCGGACGACAGCATCACGAGCGACAAACAGGTTGGGGTCGGTGAAGCCTTGGAACAAGCGGCGGCGAACAATTTGAAAGCTTTCTTCGGCGCTAGCGGGACGCCAGGGGGACTCGACTCGTCCGATCGCATTTTTCAGTCTGTCTAGAGCTTCTTTGCCGCGATCGCCTCCTATCTCAATATCAGATGAGGGGATACTGACCACCAGCAGCGTGCGATCGGCATTCTTTGCTGACTCACTGAGGGTTTGGGCAAAGGTAAAATGGGTGTCAAAGCTGCCTCCGTGGAGATCGCTTTTTTCATGGAGTTGACGGGCGTATGCCACCCATTCATCAATCAGAATCAGGCAGGGGGCATAACGGTTAAACAACAGTTTCAGCGTGTCTCCTGGGTTGGTGGCAGTTTCATCGGCTTCCCGCACCATTTCATAACCCTCTTTACCGCCCAACTGCCAAGCGAGTTCTCCCCAAAGCGTCCGCACGACTGTCCCATCTTTTTTCCGATGCAGTTGACCGGGAGATATCTTGTTACCGACTAGGACAACGGTTTTCACGTCAGGCGGGGGTTCTTTAACGCCCGCGGCTTCAAACACAGGCTCCGACCCCGGCAGGTCGCTGGCAGATACTCCAAAGAAGAGGTGATACAATGCCAGGATAGCGTGGGTTTTACCGCCACCGAAGTTGGTCTGGAGTTCGATTACGGGTTCGCCGCCTTTACCGTTCAACCGCTGTAAGGCTCCCGTGAGTAGTTGCTTCAGTCCTTCGGTTAGGTAGGTACGGCGGAAGAATTCGGTGGGGATGCGGTATTCATCGCTGCCTTCATCCAGGTAAACTTGCCACAAATCAGCGGCGAATTCGGCTTGTTGGTAGTAGCCAGACGCGACATCGGGATGGGGAGTAACAATTTCGCGCCAGGGCTTTAGTCCGGCTGTGGGATGGCTTTCGACTGCCGCTGCTGCTGCTTTTTGTGTTTCGCGACGCGCTTGTGCTTCAAAGCGAATCCGCAGCAGTTCTTGTTTTTGCTTCTCTATCTCACTGGTTTCCGGTGCAGAGACGGCGGCAAGGAGTCGGGCGACGCTATCGAGGGCGCGGTAAGCGTCATCGGTGGAGACGGTAGTGTTGTGCGCCCAAGCGTTGCGGGTGGTACGCAGTTCGCTCACCAAGCTGCGTTCGGCATGACCGAGAGTTTTTTTAAAGACCTCATTCCACTGGTCGCACATTAAGATGAGCAGGGCAGAAACATCTGCTTTCAGGGTTTCTGCAACGCTGCGTCTTAGGCTACGGTCTTCTGGTACACTAGGCGTTGCTGCTACAATCCAGCGATCGCTATAAACTGATCGCATTTCCCGTTCGACGTAGGGGTATAGTCCTTGGTGCAAAAGTTCTAAGGCTCTGCCGACTCGTTCGCGGTTATTGATTGCCATCGTGTTTTTTAATAAGTTGAATTAACGAACGCTAAACTCTCGGAGCATTCCCAGTTCAAGGGCGAGGCTTTAACTCAGGGCAAAGGAATTCTACTCGAACTCCACAAGATGCTAAGGCAGCTTCAAAATTTCTCCAATCAGAATCGACAGCATTAAGAATGGGTGGTTTATCAGGATGGGCTAAAGCAACTACGACAAATTTACGATCTGATAAATCAAAACCTGAAAGGGCAGCATCTTGAGGAAATTCTTGAAAACTACCATTATTAGTTGGTGTAATCTGGACTAACTGACAGCGATTAGAGTTTAATTGATTGGTCAATATCCACTTCAGAAATGCATCGCCTACTCCTGGTTGTCCTTTAGAAGATAAATTCTTCATATATTCCTTGATAATTAACCAGTCTTTGTCTAATACAAGGATGTGTTGCTGTTGAATTTCACGCAGCTTTTCTACACAGATAATTACACAATGGGGTGAAGCTTGGTTTGAGTGTCCATTCGCAACGATCGGTACATTGGTATCCACAATAACGTGCATGACTCTACCTAAACCGTCTGTCTGCGTTTCATTGCCGCTTCTGTCATAGCTACTAACTCACCCATTTCATCTCCAAAGAATCCTTCAGGCCAATTATTAATATTGCCGAAGGAATCGAGTTCCAGTGGAATTAATTGCGACTTTCCTTGAAGGTCAATCTCGCAGAAGTAGAGTGCAGCATCGCTATTGGAAAGTTCTTCTTCTGCAATACGTCGTTGCAACCGACGCAGCAAATGCTCGCTATGGCTCTCTACGATTATCTGCACATTTCGAGTTTTGATAGCATCGATGAATACGTCAGCTAAACCTGCTTGCACTGATGGATGAAGATGGATTTCCGGCTGTTCTAAAATAATTGTGGAGCCTTGGGGAGCGTAGTAGCAGAGGACGAGAACTGGTAATATTTGGGATACACCAAAACCAACATCAGTAATTAGCACTTCAGAAGCATTCGGAGAGCGACGCACCCGCACTTCATATTCTTTACGGTTTGCGGCAATGGGTTTTAATTGAAAATCATAAATTAATTTTAATTCGCGCAACCACTCTGCCACACGCTCCTCAATTGTCTGACGGGGACGACCTCTTCCACGACTGATTTTTTTAAGTTTTCTTGAAGCTAGTAAAGCTGGAACGGCTAGTTCTCCCCGTCTCCCAACATCCTGTGGCTGCTGACCTGCCCATGCGTAACTACGGCGTGGATAATCTCGCAATGGTCCAAGATAGTAGATATGTTGAAATAATTCTTCAAATGCTAATACAAAATCAGATAAAAAACTTGCATTTTGATAGTAAGCATTGACCTGATCTGGAAACCCGTAGCTTTTTATAGGGGGTGGCAACGCCCACCCTCGACCTGGAGAACGTTTTAGAGAGTAGCCTTTCATCAGTAATTCGTATTCAGCTTTATTTTTAGCAGTTTTATTCGGTTTGCGCTGCATCCCAAATGTATATTTTTTCTTGGCATTAGAGAAACTATAAGCAAATTTTGTAACGTTAATACTGTCTGTTTTGCCTTCAATCTGGGCAGTAAATGATAGAGAGGGAATTGAGAACAGAGTTTTATCTTGTGTTGACTCTGTATCAACAATCGACAAAGGCTTAGGGAGCGTCCAATTTAATAAAATATCGATTTTGCCAGGAATTTTGTGCTGATGCATGACATCGTAAAGCGTACCCAGATCAACGTAAGCCTGCTCATCACCTGTATGCAGAACTCGTTGACGATCTGCGGATTCCACAGTTTGTTTTAGCATCAGTAGCAGTTGGAGAATAGCGGTTTTTCCAGAACTATTGGTGCCAAATAATCCGGTCAAAGATGCCATTCGCATCTGTCCGGTATCTTGCCAGGATTTAAATTTTTTGGTGCGTAATTCGGTCAGCATAATTAAAGTAGCAACTCTCCTTGTATGGCGGTTGGTTGCTTTTGCTCCTCAGCAGCAAGGCGAGAGATTTCGGGCCAGGAGATGACGAGGCTGTTGTATGCGATCGCTTCCTGAGTCCAGCCCTTGCGGTCGCAGATACTGTACAATCGGTAGGCTAAATCTCGTGCTACTTCGCCTCTATCGCCCAACTTGGATAGCAGAACAGAGGCTCCACTTTCCCCTTTTTGGTCGAGTGTCCAGATTAGGTGTTGGGCTACTTCCCAGTTAGGGGTGCGGTCGTCTTGCTCAGGTGTCCAGTTGTCGGGCAGTTCGTTACGGCGCAGCAATCGCACTTTGCCGCCCTTTGCATTTAATATTCCCGAATTTACCAGTCCGGTAACACTGGTGTTCTTGGCTTTGGAAAGTGTTTCGGCATCGCCATACTTCCCTTCATCAAATTGGTGTTGCTCGAACCACGTCAACGCCCAGCGGGTGTCGGCGTCAAATTCTCCTTCTTGTTCGGTGAGGAATTCGTCCAAGGTTTGGTTAATCAATTGCAGGGCAGTCCGCACACGCATGGGAGTGCCGTCTGCTTCGAGGACTTTGGCGTAGCGGGAGAAGACTGCCATGCCGGGACCGATGCTGGCTTGGGCGAGGTCTACCGGGGCGATGTTGCCTTGTTGCAGGGTTTTAAGGGCTTCGGGGAGTTCGCGTTTGAGGGCAGTGAGGAATTGGCGGCGGGTGGTAGAGGGTGCTGACTCTGGGCGGGGACGGCAGACGAGGATAATGGATGAGGCAAGGGCATTAGAGGCTTGACCTCTCATTCTGTTTCCAAGCTCTGTTCGCATAGGCCAAGTGCCTGTAATAGAAAAATTAGCTTGGAGCAGCGCTTCTAACATTGTCTCCCAGCCAGTAGAGGCGATCGCAGAAATGTACTTACCATTAGTATCCTCACCTTCATCCGTTTCTGACTGCTTGAAGGCGTAGTAAACGGTAAGAGGTAAATCAGGAGACTGCACCTTACGCATACGAACGAAGGCTTTGCCTAAACCTTCCTCAAAAAACTGCTGTGCTTTCTCTCGACTACCGTGGCGAAATGGATTTGCAATCAACTCTTGTGTTTTGGGGACAAGCACTGTGCTGAATAAATCGGGATAAATTTTCCCCAGAGAACGTCGTAACCAAATATAGAAAAAGTCTGACAAGTCAGCATAACCAACAGCATCGTAATAAGGTGGGTCGGTGGAAACAAGTAGATGTGTAGTCTGCTGGCTTAAGTTAGTAGCGTCAAGTTGTTTGACAAACCCTTGACCGCATGAAGGCGTTCTTTCTAGCGCTTTTACAAGATTGCCGAGACTCACACCAAAGTCACCTGCTGCCTCAGCAAATACGTTTGGTTCAGCGAAGTCCCAAAGCATAGAAATTGCTTGGCGTGTAAAAAGATGCCGTACCTGAGTTTTTGTGTTCTCCCACATACACAAGGAATTACACATATCACTTAGACGGCTTATTCCCATCGCCAAATAGGTCGCTACCGCATCAGCATATGCAACTGCATTAGTACTCGTTGTGTGTGGTGTATCGGTATCAGGCATACCACTAGCCACAGCATCCCGTCGTACCAACTCCCATACCTGACTCACTAAGTTGCTCAAAGTGGCTAATGCAACCATCTGACGAGGAGTGAAGAGGTCAGAATGCCTTGTCATACCATAACGCTGCACTCGAAAACCCAGCGCTTGTTCTGGCAAGTCGGTTTCAGGTTCCCACTCTGGCTTTGTAGATTTTGCGAGTACTTCATGTTTCTCATGCGGTGACACATACACTCGCTGATGCTTACACTCTGCCACAATTGCCATTAGCTGAGAACTCATCCGTCCCGCTTTTCCCTCAGAGCGAACGTGGTCAAAGGAGACTGGTAACCCGCAACCAATACAGGTTGCACCCTTGCGACTCATACTTCCGTCTGGCAACTTGCCGTTGCCAGTCTTCACCTCAAAACGTACAAGGGGTGGTTGCTGGCTACGGTCAACCACTGGCTTGACCCAAGCTTCCTTTCCTTTCTTGGTCGAGAGTTTAAATGAACGCACCAAAGGCATCTGACAACCACAAGCCGGATTGGGACACTTCACCGTCCTTGCCCACAACCAAGCAATAACCGTTGCCTCACCCCCGCCATACTCCTGGGGCAGCTTCACCTTCGGATACAAATGCCCAATCTGCTTCTCCGCCTCATCCCGCATCCACTTACCGTAATAGCGAACATCCTCCGCTAACCCCTGCGCTCCATACCATCGGCTCGTCTTCAACTTCTTTTGCGCCTCTGGGTTCACCGGAGGTTTATCCTTAAACTTCGGCGGAATCTCAATCAGCGCCTTCGTAATCAGCACCGCCACTGGATTCAAGTCACTCCCATGAGCCTCCAACCCCAAGCGCTGCGCTTCCAACGGAATCGAACCCCCGCCACAAAACGGGTCATACACAGGCGGAGGATTGCCATCCGTTGACTTAAGAATCTCTGCCCTAGCTTCCGCTAAAACATCCTGATTATTAATGTTGTCCCACTTCACCAACCGTTCGATAATTCCAAACAGGCGTTCCCGTTCCTTCTCCTGTTCTTCTTCTGTAGGAAACTTATCCGGGTGACTCGACGGGTCATCCACCAGCGACGAAAACAACACCGCCCGACACGCCGCCAAAGGACGCCTCGCCCACCACAAATGCAACGTCGAAGGATGCCCGTGCCGAATCGACTTCTCCCGCGCCGACTCCTGATTAATCGCCTCCAACGGCAAGGCAACTTCAATTAACTTTTTGCGATAGGTCATCAATCTAAAATCCAAAATCTAAAATCTAAAGGTTTTCCCTAACCCAACGTTTGAATTCTCTTATCGCTTGACTTCTGCCAACGCTGAGATTCTGCTGAACCGTTCGATTAATCAGTTCAATAATTGGAATACCGGGAAAGTTAGGACTAACATTAGATTCAACATAATTTCCCTCTTGCAGTAAGTTTATTTGCAATCCACGCCGCGTATATCGCCAAAGTTCCGGCACTCCCAAACGCTGATAATTCTCAAACTGAGTGCGGGAAGTAATATCAATTTCTATTGCCAAATCTGGAGGCGGGTCTACCGTCAAATCTATCCTAGTTTTTCCGATAACTGCTTCATAGTTTTGAATATAAAAACAGGTATCGGGTTCCACAGCTTGAATCATTTGTTCATTTTCAAACGTACTAGAACCCAACGGTTCAAAACTTATTTGAAGTTCATCTAAAAGAATTCTTACCAATTCGCCAATAATTTCTTTTGCCTTCTCATGTTCTGGTAAAGGAACCATTATTTCTAATAAACCATTACTATAAGAAAGTCTCGCTGCCCGACTTTCTCCCAATTCCTCTAAAATTGTTTCAAACTGCTGCCAGCTAATATTTTTTAACAGTAATTGTTGACCAGGCTGTACGATAATTTGTTCAAGGGTTAATTGCATAATTTTTAAAGGAAGAACTTAACTTATGCAAGGGACATTTGACCAGTATGGTATCGAACACATTGAGCTTAACTCACTCGCTGATTTAGACCGCCTTGTATCTGAACGGTTTGATATCCCTCTACGCCCCTACTCAACCGACATCAGGGCAGCGCTGGAACTTGTTATTTGGAACTTCGAGAACTCAGAAGACCCTTATTTTGCTATGTTTCGTTCTGAAGAAGAAGCGCTCCCAAAAGCCCCTTTTGGAGTCGGTTTTGCTAGAAAGATGTGGAGTTATGGAAAAACAGCACCGTTGGCAATTTGTCAAGATGCTCTCTATCAACTTAAATACGTTCATGTAACAATTGCAGAAAATGACTAATCCTCCAAAAACGCCTTAATCTAAAATCCAAAATCTAAACTACTTTTGTTCCTTTAGCCCACAGTTCCTGCCAACCATAATTGACACTTGTCACCCCAAAATCAGGCTCCTTTTGGAATGGTTCCCGCACATAGCGCACCACACACCCATTATCGCCAACGTTGTAAGTCCCCTGCTTGGCTTTAACCTTCCAAACATCCCCCTCGGTAAACTCCTCCGATTTTGGCACTCGCACCAACGCCAGGATAAAATCCTCTGGTTTATTTAAGGCGGTGAGAATCTCATTCTTGGTCACCGTCACCGTATCCGCCCCTTCAATTCGCCCCTTGACTTCAATAAACCGCAGCCGTCCCGTGCCAGGAATGCGCGACTCAATATCATAACCACACTTTTGGTGACTCACATCAATGGGTTCGTAACCCAGTTTTCGCTCTGCTGCCATCACCGCGTCCATCGCCAGCAGTTCCACCCGCTTCGTCTCCTTAGCAAAGGCATCCACAACTGACTGACGCTTCCCTTGGAGTCGTTGCAACAACCCCATAGGTACAACCAATGCTCCCCCCACCACCACAGGCGGCAAGGGGGAGAGACGGCGTTCTTGCGCCAACTGTTCCATTCGCTTCGAGAGCCGTGCTTGCAGGTCATCTGCCCTTGCCCTAGCTTTGGCAGAATTAATCTTGGCATTGACTTTCCCCGCCTGTTCTTGCAGCTTCAAATCTTCTGCCCGATGATCCCAATAGTTAATTTCTTTGGTCAGTCGGTCTTTGACAGCAGCCACAGTTTTGTCGATGAGTTCTTCCTTGTGCTGTTTGATCTCTTGGAGGTGCTGGGGAACGAGGTGCGCGATCGCGTATCCTGCTGCTTGGGACTCAATATCTGCTTGCAGCCAAGACTGCTTCAATATTGCCTCAATCAGGGTAAGTTCTTCTTCTGTCAGGGGTCGGTAGTCGAGATAAGGTGCATATCCAGCGTTCTGAACCGTCACCCCCTGCCCCTCTCCTAAATTGGGAGAGGGAGGTAAGAATACTGTTTTCTCCACTTCTACCATCAAGGGAGAAGTGGTTGGGGGATTAGGGTGTAAAGGTGAGGGCGCAATCTCTACATACTGCATTCGCCGCGACACCACCCGCCGATTGCCAGCAGCATCAGTTCGAGCATCTTGAATAGAATGTTCCAGGTATACTAAGGCGCGGACTTGTTCGCTGGGGTCATTTTCATCCACCAGAACGCTACCTTGTTTCAGGACATCCCGGTGACGTTCCAGAACTAAGTCAAGAGTGGCATCCAGTAGGGGATGACCCGGACAGATGAAAGCAGCCAGAGGCTTACCGGGAATGCTAATCAACTGTTTGTCAAAACAAATGCGTTCGTAGCGGGTAAGGATTGGTTCTCTGGTACCGACCTGACGACCTCGGTTGCGAACGATTGCGGGAACGTGAGTGATTTCATAGCGATTGGGTTCGCGATCGCGCACAGCCCCCCCTAACTGCTCAAAAGCTTGCAGAAAGAAAGACGCAATGAAGTGCGGCTGCAACTTCCTCGCCTCGGCACGTTCCATCTCTTCCCGAATTTGGCGGACTTTCGAGATATCCATCGCGTGCCGCGCCAAGGCTTTATCTTCCAATAGCTGCTGTAAGCGCTGGCGATCGAGCTGACTGTTGACAACCTGGTTCAGCCGTTCTCTGACTTCCAGACTGTCGCCGTAACGAATCGCTTCAATTAATAACTCTCGCAGTTGTGTCCCGTCGATCGCTTTCCCCAGGACATCAAAGACTTTGCCGCCCAACGCTTTCTGTTCTATCTCCAGCTTCTTGAGGAGTGCCAGGTACACCTCCCCTTCACGGGTTTCTTCCGCTACCAGGTTCCACAGGTGACAGACTTCGGTTTGCCCAATCCGGTGGATACGACCAAAACGCTGTTCCAAGCGGTTGGGATTCCAGGGCAGGTCATAATTGACCATCAGATGGGCGCGTTGCAAGTTAATCCCTTCCCCTGCTGCATCCGTCGCCAGCAGCACCTGCACGTCCGGGTCTTGAGTAAAAGCTTCTTGGGCTTTGCGCCGTTCCTCGCGTCCTATTCCCCCGTGAATAATTACGACCGCTTCTACCCGTCCAAGCAAGGTGCGTATCCGTTCTGCCAGGTAGTTGAGGGTGTCGCGATGTTCGGTGAAGATAACCAGTTTGCGCCGATGACCTTTTGCATCAAATAATTCGGCTTCGTTCTGTAGCAATTGAGACAGTTCTTCCCATTTCTTATCGGTACCACTGCGGCGCACTTGCAAAGCAAGTTGTTCTAATTTGTGGAGAACGGCAATTTCCACTTTGAGTTCGGCAATGGTTCGGGCAGCTGATGCTTGGTCAACAACAACTTCTTCTGTTGCTTCTCGTTCTTCGCTAGGCGTATCATCGTCAAAATCAAGCTCATCAGGGTCGTCAACAAAGGTTGCCCCTACAACAGTTCCTAAATCAATAGGGGCATCATTTCCCCGTTTAAGTAATTCCTCTTCTTTCAGGCGTTTTTGCAACCGTTCCCGCCGTCGGAGTAGCGATTGGTAAATGGCTTCAGGTGAAGACGCTAAGCGGCGTTGCAAAATTGTCAGAGCAAACCCGATTGTACCTTTACGCCCGTTACTTTCTAAAGCATCGGCGCGATTAAATTCTTCACGAACGTACTCGGTCACTTGTTTGTAAAGGACTGCTTCCAAGTGGGAAAGTTTGTACCCAACGGTGTCAGCACGGCGTTCTGGAAATAGGGGTGTACCGTCAAACTTGAGCAAATCTTCTTTCACCAGCCGTCGCATCAAGTCAGAAGTATCTACGACGTGAACGCCATCGCGGAATTTGCCCTCAAAGCGATCGCCATCGAGTAGCGCCATGAATAGTTGAAAGTCTTCTTCCTTGCCGTTATGGGGTGTAGCGGTCATTAGCAGGAAGTGACGGGTAAGGCTGGAGAGTAATTTACCCAACTTATAGCGTTTAGTTTCTCTAATTTCTCCCCCAAAGAAAGAAGCGGACATTTTGTGGGCTTCATCGCATACCACTAAGTCCCAATCGGTTTGTGCTAACTTGGCTTGCAGATCGTCATTGCGACTTAACTTGTCAAGTCGAGCGATCGCCAGAGGTATTTCTGCCAAAGCGTTACCACTACGGGCGGCTTCAATCCGGTCGTTAGTTAGGATTTCAAAAGGGAGATGAAAGCGCTGATATAACTCGTCTTGCCATTGTGCTGCCAGACTACCAGGGCAGACAATAAGACAACGATTGAGGTCGCCTCTAATTAAGAGTTCGGCAATCAGCAACCCCGCCATGATAGTTTTACCAGCACCAGGGTCATCAGCCAGTAGGAAACGCAAGGGTTGGCGGGGTAACATTTCCCCGTATACGGCGGTGATTTGGTGAGGAAGCGGTTCGACCAGGGAGGTATGAACCGCCAGCATGGGGTCGAATAGATGGGCGAGTCGGATACGGTGGGCTTCTGAGACTAGACGCAGTAAGGAACCATCGGCGCTAAAGCTCCAGGGACGGTCTTGGGTAACGATTTCCAGTGTTGGTTCGCGATCGCGGTACAACAATTCGTTGCCTGGGCGACCGCTGGCTTCCTTATAAGTCAGTTCAATAACATCAGAACCAAACCATTTGACATCAACAACTGTTACTAGCCCGTTAGGTAAGATTCCCTTAACTGTGGCTCCCTTGGTTAAGTCTTCTAGTTGCATCATCCTATAAGATAGAACTCTATTTGAGCTGAGAATTTTTTACTTATTTCCACTTTCGAGCTTTTAAAGTAGTTGAGTTAAAAAAAATACATTAAGAAGCTAATCGAAGTTCTAACTCAGTTGTAATTTTGCTTTCTACTCCTTCAATCGCTGTCATGATGCTGTTTTCAGGAGCTTCAAGAATTGACCATTTAACTTCATTTAAGTAACTCAAAATATTTTGATGTAGGACGGGGCGAGATTCGTCCACCATTCGACGGTAATCCCATGTATCCCAAACTAAAATGCCTACCGCTAGGATTGGATCTACCAGTTGAGCGCCAACTTTAGCCACAACTGCTCCACCAGCTTTTGCTGCTATCTTGGCAGCAGCTTTCGCTGCAAAGTTTAGAGCAACTTTACCTCCTATGCCTGCTGTAGTGAATATTAGTAAATCAGTTGTCAGATTACTTGTTAGACTTTCTGGAGAAAGGCTAGATTTACTGTTTCCCGTTTCATAGGCTACTGTCGCCAGATCGTTTAAGTATCTTTCCCAATCACCATCAGGAATTTTATAAGTATTTTTGATTGTGGCTAATTTCATACCTAACGCGGAGGCATAGTTTCGACCCACCCTTACTGCCAATTTTTCTAGTGATTCTTGGGCTTGTTCTGGACTTAAGACAAGTTCAGAAAATTTATTTTGAAAATCTTCAATCATTTTCTGTTGCAAAGCCTGATTAGGATTTAACTTTTTTTCAGTCTCTTTCCTAAAAAAATTGAGGGAATAATCTCCACCGAAGGCTAACCAAGCAAAAGGGATGCCAAACTCCATCCCTTTCTGGTTGATGTAGCTAAAATACCAATTTAAAAATTTATCATCAACCTTTTTCATTAAATCATTTACCCAATCATCTAATTCAGAAGCCGCAAACTCTTCGGTGCTATCATGTGCGCTTCTAACTGCATTGAGCAGATACTGGTCAAGTTGTGACCAGTTAGTTGACGAATCAATTGATGTCAACTTGGAATAACTTTCTCCGCGCTTTGTCAACACATCTGCTGCATAAGCGGGAGAAATTTTTCCAAGCGCTGGAATCGTTGCCCCTAAAATGAGGGTAATAGTGAGCGTCAGGCAAAGAAGTAGCTTGACCAATCCATTGCGAAACATAATTCTCATCGCTAGTCTTTAAAGTTGAGGAATGGAACTATAGAAATCCTATTGGACTTGTGAGATGCTAGTGGTTCAGATACCCGACTTATTAAAGAAGTCAGGTATCTCGCCTTCACGAATCATTTAGGAATGCTATAGGTAGATTGCATAATTTTGCTTTGTATTTGGTCAACTACTGTCATAATCCCCTTCTCACTATTGTTGAGAAGGGAATTTTTTACTTCTTTCAAGTAATCAGCAATATTGTTATGTAAAATTGGCTTTTCCACACTGGCAGTGCGGTTAGCGTCCCATACATCCCACATAACTATACCTACGCCTACAGTGCAATCTAAAAGCCCTGCCCCTAATTTACCAGCTAGACTTGCACCAGTTTTAGTGGCAATTTTTGCACCAACCTTACTAGCCAACTTAGCAACTACCTTACTACTAACTTTTAATACAAGCGGTGCAACCAAAGGTTTAACGGCTAAATAAGCACCTCCTCCAGCCAGTACTTTTAGGGACAGATTGGATATTTGTCCCTTGCTATCATTAATAGTAATGGCAGTTTCATTGAGATATCGATTCCAATCAGCCTGAGGGATTTTA
>NZ_JAMPKE010000025.1:0-84198 GCF_039961955.1 Trichocoleus sp. DQ-A1
AATCATCGACGTGGCAAAACAAAGCTTCTAAACTAAGCATGGGCGGGTAGATACTTGAGAACTCAGCACTTTCAGCGTATCTGCTCCGCCCTTTTTTATCCCGAACTCACGTTAATATTATCTCTACCCGGTAGTCTTCTCTGATTGGTATCGCCCAGCACCTGGTAAGTAATGGGATCGCCGGTTTGGTTAATCAGCCTGACATTCACCATCCCGTTCATGGGCATCACGTTAGAAGCGGGAGATTGTAGCTGTTCCGGGGCTGGTGCTTGAATCACAGCACCCGGTTGTGTCGGCGGTGCCGTCTCAGCGCCCGGTCTTGGCGGCGCTGGGGATGTTGTCTCAGTCGCGGAACCTGGCTGGAGTGGCGGAGCGGCTGGGCAACCTGCGGGAGGACGAATGCCCGCTTGAATGTATCTAGATTCGTAGAAAATGCTAGGACAAGGATTTAGCGGCGAAGCACCCTGAGCGTTATTCTGCAATTGGTTGACATTGCTGGGAGTGGAGTTATTTTGCATTATGCGATCGCCACTGGCAGGTGGTTGCATCATGCGATCGCCACTTGCGGGTGGTTGCATCATGCCCTCTCCACTAGCGGGGGGTTGCATCATGCCCTCTCCACTAGCGGGGGGTTGCATCAGGCGATCGCGAGTATCGCGCGGTTGGTCGATCTCCCCTGGAGCCGAGTTCATCTGAGCCAGCGCTGGTAAGCCAAAGAGCAAACTCCCACAAATCGCGCCTGCTAACGCTAATGTTTTTTTGATTGGCTGATGTTTGTGAATCATTATTGATTCTCCTTTAATTCAGTTTTTTAAAAGCATTTATACTGCCCGACTTCAGCAATTTGGTACTCGTCGGGCAGCAAAAAAAGATTTAAATTCTAGTCAGTAAAAGGCGAAAGTAAAGAATTTGCTCTTTTTACTTTTGCCTTTTTCAAAAAGTTAGGCTTGCTCCCAGAGTTCTCTAATTTTGTCGGGTAAGAAGCCAGCAATTTCCTGAATCCGTTCTTCGGACAATTCATCTTTTGTCGCCGAGAACACAGCCTTAATTGCCATTTCTGGTTCTACCCCTTGCGGCAAACCTGCTTCTTGGCGAATCCGGAATAGAAAAGTATCAGCCTTAATGATCAGGGGAGGACGAATCCGGCTAAGGAAATGGACAATTGGATTGGTATCCTGCCACAAGTCAGCAATTTCGTTTTGCAGCGCCTTATCTTCTGTCGGTTCTACTGGTTCATGCAGTTCAGAAGTCACCCGATCGGCGGCTTCATTCGTCATCATATCCCGCATGGTACGGAACACAACCTCACTGATATCTCTAGCATCAAAGATATCTTCCAGTTCGCCCCTGAACATCACTTTCTCTAGGAAGGGCATATCTTTTGTGGCAATGGGAACCACAGGACCTTCCTTAAGAGCTGCTGGCGGGTTTTCCTCCATTTTTTCCAACAGGCGTTGCCCTTTTTCGGTCAGTCTGGCACTTTTAAATTTAATTAGATGAGGTGCTAAACCATCAGAGGGATCGTAGGAATTGGCAATGCGGAAGTCGAACTCTTTCGGATTAACGACATCCGTGGTATCTTCCTGATTAGCGTAAGCATTGCCAGTAAATTCAGCATCGATATACTGCTTTTGATTTAAATAATCTAAGTGCCCCATCAGGTCGGTTTCTGTGACTTGTCTACCAGCGAAGTCTGCCGCCGTGAAGGCTACTTCATGCTTACCCGGTTCGCTGTCACCTTCGTGAATTTTTTTGAGTAAAATGTAGGCAACATCTTCTCTTAAGGGTATTGTCATCAGAATCTCCTTATATTTTGAATGTTGGATTTAGTAAACGTGGCGCTTTGCCCTAAACTTTCCATAAGAAATGACTCGTATATAACGAGTAGAGCAATTGAAACTCAAAGAGAGTCTCAAAACCACTTTTGGGTCTAAATTTGGCTAAATTGCCTTAGCCGCTATTCAAGAAATTAGTAGGTCAAGCTTGATCCCTGCATCTGCCAGGGGAAGCATTTCTAAAGTAGAGTCTTCGGAAGGATGAAGGAAGAGGGATGAAAGATGAATGAATTTGTCCTTCCTAATATTCTTCTGTGGCTGCCGGTAAAGTGACGGTAACGGTTGTACCTTGATGGAGAATGCTTTCAATCTGGATGTGACCTTGGTGCGTTTCAACAATTGCTTGCGCGATCGCTAACCCTAATCCAGATCCCGTTACCGTTGTATTTCCCGCGATATGAGTTCTGGCTGGATCGACTCGATAGAATCGGTCGAAAATGTGGGGCAGTGCCGGCTCTGGAATGCCGATGCCAGTGTCGCTGACTCTGACTTGCAGATGGGGCATCCCGTGGCGTTTCGTGGCGAGGCGATTCATGGTATCGACCCATTGCAATGTCACATCAACTTTACCCCCTGCTGGAGTGTATTGCAGGGCGTTACTAACCAGATTTGTGAAGAGACGCGCCAGCTGATCCCAGTCACCTTCAATAGCAAAGGCATCCTCTTCAAATTTGGGATTTGGGATTTGAGAGGGGAGATTTTCTTCCTCAATCATTCCCATATTTAAAATTGGCAATCCAAAATCGAGAGATAGCTTGACACCTTTCTCCGCAGCGACTAGCTGTTGTTCTTCAATCACCTCCATCAACAAGGCATCAAGGTGAACTTGAACCCAAGTGCGTTGTTTCATGCCACTATCCTGCCGCGCCAGAAATAGCAGATCGTCCACCAAACGCCCTAAACGCCTGGTTAGCCGTTCTACAACCTTCAGCTGTTGTCGGTAATGGATAGGTGCCGCCCCAGATGCCGCTATCAGGTCGGGATCGTCCAGCGCCACCTGCACATTCGTTTGAATCATGGCAATCGGGTTCCGCAGTTCGTGGGAGGCGTCAGCGGTGAATTGTTTAAGCCGTTGGTAGGACTCTCTCACGGGTTCCATCGCCAAACCGGAGAGCCACCAGCCGCTAGTCGCCACAGAAATCAACATTAGTCCGGTGCCAAAAATCAAATCAACCATCAACAAGCGAGTCGGTTTGGCAACCTCAAACCAAGGATGGCTGACCCGCAGATATCCTAGTACCTGACGCCCCATTTGCACTCGTTGCGTCACCTGTCGCAAAAGCAGCTTGGAGTCCTTCGTTGCCTCCCTGGTCGAAGACCAAAATTCCGAGTCTAATATCCCTTGCCAGGAAGCCCGAACGACCGGCACGGTTTCACCAGTGCGGTTGAGATGGATGGGAATATCTAAAGGTTCGGAGAGAGTTGACCAGAGTAATTCACCTGTGGGGCTAAACCACTCTAGGTCGATGTGGTCGTCTTCAGCGGCTTCTGCATCGTTGCGAAAACTGGCTTCGACGTTGACGGATGAACTGCCATTCGGGGCGGTTTCAATCACGAGCGATCGCTGCACCACTTCCACTACATGATTGAGCGTGTCATCCACGCGCTCAATCAGCGTGTTGCGGACATACAAATAAACCCCAGTAGCAAATAGCAGTAGCAGTACCGCTGTAACAGCCGTGTACCAAATAGCTAATCGCCGACGAGTAGCTTGAAACATAAATTAACTCAATCTTTTGCCAATGCTATTCTGGCAACTCACCCAAACGTTGCTAGTCGGTAAGCGTAGCTAGGGGTAAAATTTTACTATAGTAGCTATCTTCTCAATCGCCTGCCTTTCCTAACTTCGATAATATTAAATTAGCAAAAAAAATTAAGCATATAACTTCAACGCTAATATCTACTTTTTACACAAAGATACGGAGAGAAATCAATCTAACTTCGCGTACCTTTGCGTTTTCCTTAGCGTACCTTTGCGTTTCAAATATTCAATCTAAGCAACTTTAAGCAGCACTGCGTTGCCCAAATTGAGTCAGGAAGCGGAACGCCTTGACAATAGAACTCGCACAATCTCTGGGAGAAGTGTCGTAAAAAGCACGCCATGCGGCGGCTTTGTACTCGTCATAGCGATCTGCTCGTTCTGGAAATTTGTCCAACCAAGCCAAGCGTACGGCATGACCAATTAGCACATCTAGCACAATATATTCTTCTACTTGTAACTCTGGATTCGCTTGAGCGATCGCTGCCAATTCCATTAATGCCTCAATATTTACCTTTCGGTATTCCGGTGCCTGTATTTTATTGAGTAAATGCTCGATTCGCAGAGCAAAATTCTTTTCCCCTGGCGTCATTTCTGACAAAATCAAATGGCTATCCAAACGATTGCGACGCTCTAGCTTATCCCCAATTACTACACCTTTGCAGTGTTTCAGCAATCTCCAAACGCTGGGATAAAAATCTTTCGGTACTCGATTGAGTGCCCCATCTAGTTGTCGCTGTCGCAACCAACCCCCAGCAGTGGGTGCCTCTTCCTCATCGGGTTCCACCGGCACCACCCACTCAATCTCCTGTTCCTGCTGTTTGACGTGTAAGGATTCTTGCTGACGCAGCACTTGATTCATCCCCTCATACCCAGCCAATACTTGGCGCAGCCGCATTCTCACTTCAAAAGGACTTAACTGCATCAAGTGTTCGTAAGCTTCATCCTGAGTCAGGCGCAACTCGTGCGCTAATTCGCTAGTCAACAGCAGGATCAAATATCCCACCCGCAGCGTCAGCAAACCATCAAATAGCTGAGGTTCCCCCTTGATCAGCAGACCTAGGTAAATTAGGATTTCTTGAGTGAAGACGCGATCGCGAATATCCTCTCCACAGAACTCGCGGATCTTGTCCATAATTTCTGTATAAGACATCGGGCGTGCCATCAGCGACGCCTCAGTATACGCCTTGCCCACCGTAATCTGCTTGCCCCGTACTAGGATATCCGTCACCGCATCCGACAAGCCAATATCAACCTTATTCAGTAACCCAGCCGCATGACGTACCACCGTCCAGTGGGGGGACGCTTCGCTGGTGCCTGCCTTGGTGTAAACTTCATCCAGCAAATCCGCCACTGTCACTCGCTGTTCCGGCCCTCCAAAGCCGGTATCAAAATCCAATCCCTGCAACCGCACTAAGGTATGCAACAACTCGATTTGTTCGTAGATGTTTTCCGACTCCCGCAGGCTAGAGAGCAATAACCCCAAATTGGTTTCGCACTCCAGCATAAATTCTTGAGTATTACCCAGTGGCCAATTTTTATCGGGATGGCTGGTCAGGTAGTACCGCCGCGTCGCGGCATCTTGAACCGGCGATTGGGTAAACTCAAAGTCGTGTAGAAAATCAATTCGTTGTGTCCCAGACGTCAGCATCAGCTGATTGAGCCGCCCCAATTTCACTCGAACCCCATTGCATAAACCATCTTTTAGCTCCTGCATCAGTTCCAGAAGCGCCTCTGAGCCGGTTTCCAGCATTGCGTGGGTCAGCAACAACGTCATAGTAGGACGCCCTAGCTCAAACCAATTGCGCTGAATATAAGCAAGTTCGCTCTGAATTTCAGCAACTAAGAAATGGTAGTCAAGGGTCAGGTAAAACTGCTGTTGATCCAAAAATGACGGTAAGAAGACAATCGTCTCGCTCCGGATGCGAAAAATCCTCGATGTTGTTAAAGTCCGCAACCGGCGCACGGGTCTGCCCGTGAGTCCCAGCTTATCGTTCCGCCCAATTTGGGTATAAACCGCCGAAAGTTCTGTTGCTTGACGCACCTGAATCGGCTCCAGTTGTTGCGGCGTCTGCGTTGCAATGCCGTGAACTGCTAATTCAGCCTGTAACTTTTCATCTTCTGCCAGCAGCGCAATTTGTACCATCGGGTTTCCTTCCCGACCGACACTAAGGTGCCGTCCCAGCGGGTCAATATCTCCCACCGCGATTAACTTTTCACTCAGCATTTCTCCTAGCAGGTACAAGCTTTGCGCCCACACCAAGGGGATATTTTCATTCGGCAGGCGCGTTTGGGTGTGGGGGTTCAGTCTCTCCGCCTCAATCTTTTCCGCCGGGACATAATAAAGCTCCGGTAGCAGCCGCAAACCGTCCTGCTCAATCAGCAGAAACTCCAGACACTCTTGGTAGTCCTTAACTTGTTCGACATCTCCTCGAAACAAGCCATCCAGAACCAGGTAGGTAAAAAATAAAGGCCATTCGCACTCAATATGCTCAAATTGCTGCAACTCCCAAGGTTCGTAGTGCAAGCGGCTGGTATCTTCCAAAACAGTTTGGTGTCCATCTCGCAAAAAGCGTTTGCAGCCGTAGCGTCCCTCCAGCTTGTCGATGATTTTCTGTCGAGTGCGTTCCATCAGCTCCATATTTTCCACCGCAAAGGCTGGGAAACTAATGACGCTTAAGCTAGCCGCATCCACTTCTTTGGAGCTAGATTCTCTTGGTAACAGGGATTTCAGGGTCATGCGGGCGCGAGCAATTTCATCCGGCAGCACGTGAATTACAGAAGCCTGAGAACCTCGCACTCCAAATAAATCCAGTCCGCTAATTGCTTCTAAAGCGGCTTTTGCCATCCCGACCGAACTGGCATTTAGTTCTGGATTCCCCCGGTTTATCTTATTTCCTCGCTCCCAAATCCCATAATCGGGGGTTCGGTAAGTTCTGCCAATGTAATAGACCAGATTTTGGACAAAGTTGACTTCGTCAATGGCGTAGATGATATGTAACCCCGATGCCGTCATCTGAGCCAGCATCAGCAGAAATAGCGAGGTGGCATCCAACTGCAAGTGTCCCCAAGCGTCATCGCCGACTACGACATCACCGCTGGTGGTGTTGTATTTGGCGTGCAGGCAGTCTAGGAGGGATTGGCTTTGTTTAAATTGCTCAACTTTGTGGCTCTGTCGCATCATACAGAACAACAGCCCCCGCATCAGCTTGACGACGCTTTGTTCTAGCTCGTAGGTGCGCCCCTTATCTTCATCGACTTTGCGGTAAGCTAGCGCCAATCCCCAAACGGCGAGAATGCTGTAAACGTTGTCGCGTACCCAGGCATCGGTGTAGTCGCCGTGGGCGTTAATTGCAGTACTGGCGGGCAACAGACCCGTAATCGGATTTTGACGGTTGAGAATGACAGCCTTGATCTGGTGGTAGTAATCGTCTAGGCGATCGCTTAGCGGTTGTGAGGCGTTTAGCAACATATCATTCTCCTAAAGAGAGGGGTGCTGGGGGTCGTCCCCGGCAAAACGAAGAGAGTGTCAGAAATCCAGCCCAAGTGCTTTTTATTTTCGCACCAAAGCTAAAATTCCTCTGCCTCGCGAAGCAGATTGTTGCACGTTTACAATTCTTTATTTACATTGTTTTACTGATGGTAACAAAAGTTTATTTTACAGAGTTAAGACTATGCAAACTCAAGACCGCAACGATGCAACCAAGATTGGCTTTACGCCCCAAGCTGAAAATTGGAATGGGCGTCTAGCAATGATCAGCTTTTTCATTGCCTTGCCATGATGATTGAACTCACCACGGGTCAAGGCGTGCTTCATTTTTGGGGTCTGATGTAATATATTTCAGTTTTATAAATTTGGTCAATTTCAAAAGCTCGCTGGGAGTTTATCTAGGAACTCCCGGTTTTTTTGTTTCCCAAATAATAGTAGGGGCAGGTAAAGAAACCCGCCCCTACTATTATTTATCTCGCTAAAAAGGATTGTCTAGCGAATGTATTCTTTGAGAATACTGTTGCGATTGGGATGCCGCAACTTGCGGAGAGCTTTCGCTTCAATTTGACGAATCCGTTCGCGGGTAACGTTGAAGATTTGACCGATTTCTTCAAGAGTTTTCATGCGTCCATCATCCAAACCGTAGCGCAGACGCAGCACATCCCGTTCGCGGGGGCTGAGGGTGTCGAGGACGCTTTCTAGGTCTTCCCGGAGGAGGTTTTTAGAAACTTGATCTTCGGGGGTTTCACCATCTGCTTCGATGAAGTCACCCAGACGGGAGTCTTCTTCTTTACCGATGGGAGTTTCTAGAGAAATGGGTAACTGAGCTGATTTAGCAATGAATCGCAGTTTCTCGATGGTCATTTCCATACGAGTAGCGATTTCTTCTTCAGTGGGTTTGCGACCCATTTCTTGAGATAGAAGCTTCGTTGTTTTCTTGATCCGAGAAATGGTTTCGTACAGGTGAACGGGTAGTCGAATGGTGCGAGATTGATCCGCGATCGCTCTCGTAATTGCCTGACGAATCCACCACGTCGCATACGTGGAGAATTTGTAACCTTTTTCGTGGTCAAATTTTTCAGCGGCTCGAATCAAGCCTAGACTGCCTTCCTGAATCAAGTCTTGGAAGGATAAGCCGCGATTCATATATTTTTTGGCAATCGAAACCACCAAACGCAGGTTTGACTGCACCATTTTGTCTTTAGCGCGGCGACCTACATAGAGGCGATGTCGGAACGCTGGTAGGCGCTTCTTCACCTCTTTAGACCACTCTTCTTGTTGCGGTTCTCGCCCTAGCTGAGTAGCGAGTTGTTCCCAGACTCGCTCAGATTTCAGCACTCCCTCAGCCCACTCTATATCCTGCGGTTCCCGCTCCAGATTTTCGATCAGTTGCTCGCGCAAACGCTCTAATTCTAGTAAGTCGGCTATCTTGCGTGCGAGTTCAATTTCTTCATCGGCTCTTAAGAGACGAATCCGACCAATTTCTTGTAAATAGAGACGAATCGAATCCTCAGTGTAGTGTTTCTTTTTCGTTTGCACCCGACGACGGGATCTACTGACCTTACCAGGCTTACCTTCGTCTTCATCGGGCGTTACGTCTACAAAGTCGTCTTGATCCGCGTCTTCATCAATTAAGAGATCCAACTCGCTCTCAGGCGGAGTGATGATTTCGAGTACGTCGTTGGCCTGGGTCATGCCGAATTCCTCATGCTCCTTCAGTTAAAGACCAGAAGATGGTGTTAGTTAATCTACAAAACAAGTTAGCCAGTCGTTTACCTTGCCAGCTTTCAACGCTTGCTGACTGGCTCAATGAGAGAAAAGAGAGAATGCGCTTGCGTGCAACGCCAGCGTTCGATAACCGCGTTGAAATAGGTGTTAATGCTGGTAGTGTTCAAAACCTTTCCGATTGTAGCCTTTCTCACAAAACTTGCACGCTTTTGGTTTATTTAAACCTTCAAATATGAAGTTAATGTCAAGGCGGCTTTTCCCAATGGATAATCCGATTGGAATTGATGCACCCACTCCGATCTCATCTCCTTCAACTAGCTTGTACAGGATTTACCAGCAACACTCGCTGGTTGATTTGGTGATGCCTCCAGCCAGTTGAGCGCTGTCTTTCTATAAATAGCCTATAGTTAAGCGTCAAAGGTTTGGGGAGAGTAGCACTAAGCAGTAATGAACGTTTAGGCAAAACTAGAGAAAATATTGCTTGATTTCGCATTTTGCTTAAATGCAACTCTATCCTACTGACGCTTGATGGGCGATGGGTTGCGACAAATGGCTGAATTCTATTCCGTCATTCTAATCAACAAGAGCCAAAATGTGACAGAGAAAACATCAATATATTTCGTATTTAGGTTAAAGAGGTCAACTGACTTTGCTGCCACAGCGCATCGATGGTAACAAATTGATATCCTTGCTGCAATAGTTTAGGCACTAACTGGGCGGTCGTTTCAGCCACATCTTGACCTCCATAATAGCCATCATGCAAAACAATGACCGAACCATTTTGGACTTGCCGCAAAACTCGCTGTACGACGACGCTAACCCCAGGCTGTACCCAGTCTTCCGGCACCACGCTCCACATGACAGGTCGATAGTTCCACTGCTGCAATAAATCTAAGGTCTGGGGTGTAAACAAACCATTGGGGGGTCGAACGTCACGAATAAATCGTGGATCGAGTTGACAGGCGTGTTGGATCGCCTGCTGTGTCTGTTCCATACTTTGTTTGAGGTCAGCTGGACTCAGCTTGGGAAAAGCGCGATGGTCGTACCCATGTAGGCCAAGCCAGTGACCCCGCCGGTAGACTTCTTTCGCAGTCGCTGGTGCGCGGTTAACGCAAACACCCAGCCAAAAAAAACTGGCGGGTATGCCGTAGTGGTCTAGCACTTTCAAGAGTTCGGGAGTGTATTGGGGATGGGGGCCATCATCAAACGTGAGAGCGATCGCTCGTGAATTTCCAGTACCCGACCACAGACAACGGGGAAAGGCAGGCTGAAGAATTCGGTACACAATAGGAAATAGCGGAGCTAGCTGCATTTGCTCTTTGATGTCGTTTTTCTAATGGGTGTCAACAGACGGTGAGTCTCAAAGGTCAATTTAAACAACAAAGCCCATGTTTTGCCATACTGGCGGGAGCTTCTCTTTTATTTGCTCTCTCTGGGTGCAGCACCGTAACCACTAACCAGTATGAAGCAACCGCCCGGACAACTTTAACTTGGAAAGTCGGTTACTCGACTAATCCGGGTCGCAATCAAGAGCGAATCGAAACTTTTGGCTCTACTTCCTTACTCAACCGCAATGGGGAGAAGCCAGAAGGCGCGGTAATTGGCCCCGACGAACGGGAACTTTGGTGGTCTGCACTGCCACCACGACCCACGCTTGATGAAATTGAACAGCGGCTGCAACCTGCCGAAAAGGCAAGCCAGCCAGAGATTTTGCGAGATGTGAATTACCAAATTACTTATCGCAGCAACGGGCAGAGTGTTACCTTGCCGACGAATTACGATGTCTATCGAGAGGTTGTCAAGGCATATCCTTCCCAAACGCCTTTAGAGCTGACGCTAGGAGTCAATGATTCCTCTGTGGAGAAAGCGGAACCCAAGTTTGAGAATTAAAAGAGATATTAATAAGCAAAAATTAAGGCGGGGGGCGATCGCTTCCCTGTCTCTCGGCTCCGCTGCCCCCTGCTTAATTCTTCCTGCGGACTTTAGCCACAGAGCGTTTCAAAACAACAGGTGTCTTTAACGGTTGACTACCCTTAATTAACGGCTGGTTACTCTCCAATGCTTGCAGACCATCGAGAACCGCATCTCGGATCGCCGCTTCCGGTTCTTGATTCAGCATCAGCCGAAAGTATTCGGCAACACTACGTCGATGCTCCCGCTCTAACCGAGCCTCTGTGACTAAGGCACAAAGTCGGCGAACCGCAATCAGACGCTTCAGGGGGTCTACCTGCGTCAGCTCCGTTAACCAATGGTTCAGGTTAGCTTCATCCCGATTCAGTTGACGGCTAATAATTTGCCAGACCAAGAGGATTAGGGTTGCCAGAGTGCCCAGACCTTGAAGAATTGCACCAGCAGCAATCCAGGGACTGTCAGAGTCTACCCAGATGGAAACTGCCATATAGGTGCTGAGGCTAGCAATGCCGCCACTGCCAACGGCAAGCGTTAATTGCCGGTTGGAACCACTAAAAAACCGTTGCAGGCTCGACCAGTGTACTTGCCAGTCCCACTCCTGCATCAGGTAAACCAGCAACATTACCAACACACCAGCGCCGGTAGCCAGTAGGAGCTTCCAGTTCCAGAACAGCATCACCACCACAACGGCGCTCACCACCAGCCAGCTGCCCGATCCCTGACCTGGGTGCCGGGGAAACAGCTTGAGGACTGGCATTTTTAATTGTTTCTGCGACAGAGCCAATTGGATCTGGTTTACGAGTTGTTGTCGCCAAGACGACGCCTGTGCCACGAAAGTTTCCTGCTTAAGTCAGATAGATTATACCTAACGAGTTAACTATCGTAATACCTTTTAGTCCTAAGCTCGTAGCCCGTAGTCATTCGTCCTTCGTTTTAGCAAGTTGACCAATGACTACGAACCCATGACCGATAACCGCTCACAAACCAAAGCTCAAGTCATCGACGGTCAGACAGCCATCAAAAGCGTAGAAGGTGATCCGATAGATATTTGGTACTGCGACGCTCAGCTGAGTGTTCGGAGGAATATTGGAATCCGTTCCGGCTAGATTTGGCTCTGTCAACTCCGAGCGCCCTAGGAGTTGGTTTTGCTGGTCGTAGGCAGATAAAATTGTTCGCTGAGAACTGGTGACAAAGCCGCTGACAAAGCGAACCGGAAACTCAAAGGAAATTTCTATCAAGCCGTTTTTAGGGGCACCCATGAGGACGGTGGTGCCAGATCGAGGGGGGAAAGCGGGGTTGGAGGGATGGAGAGCGATCGCGTTTCTAAACGTGAGACCCCATTGCTGAAACTGGCGCTCCACCACGTCAAAGCATTTCAAGTCTTCCATGTTGAGGCGAACGCAGGTTCCCTTATTTAAGGGGAAGCCGGAGTCAGCGCTAGCCGGCTCCTCGCTAGGAGAAGCGACAACGGTGGACCCACTGAGCGACTCAATTGTTGGTGCGGATGCGGATGCGTTAGCGGATGCGTTAAAGTCGCTGATTTCATCCCACGGAAGACTGCATTGCTTTGCCATAACATTCTGTGAATGTACTTTTTCAAGAACTGGATCGCCGTTTATTACTCCGACGCAGATATCTCCAGACTTGACGGAGCTATCACTTGGGAGTGACGACCTGAAGCTACTAATCCCCCCTCTGTTCATTCAGCCTCCTTGACTTATGGGGCGTCTTTTACGATCTGATTCCGAGTAATGCTTCTTCCCTCAGGCAAAAAATTCCGCATTTTTAATTTCTTGTGAGGGAAGTTTTAGAAGAAATGTTCCAGTCATAAACATTGGCTGATGACCGATTGCCATCGCGATCGCACACACCCTGTTACTTAAATACGCAAAAACCCGGTGAGGGGTTTCACCCCCTACCGTTTGGATTATCTCTGATTTTTTCTAATTTGGCGGAAAAAAACCAGCGGCTGGATTGGCATAGCGGAAAGTCTTATCAACCTGCTGATGTATTTTTACCTTAATTTACATCTGCCTTTAGGGATAACTATTTGCAAAATCTTTAATTTCAAGACGGTTGTTTTATCGTTCCTTTAAATTGCGGATAAATTACAGGATCGTTGCTCCAGTTAGGCTGGGCGCATTTGCTGCTAGATCGTTTGGTCTGACGCTACCCGATGAGAAATTCTGAAACCACCTATATGCAAGCGTTTCATCGTTCAAAGTCTAAAGCAAAAATCTAAAATAGTATCAGTCACCAGCTCAACTGAGCATCGCCGATTGAAACTGGGTGTTAGGAATCAACCAGTAGTCAGACGTTCTAACACTCAACAATTCGCGACAATGAGCGCTCGTGGCGATAACAATGAGGTTTATTCATGATTCAGCCACCCGGCTTTGAGATGCAATCGATTGTCACTTCCTTGGGAAGAGTGGTGTACTACACCCCCAAGGGGGCACCTTGGCGCTCGGCGGATGCAGCCATGTCAGAGAATCTGCCCACGTTGGTTTTCCTACATGGCTTTGGTGGTGGGTCATCCGCCTACGAATGGTCGAAAGTCTATCCAGCTTTTGCAACCGATTATCGAGTGATTGCACCCGACCTAATTGGTTGGGGTCGGTCTGACCACCCCGCACGCAATTACCAGATAGATGACTACATCAACACAATTATTGAGTTCATCGAGCAGACTTGTAACGAGCCAGTACCCGTCGTGGCATCTTCTCTCACGGCTGCTTTTACAATTAGAGCTGCGATCGCTCGCCCCGATCTCTTTAAGTCCCTGATTCTCACCACACCGGCGGGTCTGTCTGACTTTGGGGAAAATTACACCCGTAGCTTCTTTGCCCAACTCGTTGCTACGCCCATTCTGGATCGCTTGCTCTATAGCACGGGCGTTGCTACGGAGGGGGGAATTCGTAGTTTCCTAGAACAGCGACAATTTGCAAGGCAACGCCGCGTCTACCAGGAAATCGTAGACGCTTATCTGCAATCTGCCCAACAACCCAATGCGGAATATGCAGCGCTCTCTTTTGTTCGGGGAGATTTATGCTTCGATCTATCCCTTTACATAACTCAGCTAAACGTACCTACTGCCATAATGTGGGGGGAAAAGTCTGAGTTTACGGGTCCGGAAGTTGGCAGGCGGTTGGCAGCTTTAAATCCGCAAGCTGTCCGAGTTTTTCAGGCGCTTGATGATGTGGGATTGACGCCCCAACTGGAACTGCCTGCGGTGACAATTGGCTTCATCCGGCGATTTTTAGACTTGCTGAACTAGAAATGTCAGAGAAACCCATTATTTTAGAAAATAGTGGGTTTCTCTACCGCAAGATTAGTCTGGGAACCGGATATCAATGACTGTGGAATTGAAGTTATAACCTGAGCCGTCTAGTTCTACTGGAATGCCAATTTTGAGTTTGGTACCGCCCACAACCGGCCCATCCTTCGTGATTTGGGCTTTAGTACCGAAAGTCATCAGCATATCGGTGCTAAAAGAATCAGGTCTAGGATCGGGGAGCGCTTTGACAGAACCATCCGGTTGCGGGACGGTTACGCTTCGCGGCAGGATTTTTATGGATTTAATCTCCATCTGTCCAGCGGGTTGATTGCGGATAATAATATTCGTTTTTTTCTCCTTCTGGAACTGGTCGATTAAAGCCTGGGGATCTCGTACATTTAAACCCCGGACAATCAAATCCATTTCTACGGGTTTTGTGGTAATGCCGACTTGGGCAACCGAACCGGAAGTGCCGGGAAAAAAGAAGATTCCCACAATAACTGAGAGAATCACTAAGGCAGCACCCACATCTAAGATGCTCACCTTGCCGAATAAGCGACCTTGAGAATCCAAAATCTTCATGCAGAATTGTCCTGGCTCTAGCTAAAAAACTGGGGAGATTCAGTAACCTCTAACTCTACAAATCACAAGGTAGATGATACTTAATCCGGCAGTCTTTTGTCAGAGTACCATGAGTGTCGCCTTGAGAGTGCTGGCAGATGGCTGGTTGTAAAGCCTTCCTGAAAAGACTGCCTAACTTAGTCTACGACCCGGATGTAGCCTTGCTTCAGGCTGTCAAATACTCGGTTGACTTGGATCTGCTCTTCGGAGCTGAGAGCCGTCTTCGATAACAGCGCCGCCATCAGCCGTTGTTGGTCATGGCGAGTAATTCTGCGCGTAGTTAATAATTGCTCGACTAATTGAGCGATCGTTAGGGAGAGGCTTTGAGCTTGCATCTGGTTATCGGGGCACAGGATTCTATTTAAATTTTCGGTAAACTTGTCCTCCAGTTCATCAGGACATTCACCGAATCTAGTGATGAAAAATGGCTAAATTTTCAGGAGTACCGAATCAGTATTGTACGGGGATCGATCTTAGTTGGAGGCTCTGCCCAGGCTTGAGCGATCGCAAAATCTCTCGATTGTGGTTGAAGCTGCAACTTAGAATTCTCAAATCACGTCTGTTTGTTTCAGACTAATGAAAGTTGTTGTCACATTTACGCGGAGCGATCGCATTCTATAGATTCTCTTTCGCTGGGCTGATGCTTGGGAAGAAGAACAAGAATCCGAAATTGTGACTTAAAAAATGTGGTGTTGCCTCGCCTGCTTTCAGGGTAGGGAGTGTTGAAATTGTCAAGACTGGTCGCCGATCGCAACTGTCGATTTGATTATTACTCGTATTCGCTATGAAGTTGAACCCCTTGTCATTTTTTTCCCGTCGTTCCTCCAGCCGCTGGTTCTATCCGTTCCTCTCATCTGTGGTAGCGCTGTTTATTTGTGTCGGTTTGCCTCAGTCTGGGCAAGCGATCTCGTTGTTTGACTTGATTTTGCGCGGCGTTCAGGTAATTCAGCTGTCGAGTATTTCTGATAAACAGGAAGTCCAAATTGGTCGGGCAATTAATAACCAGCTAGTCAGTCGGGAGATTCGGCTGTATCGCAATCCGCAAATCGTTCGCTACGTTGAAGAGATTGGTCAGCGGTTGGTGGCGAAGAGCGATCGCCCTGATATTCCTTATACGTTTCAAGTCGTTAACGATAAGGGTCTCAATGCCTTTGCGACAATGGGAGGCTTTGTCTACGTCAACACTGGCTTGCTCACAGCAGCAGAGAATGAAGCTCAGCTGGCGAGTGTAATGAGTCACGAAATCGGTCATATTGCCGGTCGTCATGCAATTGAGCAGATGCGGAAAAGTGCGCTAGCTCGCGGCGTAGCGGCAGCAGCGGGGTTGGATCGCAACCTAGCCGTTCAAATTGGCGTAGATTTGGCTCTACGGCGTCCGAACAGTCGGCAAGATGAATTCGAGGCAGATCAAAAGGGACTGCAAACCATGATTAGGGCAGGTTATGCTCCCTCTGGAATGGTGGCTTTCATGGAAAAGCTGCTCAGGGCAAATTCGGTGCCTACTTTCTTAAGTACCCATCCGGCAACCTCGGATCGGATTAAGGCTTTGGAACGTGCCATTGACCCGGAAGATGCCAATATCGGCGATGGGTTGGATCAGCAGGCTTATAAAGCGAAAATTCGCCCTCTGATTTAAGGTCTGAGCATCTGGCGGCGCATCCGACTCACCTGAGATGGATCGATTTGCGTCACTGCTTCTTTCAAGGGTAGTTTGCGAACGCGACGCCGCGCCACATTGACTTGATAAACCAAACTGTTGGTGATATCCAAGCCAGTCAACCAGCCACTTTTTTGGTGATAGGCACCCGTATCGATGTCAAGCCAGCCGTTCCCTTGGGCAAGTTTTCCTGGTGCGACTCCAGGCAGGGTAAAGGTGATGGTGTGACCCGTAATGATCAGTTTATCGAGGAAGTACGGCTGGGGAATGCTGTGAAATTCTTCGCGAATCCAGCAAAATTCCTCAGCGGTTTGCTTCTCCAAGGGAATTTGCGGATGGACGCCTGCATGAACTAACCAGAGATCCCCTAAGTCTAAATAAGTGGGTAGCGATCGCATCCATTCTATATCCTCTGTCGGAATGCCCGCTTCCCCATAACTGTTCACGGTCGCATGACCGCCACTGTAGAGCCATCCTTGCAGCGCTGGGCCGTAAATTTG
Organism: Trichocoleus sp. DQ-A1; assembly: GCF_039961955.1. Classification (NCBI taxonomy): domain Bacteria; kingdom Bacillati; phylum Cyanobacteriota; class Cyanophyceae; order Leptolyngbyales; family Trichocoleusaceae; genus Trichocoleus; species Trichocoleus sp. DQ-A1. The sequence continues at coordinate 16,779 of NZ_JAMPKE010000025.1, forward strand.
TCCATCGCCCAACACGTCTAATAACATTTGCTCGTGGTTGCCCAACAAGCAATGATAGGAATTCTCCTTGACAAATTTAACAACCTGAGAGCTGTGAGGCCCTCGATCGATTAAATCCCCCAAAAAATAAACTGAGTCGCTTGAGGAAGGAGCGATCGCTTCCAATAAGGTCATCAGGCCTTCGTAGTGGCCATGTACATCACCAATCACAATGCGACGGGGGGTCATTTTGCTCATCCTCAATCCGATTACTCACAACCTTAGATAGCGCCTCAAAGTAAGACACCGAATCACTGTCGATCAAAACTTATACACTCATGGACATCCCTAGTCATGTCGCCCAGGTTATAGCGCGGGTGGGGGAGTGACTTTCAAACGCGGCACAGTATCATCAAATTCCATGTCTTACCAATAAACCATTGGTAATATGTTTGTTGCGTCTGCTCCGTTACAGCTAGATGCAACTTATAGCCCGTTAAAACTGATAACCACGCTAAAACTGGGTTGATTAGTAAGTCAATCAAGTAGGAGAATGTCAAAAAAGGGAATGTCCTTGTATTAAGAGTTTCACGGAGCGGATGCACAGCCTGAATAGGGAACACCAAAAAAGCACTGGGAAAACCAACTAGAAATGGGAAGTTAAAAGTCAAAGGTATATTTTTAAAGCTGACTTTTAAGTTCTAAATTCTCTTCTAAGTGGCGGGATGTATCAAATTGTAAGTATGGTAGACTACATTATTAATCATATCTCGCCTAGCTTGAGTAGAACCTTCTGGGATCGGGAATCTCTCTGAAGGCGGTCGAGTGTTGGGTGAAACAGAGCGAGACAATCAATAGAAAAATTCTCTCGCTATCGTTAAATGTCAGGATTTTTTACCTTAAAGTTCCTTGCCTACTGTGTCTTCTGCTACGCTGCCAGTTATTATTGCCCTGAAACAAGCTAGTAGTATCGCTTGGGTAAATCAGGCGATCGCGAACATCGATATCATTCTGCTGGATCATTCCCACTGCGAACGGAAAGCAGCAGGAGTTGCTTTGAATTTGATGTTTCGCTACCCTTCTTATACTCAGTTGGTGCGGCAGCTTACCAGGATCGCCTGCGAAGAACTGGAACACTTTGAGCTGGTTAATCAGTGGCTGGAACGTCGTGGCATCCCCCTCGCTGCCCTCTCTGCGCCTCCCTACGGTGCCGGGATGAAGGCGCAAATCCGCGCTAAGGAGCCAGATCGGTTATTGGATTCTTTGCTAGTTTCTGGGTTGATTGAGGCTCGAAGTCACGAACGGCTGGGATTGCTCGCCACCCACTTACCCGATCCAGAGTTAGCCCAATTTTATGGCAGCTTGATGGCATCTGAAGCACGTCACTATGGCGTTTATTGGGTGCTTGCCGATACTTACTTTGAGCGTGCTGTTGTCAACCAACGGCTGGAGGAATTAGCCGTCATTGAGAGTCAGTTGCTGGAAACGCTGCATCCAGAACCGAGAATTCACAGCTGAAGGCAAGAAGCAGATGAAAGCTCAATATCGGGATTTTGTGATTCGTGGCTGGGAAAAGCGCGATCGCATTTTTGCGGCTGATGTCATCCATTCGGTGTTAACCGAGTATGGCTTGCCTTGGCAACCAGAGGAGGCAGATAGGGATGTTCTAGAGGTAGAAAAATTTTATCAAGATTCTGGGGGTGAGTTTTGGGTAATTGAAAGAGAAGGGAAAGTGGTAGGGACTGGCGCGTATTATCCAGTGAAGCGCGGGGACAGAGCGGTAGAATTACGCAAAATGTATCTATTGCCAGCTGTGAGAGGGCAAGGACTGGGTAAGTATTTGTTAGAACAACTCGAAAATGCGATCGCTTCTCGTGGTTTTCAAGAAGTTTGGATTGAAACCGCCAGCGTTCTCAAAGAAGCAGTCAAATTGTATGAAAGTAGTGGGTATGAACCAGCAACAGGTGTAGAGACGGCAAGATGCGATCGCGTCTATGTAAAATTCTTCCCCTTTTAATTCTTTTTCGAGTAGAGCTATAAACTAAGGGTAGAGGTAAGAAGGCTTGATAGAAAGGGCGTTCTTTTTATACCATTTCATCTGAAGGTTGTCACAAATAAATTGTTGGAAGTGGCTACTGACAAGACTTGGGTTATTCAAAATCTAAAATCCCAAATCTAAAATGGTATTATTCTTACCTTTTCCCCTCTACCCTTTTTCTTTATAAACCTAGAATTTCTCTAGATTTTTCAACAACTTCATCTGGGTCGAAAGGTTTGGTCATATACAAGTTGGCACCCACATCATTGCCCTTTTGCCTATCAAACTCCTGACCCTTTGCCGTCAACATGATAATGTAAATATTAGGTATTTTTAGCTCATTTTTTACAGCGTTACAAACCTCAAATCCATTCATTTTAGGCATCATTACATCCAGGAAGACGAGTTCGGGTTTTTCTACCTGAATCGTCTCCAGCGCTTCCTCGCCATTGGCTGCTGTCAGTAATTCCACACCTTCATCTTCAAGCTCTTCAAGGGTTTGCTCCATGAGGATTCGGATGTGAGGCTCATCATCCACAATCAGTATTCGTTTGGTCATAATCCCTCCACTATGACGTAGAAGTATGAAACTTTTCACATTTGTCCATTCATACTTCTACATTCAAAACTTACAAAATTACCCATTTGAGATAGAACTCAATACAGTTCGGATAAATAGCTCTAGCTGGGGTAGGCAGCAGGCGATCGCTATGCATGATACCATTTGGGTTGTGAAGCACTACATTAACGCTCTCCCCAACCCTCCGATAAATTAGGGAGTTAAAAAATATTATATGTTGCAAACAAAAAAGAAAATGGTATACTGCTCCACCACAGATGCTTTTAAACCTTGAGATAGAACTAATCGAGTAGGAGTAGTGGTAGAAGAGTTAGGTAGAAAAAGCTTTTTGTTACCTTTTTCGCTCTATTCAAGTTGGCTCTCGGCTAGTAACAGAAATAAGACATTTTCCAGCCCACATTCAAATCGCAATGTTTTGACAAGATTATGCTGCTGTGAAAACACGGAATCTACAATAATCATATCGGGTTTGACTGATAATGCCTTCTCGATACACTCAGGGCCATTAGATGCTTCAACAACGCTGTATCCCTTGGCTTGCAGCACCTCAGCTAGTAGTCTCAGGGTTGATTCATTTTCATCAACAACCAAAACTTTTTTCTTCGACGTTCCTTGAGACAGTAGCAATCCGATATCCTTGAGGAGCCCTTCTGTGTTAACAGGCTTGGTAAAGTATCGGTCGATGCCCAGCCGATAGCCCCTCTGTTTATCTTCAATAATTGACAGGATGATAATGGGAATGCCCATCGTCTGGGGGTCATTTTTTAGCACCGCTGCCACATCAAACCCATTAATTTGCGGCATCATCACATCTAGAATAATTAGGTCGGGTTGGGCAGTTTTAACCTGGGCAATCGCATTCATTCCATCGATAGCTTCTTTGACTTCATATCCTTCGGCTTCCAGTTCCTGCCTGAGAAGTTGACGAATGTGGGCATCATCATCAACGACCAAAATGGTTTTATGATGCTCAGAGGACGAGGGTTCCATTTGGACGAGACTCTGTTTCAATTGTCTAACGAGGATATCGATATTCATCTTCTCTACATCAGCATTGGTGCTATTACTGATGGGTAGACTGAAAGAGAAGGTACTACCCCTACCCAGCTCACTTTCTAGCCAGATTTTGCCGCCATGATGTTCTACAATTTGCTTGCAGATTGGTAGCCCCAAACCAGTTCCTTTGGGTTTGTCTGTGAGGGTGTCACCGACTTGCTTGAATTTCTCAAACACTTTATCTTGGTCAGGGGCGGCGATGCCAATGCCGCTATCGATGACGCTGACGATAATTTGATTAGATTGCTGTCTGACGCGACAGGTTACATAGCCAACGTCTGTGAATTTGATGGCATTGGAAATAAGATTGATGGCAACTTGGATCAAGCGATCGCGATCGCCCACAACTTCAGGAAGTCCCGCTTCAATATCTTTTTGCAGATGAAGCCCTGCAACTTCAACTAGAGATGAGGTGGCTGCGATCGCCCGTTCGATAATCTCTTCTATAGAAGTGGGATGCATCTGCCATTCAACTTTACCCGCCTCCATCTTGGCGATATCTAAGACATCGTTAATTATGGATGTTAGCCGCTCACCTTCAGACACAATGATATGAATATTTTCTCCCACCTGCTTGACAGTCTTTTGAGTTTTCCGATCCTCTGTTTGGAGTAAGGGAAAAATCCCAGTTTCCAATTTTTTCTTGATGATTTTGGCAAATCCGAGTATAGAGGTTAGGGGCGTCCGCAGCTCATGGGAAACCGTAGAGATAAAATCTGTCTTCATCCGATCGATTTCTTTTTCGGCAGTGATATCCCGAATTAAGATGACCGAACCGATACAATTATTGACTGCATCCTGGGAAGCATCTTTGCAAATTGCTGTTGCCACTGCTTGACCGAATCGATCATCTGCCAGTTCTATCTCTGCTATAAAGACTTCTGTGGGATGTTCTCTGGTTTGTTGTACAAGTTCTGCCACCTTCGTGTTAGATAGTTCGTGGCAATCTTTACCCGTCAGATCGATGTTTCCCAGCCCAAACATAGCGAGCATTGCTGGATTAATGCGAGTGATTTGTCCATTTGTATCCGTCACCAACAAGCCTGCTGCTAAGTTGTCAATGATAGCAGTGAGATAGGCATTAGCTTTTTGCAATGCTGCTTCCGCCTGTTTGCGTTCGGTGATGTCGCGCAGAATCGCAATATATTGTTGGAAATTCTGATTTTTCTTCTGGGAGATTGTCGCTTCAATGATGCGTAGAGACGCGAAATTTTGCGTCTCTAGAGGGGTTTGAGTGAGTATTTGTTCGCTCCGGTTGGGCCACTGCTCAGGCTCATTCGCCAATCCCGACAGGAACTCATTCAGGCGATGCCCAACTAGCTCATGGGTATTCATCTGGCACAGTTGGGAGGCGGCTGGGTTAGCCTGACGAATCGCACCCTTTTCATCCAGCACCAGAATGGTATCCGGGACGGTATCAAGGGCAGTGATAAAGAGGTTTTCCACTTGTTCCCGTGCTTCAGCGATCGCCGTGACCTGGGGTAAGCTAGTCCAGCAGGCGATCGCGATCGCGACAAACCCGACGATCATCAGCAAAATGACCAAGAGATTGTTGCTGGAACTGCTTGAACCTCTCTCTAACAAGGCTCGGATCGCCCAGCCTATTGTGGTAGCGCCACAGACCAACACCAGCAGGATGATTACTTGAAATGCCACAAAATCTTTGCTCTGACGGTGCTGCGCCCGATCTCGCTGAATCCACCAGGCTGGGTGAAAGGGTGGAAACGCAATACGACCGATAGCCGCATCCGCTGCCAAAACGGCGATGGGAAACAGCAGCCCAATCAGCACGTCTTGCCAACTCCAACCTAAACCTCCCACTACCAAAACAACCGCTTCTACCAGGAAAAAGCCTCCAGACCACCACGACCATCGCACTTCTGGTCTGTCTCGGCGCAGCCATAATGCCAGGTGGACTACCATGATTGATGCCAACCAGCTAGTACCCGTTACTACCACGATGCGGGAGATATCTCCCCAAATCAGACAGATGAGGCTGATTACAAGGCTAAATACAAGACCCGGTTGCAGGACACCTGCCCTTGAGACAATGGCGAAGACGGGTGAAAGCAGTCCGTCTAGGGCGAGTTGGTACAAAATACGGGGAGAGTTGGAAACGCAAGTGGCGCAGGTGAGAAGACAGCTGGAGGCGATTAGGAGTGTGACGATTGAAGAAGCTGACTGACCCCAGAAAAGCTGGGCAGCCGTTAATAGGGTCAAGAACGTGTCTTCGCCAAGCCCTTGTTGTACGGGCACCAAACGCATGACTATCCAGGAACCGCCCACTAGGACAACTGGAATTAGCCAAGCAGAGAAGATCAGAAATCGTAAAGTTTCATGAGGGCGTCGGCTATCAGCGACAAAAGAGGAAGCGCTTTCACAGCCGTAGGCAAGGTAGGCGGCAAAGAAGTACCACTTGGCCCAGTCTGCAAAAGTTAGCGTTGACCAACTGGTGGGGAAAAAACCAGGGCTAGCTGGAGAGACGGCTAACCACCCGATCCCTTGAGTGCAGAACACAAGTAGAAATCCGGCTGCCGGGAGAATGAAAAATAAGTGCAGAATCCCCAAGGCGCGGGTGCCGCTAAACGCCAGAATATAACCCAGTAGCGTGAATCCAATTTTGAGAATTATTTCGGGGCAAGTAATGCCCAAAGGTTCCAGGTTGGCTTCGATCAGATTTGTGAAGATGATCGCGTTGACTGGCAGATATCCTGCCCAAGCGATGAAGTATGCGATCGCTCCGTAACGACCCAGACCAGGATAGTTTCTCAGTAGCCGGGTTGTATAGTTCGGCGTTCCGCCTGACATCTCCGGCCAATGTTCCCCTAAACGCTTCACCTGTAGGTTCAGCAGCACCCCCACGATCGTTGCGGGCAACCACACGAAAAGGGCAGACGACCCAAGAGCAGCGTGCATCAGAGGTGCCGTGCCAATCCATCCCAGATGAGTCGTCAGACCGAAACCCCAGGTTTCCAAGACACTCAGGGTTCGGGGGAGGCGCATGAGCGATCGCTGATTCGCCATCGCATGATTGTTCTGCTCAGACATCACACTCATACTCATCTCCCTCGCGACTAAAAGCGTTTCGCCGGATAACTTGCCTTAATGATTTGATGTCGCCATGCCTCTAGGCAGCTGGCTTAAATGCTGTGGTGCTAGCGGGATCTCAATCCAAAACTCGGTTCCCTGACCTGGTTGGGAAAAACACTTCAGAACTCCACCATGTTTTTTCACTACAATCTGATAGCTAATTGATAGCCCTAGCCCTGTCCCCTTTCCTACTGCTTTCGTCGTAAAGAAGGGATCGAACAATTGTTTTCTCACTGCTTCGGTCATTCCAGAACCGTTATCGGCAATGCGAATTACAACTTTATTGCCATCTCCCATTTCCGTGCGAATCCGAATTGTAGGTAATGAGCTATTGCTACTTTCTTCCCGATTACCCATGACCCATAACCCACGATCGCTGCCTTCTTCTAAGGCATCAATTGCATTGACAAGAATGTTCATGAACACCTGGTTCATCTGACCTGCATAACACTCCACAAGAGGGAGTTTGCCGTACTCTTTAATCATCTGAATGCCTGGATTTCCACCACTCGGTTTCAGGCGATTTTGTAAAAGCAGCAAGGTGCTATCGATCCCCTCATGAATATCCACTGGCTTCATTTGTGCCTGATCCACGCGGGAAAAGTTTCGCAGTGATAATACAATCTGGCGAATGCGATCGACTCCCACCTGCATTGAAGACAGCAGTTTCGGCAAATCTTCGACCAGGAAATCGAGGTCAATTTCTTCTTGTTGAGCTTGAATTTTCGGCGCTGGATCGGGATATTCCTGCTGATAGAGTTCTAAAAGGTAAAGTAAGTCTTGAGTATATTGATTGATGTGGCTGATATTGCCGTAGATGAAGTTGACAGGGTTGTTGATTTCGTGGGCAATACCAGCGACCATCTGACCCAGACTGGACATTTTTTCGCTCTGAATCAGCTGAGATTGAGCTTGTTGTAACTCGTGCAGGGTTCGCTGTAGCTGTTGCGCTTGCGCTTTGGCAACAAAGGCAGCAGTGCAACTTTGTTCGTAAAGTTCTGCTTGGTCGAGAGCGATCGCTAATTGATTCGCCACCGCCTGCAATAGTTCAACTTCATACTCACTCCAAGGTCGAATTTCTTGAGTGTTACCACAATTAACAACACCAATCGCACCAGAGTGAGTTTGAATGGGCAATGCCAATATAGAGGTGAACCCCTGAGAAACGAAAAAGTCCTGCATGACTGGATCGCTTAAAGTTTCCACCTCATCGGCGCGAATGATTTCCAGCTCCAAAAGCTTTTGCGTAAAAGAACCTGTTTCCGTAGCAGAGTAGTACCCAATTAAGCTAGGTAGGTTAGCACTTCTAGATTCATGAACAACTTCCCAACTTGCTTGATTTTCTTCTCGAAATAGTATTTCTTTCGGACAGCTTGACTTAATACAAACGATGTTCGGTCGATACCAAATGAACGAACAGCGATCAATTTGTAGGAGGTTGCGAATTTCACTTACCGCTGTTTCCAAAACAGTATTGAGATCGAGGGAATGACGAATTTGGCTACCCAAACGTAAAAGCAAATTTTCCCGACGGCTTTCCTTGAGCTGGTTTTCATGAACAAGGGCATTGTTGATGGCTGATGCTGCTTGGAATGCCACCAGGTTCAAGAGTTTCAGATCCTTTGCTGTATAGCTTTCCGGGGAAGAACTGCTAATCTCAATTGCACCAATCCCCCTATCTTTCGTCTTCAAAGGAACACAAATTAAGGAGCTGATTGGAGTTTGTCTTTCAACAAACCTAGGATCAGATAATACATCGTTGACTATCTCTCCTTTTCCGGTTAAAACAACACTGCCAACGATGCCCTCGCCTACCCGTAAGGTTGCTTTTGGGTGGCATCCCTCACCAAATTCCGAGATAGTCTCAAGCTTTTGCGTTCTTGCATTGAGTAAGAGAACTGCACCGCTGGTTCCCTCAATGAGTCTCCTGACTTCATCAATTACAAGTTTGGCAACTTCTTTGAGATCCAGGCTAGCCGTTATTTTTGTAGAAATATCGTGGAGAAGGGTTATTTCTCTATATTTATCTAGTAATTCATGAGCTAGTGTTTTTTTCTCTAGCTCTTTATTCGCTAAACAGGAAAGCAGTGAAGCTACAACAGATGCCTTCCGCTCCCCCGTTACCCATCCAATCGCTTCACCCGACAGCTCTACCGGATATTTATTGAAGCCATTTTTACTATCATTTCCTAAAATTATTTCGCCTGATGCATCCTGAATTGCGATCGGTGTTTCTATTATTTCTAAAATTTCCTGTAGAAGAGATAGTCCTTCTTTTTTAGATGCAATTTTTTTGAGACTAATTTTAACCATCAGCTTTTGCACTCTCAAAAGAGTAAAACTAAACTATCAATCCCGCTTTTCATTATGTCTTTTAGTTTATGAACCTTCAATTTATTAAATAAAAGGTTTATAAATTGTAATTTTTTTTAACATTCGATAATTGATAAGAAGTAAATATTTTTACACTGAGAATACTGAAATCCAGCACTCGCTTACATCTGGAACAGAGATATTTATAGACAAGCTAGTTTGCATCTAAGGGGATGTCTGAGAAGTGCCAAAAATTGACTTTGTCCCCTAGTCCCTCTTTTCAAGGAGGATAAGTTTCTCAAAGTCCCCCAATTTATCAGGGACGGCAAGGGGTATCTCTACTGTTTAAGAGTCTCGATTATGACTTTTCAGACATCCTCTAATACAGAATATACAAACAAAGCGGAGGGGCTATAGGGGGTAGGGGGATTTTTTCCGTCTCCCAATCTTGCAATCTCCCAATCTCCAATTAGATTATGGCGCTTTCATCATGGCGGAACAGGTTCAACCATTTCAGATGAACAGAAAATCTGGATAGCATTTCTAATGCCGATTTGTCACCCTAAACTTAGGATACTCATCAAGCCCGTGAAAATTCAAAAACGCGATTTTTTAACTTAACATTCTTGTTAGCAGAAGCGCCACGATTGACGCATCTTCCGTTTTAGCGAACGGTAGAATCCTCATCACATCGGCGATTGCTTCTTCAAGAACGCCGCTACGAGGAAGCCAGCAGCGCTAGGACAAAAATCTGCATCCAATGGCTAACCCAAGCGATCGCATCCATCAAGCCGCCTCAACTGCAAATTTCTGAAGCCGCCGCTCAGCGAAAGATTAATAACATTTTATGTTTTCTTTAACGATCCTTGGGGCGGATGTGTAAACCTATGGTATGGCATCATTTGCTCAGGGGATCGCTTGGCTACTGTTCTTGTGGAGAGGGGTATTTTTGCGCCAATGGTATTAGGAGTGTAGGAAATGAACCCTCATCAATTAGTACCCTGGGATGACAGTTCTCAGGCAACAACTCCTCGCGGACAGTTAGAGCATTTTGAAGAGCTAGTTGCAGCATTAATAGATCAACCGATCCAGACGAAGGAACAACTCCAAAAAGAGATTCTCTCACGACAAAGGTTTGAAACAGCGTTAAGCGAAAGTGAGAGACGATTCCGCGCTATTTTTAATCAAACATCCCAATTTATCGTGCTCCTGCAATCAGACGGGATTGTCCTAGAAGCCAATCAGACGGCGCTACACTTTGGTGGAATCACTGCAAGTGATGTAATAGGTTGTTTTTTTTGGGAAGCGCCGTGGTGGAGCGTTTCGCCAGAGATCCAGGAACGTTTAAAATGCGCGATCGCTCAAGCAGCAGCCGGAGAAATCGTGAGTTACGAAGTTGAGGTGCGAGGTGTTGGAAATACTGTCGCCACCTTTGACTTTTCGTTGAAGATTTTGAAGGTAGAAACAGAGTTTGTTGAGGCACAGCATACGCTACCTTTATTGATTGCCGAAGCTCAGAATATTACCGATTGCAAGCACTCAGAAAATCAGCTCACCCTGTGTAATCTAGAACGGCTAACGCTATACAAAATTTCAGAAATCGCGCAGGGGACTCAATGTCTTTACACTGCATTTCAAGAGATTGTTGAAGAAATTAGCATTGATACTGGTTTTCCGATTATCACCATCGAACTTTATGACGAAGCAAGGCAAATGATGGTATTTGCAGGGCTAAAAGGAGTTCCCTTGCCTGCGGACACAACTGTTCTTGAGGTGCCGGTAGACCAGACACTTTCGGGGAGTGTGGTTCGCACGGGTCAACCTGTCGTGAAGACGGATCTTTCGCAGTCAGCCAAGAATAGTAACTTCAATAAAATATTCTCGCAGTCAGAGATTAAAACTTTCATTTGTATGCCGATGATCGTCAACCAACGGTCGATCGGAGTTTTAAGTTTAGCCCATCGGGAAATCGTTCAATGCAATGATTCATTCCTGAAATGGATTGGAAGTTTGGCTAATTCTATTGCTTCCCTAACCGAGCGCAAGCAGGCAGAGCAAGCACTACGGGAAAACGAAGCGAGGTATCGTCGAATTGTCGAAACCACCGTTGAAGGGATCTGGGTTCTCGATCCAGAGGGGAATACAGCTTTTGTGAATAACCAGATGGCACAAATGCTAGGACTAACAGCGGCTCAAATGCTAGGCAAGCCTTTGTTTGCTTTTATGGATGACGAAGGTCGCGCGATCGCAGAAGCTTTAATAGAACGTCGCCGCCAAGGAATTAAAGAACAACATGATTTTAAATTCTGCCGTCAGGATGGCTCCGATCTATGGGCAATTGTTTCTACCAATCCCATCTTCGATCAAGTGGGAAAATATGCGGGAGTCCTGGGAATGGTCACGGATATCACCCAGCGAAAAGCTACTGAAGAGGCATTGTTGCAGCAGGCAAAGCGGGAGTCGTTGATTCGGGTCATTACCCACCAAATCCGTCAATCTCTGAAGCTGGAGGAGATTCTCAATACGACAGTGAGGGAAGTGCGACAATTTCTTCAGGCTGACCGAGTACTCATTTTCCGCTTTCATCCAGACTGGAGTGGCGTTGTTGCAGTTGAGTCGGTCGATTCTCGGTGGACGCCAATTTTAGGCTCGACGATGACAGACCATTGCTTTGCACAAACTTATGTGGAGCCTTACAAAAACGGTCGGATTCTAGCGATTGAAGATATTTATACGGCAAAGATAAGTCCGTGTCACATTGATTTACTGGCTCAGTTTCAGGTGAGAGCAAACTTGGTGGTTCCCATCCTCCAAGGCGAGGATTTGTGGGGATTATTGATTGCTCATCATTGTTCGCAACCGCGACAGTGGCAGCAGCTAGAGATTAATTTACTCCAAGAATTAGCAACACAGGCGGGAATCGCGATTAAACAAGCCCAACTTTATCAACAGTTGGAGGAAGCGAATCAGGAGTTGCAGCGCCTTGCCGTTTTAGATGGCTTGACTCAGGTAGCGAATCGCCGTTGCTTTGACCAGTACCTGAATAGTGAGTGGCAGCGGCTGGTGCGAGAGCAAGCACCCTTATCATTAATTTTGGGCGATATCGATTTTTTTAAACTCTATAACGATACTTACGGTCATCAAGCGGGAGATGAATGTTTAAAGGCAGTGGCGAGTGCGATTCGGCGTGCAGTGAAGCGTTCGACGGATTTAGTAGCTCGTTACGGGGGAGAAGAATTTGCGATAATTTTGCCGTATACCGTAGTTGAGGGAGCAATCCGAGTTGCTGAGCAAATCCGCGCTGAAGTGAAGGCGTTAGCGATCGCGCACGTTAATTCTCAAGCTAGTCAGCAGATCGCGCTCAGTTTAGGCATTGCTAGTGTAGTTCCGACTTTAGAATCCTCACCAGCAATGCTGATTTCCGCAGCAGATACCGCCCTCTATCAGGCAAAAGCCGCAGGGCGCGATCGCTATTACGCACACAATTAACGGCTCAGGGTACGAATGAACCGTTGTAAATTGGTGAACAATCCAGGTTTTTTCGGCGCTGGGGTTTCGCTGCTGCGGTTGCTGGGATTGGCAGCGTCCTTAGTCTGAGTTGTTCCTGCCAGGATGTTGTCAAGTTCTTCGCCCACAGGTTTTGTAGAAACTTCGGCAATCAGCTGATAGTTGTCGTTTGTTTCCTGCCAAACTTGCCAGGGTGAAGGGTAGCAGCGAAGCACCGCAGCACCGTCGAGGGGTCTGAGATAGTAGCTAGATTCCAGGGTAGTCAGGAAGCGATCGCGCAATTGTCGTCCCGCGTAGCCAATGCCAATAATAGCGGCGTCTTCTAGATTAGGGTTGAGGAGAACCACCGGGCGATCGCCTGCTGCTTCGCACAGTTTTTCGACTTGCAAGACTTCTACTGCGGAAGGTTCAACGAACAAGAAAACCCGATCTTCTGGGTGAATTTTCTCATCTACGGACGCTCGGCTACTGCCAATATCTGTAATTTTAAAGGGTACTTGTCCCCAGTCGCGGCGGGCAAGGGCAGCTGCCCCAGCGTCGGGAAAGAAAACTTTCAACTCCGATGCCATCTCCTCAAAGGCTTCGATAAATTGCAAGGCGACGGGCATCGGTTTGAGTTCTGGGAAGACTAACTCGACCTTGATGCGGGTGTAACCATTGGCGATCGCAGCTTGGGTTGCTTCACGGGATTGCGCGATCGCTTCTTCTAGTGATTTAGGAAGTTCTGCCATCTCGAAAATTGTTGAATTTAAGTGGATTCAGCCAAAATGTCAAATTGATTAAAAACCTCTCCCTAACCCTCTCCTAAGAGGAAAGGGGACAAGAGAAAGAATGTTTTAATTATGTCGGGATTGCTGCTTGCCTCCGTTAGGAACGCGCAGTACGGGAAGGAGGTTGGGGATTAGGTTTAATGTTGTCGTTAATGATTCCCACCTACTGATTACTGTGAGTCGTTAGCATTCAAAATTCTAAACTCAAAACTCGCTCCGGCTGAAAGCTATTCTTGGAAACAGGCATCAATCGCTCTAAAACTTGCTTCAGCACCATTGCCGCCCAGTCTACATCCGCTTCCTCTGTGTCCCGCCCCAGAGTGAAGCGAATGCCTCCCAAGGCAACTGCATCGCTGTATCCCATTGCCAGCAAGATGGGGCTGGGGCTGAGTTTGCCGCTGTGACAGGCGGAACCCGCACTGATGGCAATTCCAGCCAGGTTCATCTGCCGTACCAAGGTTTTTCCAGTAACTTTTTCACTCTCACCGATGACGCTAAAACTGACGTGGTGGGGTAGCCGATGCTGCCTGTCGCCAGTAGGGATGAGGTGGGGAACATCCGCTAAATGGGAAAACAAGCGATCGCGCAATTTTATCAATCTCGGTGTCTCTGTTCCCAATTCTTGCGCCGCCAACTCAGCCGCCACGCCAAAACCAGCAATCACCGGAACCGCCTGAGTCCCGGAACGCAGTTTTATTTCTTGCCCTCCCCCGCACAATAAAGGCGCTAACTCTACACCAGGGCGGACATAAACCGCACCCGCGCCCTGAATACCATAGATTTTGTGGCTGGAAAGAGAAAGCATATCCACCGGCAGCCGCTGCACGTCAATCGGTAAGCGTCCAGCGACTTGGACGGCATCGGTGTGAAACAACACCCCGTGAGAGTGGGCAATCTTGCCCAATTCCTCTATCGGTTGTAGCGTGCCGACTTCGCTTTGCCCGTAAATAATCGAAACTAAGACTGTATTCGGTTGCAGCGCCTTTTCTAAATCGGTGGGATTCACCCGTCCTTTAGTATCTACCGGCAACCGCGTCACCTGCCAACCCCACAACTCTAATAAACGCGCCGGTTCTGACACGGCTGAATGCTCGACGCTGGAGATAATGATATGCTGGGGCGTCCTGTAGCTGCGGGCAACCCCCATAATCGCCAGATTGTCTGCCTCGGTGCCGCCAGAAGTGAAGATAATCGACTCAGCCGGTGCGTTAATGAGTCCAGCGACCTGAATTCTTGCCAGTTCCAGAACCGTTGCTGCCCGTTGCCCCCACTCGTGCAAGCTGGAAGGATTGCCCCACTGCTCGGTGAGGACAGTTTGCATGGTTGCGATCGCTTCTGGGCGAGTGGGCGTAGTAGCACTATAATCCAGATAAATTTGCATGGTTGATTAAGCGACAGGCTGTCTCTTCTTTCAGCATATAGCGCCTCTCGCTAGAGCGTCTCTCACCTAACTACCCGGTTTACAGACGTTATATTCTTCGTGAGACATGACTTCTTCTGGCACCAGCTTTGTCCCGCAGTCGCGGCAAATCATCCGGTAGTCGCGGCTCAAAGGGATACTAATAATCAAGCGGTTGTGGCGCATCCGCTTGCCCCGAAATTCGATATAGTTCCGGCTACCCTCCAATCTAGCGATGATGGCACGCGCCTTCACTACCAAATGAGCGGGAAGATGTCTTAAATTAATCGGATCGAGTGAAAAAGATTCTTCCCACTCCTGTTTTTCCTGTTTTCTTTGAATCCAGGTGGCGCGTTCTTGAACGCAGCGATGGCAGGTTTGACCATGACCTTTGTGACCGCACGAAAACGTTTTTTTTCTGGTTGGCATAAAAAATAGTGGTGTGGCTTGGTGCCTCCCACCCCCACAAAGCTTTTATCCTGTGGAAACTCTCCGCCGTGGGCGGTTGGACAAGATCGAATATTTTGTCCGCTTGCAGTTTATGTTAATGCAAGAGGGGCAAGTCTTTGAGAATCGTTTTCGCTTGCTGACGAAAAATCGGTGATGACACCACGAATCCGTCAGGTTATCGTGTGGGTGATGAAAGAAATTTATGCTTCGATGACGTAAAAAAGGGATGGCGAGTTCGCCTATCCTCTCTTATCTATCAGCGAATCCAACTTCCCGTGCATCTTCTTTTTTCCCCGCCGACAATCCGTCTGGGCTTCACGTTACTGCTGGCGCTAACTCTCGGCGCGTGTCAGCGAGTGCAGTCGCAGAATTCCCGTCTCACGCCTCTGCCGCAAGATCCTTTTGTTCAGGTATATTTCAACCACGCCCAAACGGCAGAATATACTGAGCCGTATCGCCAGCAACGACGACAGGGAGATGATTTAGAGCAACAGATTGTCGATGCGATCGCTTCTGCGAAATCCAGCGTCGATGTGGCGGTGCAAGAGTTGCGCTTACCGAAGATTGCACAGGCGCTAGTGGATCGCAAGAAAGCTGGGGTAAAAGTTCGGGTAATTTTAGAAAATACCTACAGTCGTCCTCTCAGTGCGATCGCTCCAGCAGAGTTGGCGAAACTGCCAAAAAGGGAGAGCGATCGCTCTCAAGAATTTCTCAAATTAGTAGACCGCAACGGCGATAATCAGCTCAGTCCAGCGGAAATTAACCAAGGAGATGCCTTGGTAATGTTACGTAACGCCGGTATCCCGACAATCGACGATACGGCTGACGGTTCTAAAGGCAGCAGCTTGATGCATCACAAATTTGTTATCGTCGATAACGCAAAACTTATCGTGACTTCCGCTAACTTCACAACATCGGATATTCACGGTGATTTTGCCAAGCCTACCAGTTTGGGCAATGCCAATAACTTGCTGAAAATCGATAGTCCTGAGTTGGCAACCCTTTTCACCCAAGAGTTTAACGTGATGTGGGGCGATGGGCCAGGAGGCAACCCGGATAGTAAATTTGGCATCAAAAAGCCCTATCGATCCCCACAGCAAGTCAAGTTGGTCAATACCACCGTCACCGTCCAGTTTTCTCCAACTTCGACCACTCAACCCTGGAACCAAACCAGTAACGGCTTAATTGGCAAAACTTTAAGTACCGCTGCCCAAAGTGTTGATATGGCGTTGTTTGTTTTTTCCGATCAGCATTTAGCGAATATTCTGGAAACCGACCATCAAAATGGGGTGCAGGTACGGGCTTTAATCGATCCCGATTTTGTCTATCGCCCCTACAGTGAAGCTTTGGACATGATGGGGCAAGCCCTAAGCAATCAATGCAAGTATGAGGTTGATAACCGCCCCTGGCAAGAACCGATTACCACAGTTGGCGTGCCATTACTGCCAAAGGGCGATTTGTTGCATCACAAATTTGGGGTAGTGGATAAAAAAAACGTCATCACTGGCTCCCACAACTGGTCAGAAGCCGCCAATAGCGGCAATGATGAGACGGTGTTAGTCATTGAAAGTCCGACTGTTGCTGCCCATTATGAGCGCGAATTTGACCGCCTTTATAAGAATGCTGTGTTAGGTGTTCCTGATGGGATTGGGCAGAAAATACAAGCACAACAGAAACAATGTTCCCAGCAAACAACAGCTTCTCAACCCTCCCAAACCACTCCAGATGCCAATCCAAAAGCCAAACTTCCGATCCAAAAGGCGCAACCACCGAAAAGTCTCTCTAATTCTCCTCAGTCCTCCGCCCCTAGCCCTCAGCCCGATTCCTATCTGGTCAATCTCAACACTGCAACTCAAGAAGAAATCGAGGCATTGCCCGGAGTCGGCCCAAAATTAGCTCAGCGCATTATTGAGGCGCGTCAGCAAAAACCCTTTACTTCGTTACAAGACCTTGACAAAGTGCCAGGAGTTGGCCCCAGCTTACTCGAAAAATTAAGCGATCGCGTGACTTGGTAGCAACTGCTCCTTCTTTCCGGATCGGGACAATTTGCCGACGCTAACGACAATTGGACTAGCATCTGACAGGATAGTGCTGGTCTTAATGTACTGGGGTGTTATGCCATGAAGCTAATCCGCCTTCTCCTCAAAAATTCTTGGGTAACAGTCATTTTGGCTGCATTGACGGGTCTTCTCAGTGGTGGGAGTAGTGCGGGTCTAATAGCCCTGATTAACCTCACCTTAAGAGATATTCAACTACCAACAACGACCCTGGCTTGGAGCTTTGTTAGTTTGTGCTTTCTTCTGTTTGTGACCATGACTGCGTCCCAAGTCCTGATTGCCCGATTAGCAGAGGAGGTCATCTTCAATCTGCGAATGCTCTTAAATCAACGCATTCTGGCTTGTCCCTTGCGTCATTTAGAAGAAATTGGTTCCTCCCGGCTTCTAGCGACCCTCACAGAAGATATTGAGGTAATTTCTAGTGCCTCTATTTCCGTTTCTGGACTATTTGTAAATCTCGCCATTTTAGTGGGGTGCCTGCTCTATTTGAGCTGGCTATCTGTGCCTCTATTCTTTTTCATCCTAGGCTTCATGGTGTTGGGAATCTTTAGTCATACTTTACTGGTGACGAAGGGTAGGGATTCTTTCAAGCTTTCCCGTGAAGTGCGAGACAGGTTATACGAACATTTCCGGACTACCACGGAGGGGACGAAGGAACTCAAGCTGCACCACTCTAGACGCCAAGCGTTTCTCTCTCAAGACCTCCAGTCTGCCGCTGCGTCTTCGCGCCATTACCGAGTTGCGGCGATGAGTATTTTCGCTTTTGCTGGAAGTTGGGGGCTACTGCTATTCTTCGTTCCCATTGGGTTAGTGATTTTTGGTTTACCCCTGCTAAGAAATATTCCTGTTGCCGTTCTATCCGGCTATGCCTTAACGATCATCTTTATGATTACTCCGTTGCGGGGGATTTTAAACACTCTTCCCGATTTAAGTAGAGCGAATGTTGCTTTAGATAAGATTGAATCGCTTGGCTTATCGTTGGTAGCCCAGAGAACTGAAGAGCATCTGACGACGACCCTAGATTCACAATTTGAGTGGAGTTCTTTAAAATTAGTGGGGGTGACTCATGCTTACCGTGGGGAACGGGAAGAACATCGCTTCATTCTAGGGCCACTCGACGTAACTTTTCATCGTGGAGAATTAGTGTTTATTGTCGGTGGTAATGGGAGTGGCAAATCTACTCTTGTGAAGCTGCTAGTTGGACTTTATATTCCAGAATCGGGAGAAATTCAGTTTGACGGTAAAGCGATTACAGATAAAAATCGCGAGTGGTATCGCCAACAGTTTTCAGTTGTTTTCTCTGACTTCTATCTCTTCAACCGTCTTCTAGGATTAGACACTCCATCACTAACTGACCAAACCCAAAAGTATTTAGAAAAGCTGGAATTAGATCGTAAAGTGCAGGTAAAAGACGGTATTCTTTCGACTACTGCTTTATCCCAAGGACAGCGCAAGCGTCTTGCTTTATTAACGGCGTATTTGGAAGATCGTCCTATTTATATATTTGACGAATGGGCGTCAGACCAAGACCCAGTATTCAAGGAAGTTTTTTACACGCAACTGTTGCCAGAGTTAAAAAGTAGAGGGAAGACGGTTCTGGTTGTTACTCACGATGACCGCTATTTTGAAGTTGCCGATCGGATTGTGAAGTTGGATTATGGGAAAGTGCAATATGATAAAAGCTTACATGGTTGATGGGATTTTTTCTTGAATTCTTACTTATAATTCGGAACCCCACCCCAACCCTCCCCGTGAACGGGGAGGGGGAAATATGCTTCTTTCTCGTTTATGAGAGAATTGAAAGACTTTTCGTAAGTAAAGATGAGGGTAAATTTTTTTATCCTTTATGATTACTGATTAACAATTCCTCTTTGTTTGATAGTGTTCTCTGTGTTCTGAGATAAATCAGGCCAAGGTAAGAAATTCAGCCGGAGAATACGTTTATTCGGAACGTTGTCCCAAGCGCTAAAAACGCGCTTCCAATCATCAAGAAATTCGGGTTGAACTTGCCCTAATGTTTTTACTAAAGAGTAATAGGCGCGATCGCTTACTGCTTCATCGGATGTGACGCCTTGCCGAACTTCCAAATCGAACTCTAGATACTGTTGATCTTCTTCATAAAGAATTCGGGCGCGGTATAGTCCGGTGAGAATATCGTTTAGTTCTTCGCATTTTACCGCTGCATCCAACATATATTCGGTAAGATTAGTCCCTAAAAGAATTAAACAACTATCTGAGCGACCCGTGACTGCTAAAATATTTGGAAGCCAAGGGCTATTTGCAATAATCTTGGCTAAAGCTTCATCCTGAGAATTTAGCTTGTCCGAAGTAAGAATTGCTTTTCTTAATTTCCTCCAACTATATAACGCAACACGGTCGTAAAGAATGTAGCGCACTAGCGGAATTCCTTGCCAACGAGTCACGCAAAAGTGACCATCAACAATTTCCACAAAAGTGTCAGAAGCAATGAAATGGAAGAAGTGAGGAATGGGAGATTCTATACCTAGCGAATTAGCAAGTTTCTGGTTACGATACAGTAGTTTTCGCAAGGCGATCGAAGCAAGAGATTCAGTTCCCAGTCCTCCAGTATCAGCGCTGGCGTACATGGAAAACATAAATGGAATATCTTCTGCTATCCCCGCCCGATTTTGCCAAGAAGTGCGAATACTTTCTGGAAAAGGTTCACCAATTACGATGTATCTTAATTTTTCTAATGGAAGCGATCGCTTTTGCTCACTTGCCTTTAGATGAAGATGCGCGATCGCAGATGGTACAATCAATAAAATAATCTGATCTACCAATTGGTTCATCTTGCAGATCATTTCAATAATATCATCTTGCTGGATACCTGGGCAGAATACCCAGAAAGGATAAGGCGTATTCGCTGCCATATTATTTAACGCCCAGGAAAACGATACTCCTCCGAGAGAACTTCCTAAGCTAAGTCCAACAATTGCCAGCGTTTTTTTCTTGTGTACAGCAAAGGTTCGTTCCAGAAATATCCGGGTTTTAAGACCGACAAAACGGCTATTTGATTTTAGAATAGGCCAATAAAATGAGTTTCCGGATGATCCGGAAGAACGAGCGATCGCATAAATTTTATCAGCATCATCTGCCAGCAATTCCTCGAATGGGTAAGCTAAAGCATAGGATTTTTTGTCTGACAAAGGTAGCTGGTTAAATGGAACTCGTGCTTTAATTCCTTGAGTTTCTAAAAACTGTTTGTAAGCGGGTACGCCTCGTTGGGCACGTTGATACACTCTTTCGGCTAATCTTTTCGACCCTAAAGAGTTTTTTATAAATGATTGAAATTTCATAGGGTAGTGCTAAAGAAGTTGGAAAATTTTCTTTTTTTACGAACCGCGAAGGCGCGAAGGGCGCGAAGGAAAGAGAGGGAAGAGAAGAAGACTCTATAAATAAGTCTTAAATTTCTAACCCTAAACGCAGGCTACTATAAGACGAACTAAAGGTTGAACAATTTTTAGATGTTACTTAATGAAATATTGAATGACTTAAATTAGATTGAAACAAAAATTTACTAAACTAAGTCATAAATTCCAGAGCTTTGCAAATTCTTAGTGTAATAAAGAAATAGGAACCCCAAACTGATTTTAGGGGTGGATGGAGGGGGGGAACTTCCCTATGTCAAGCTTTCTAGATCGGCACATTCACGCAGGCGTGAAGTTTTGAACGTTACTACTATATAAATTATGGTGAATCTTAATTTGCAAGCGTCTAATTCTCTTCGCAAAACCAGGACTTTTAACAATCCCGATTGTTTCATTGAGGGATGGTACTGGGCAATTCCCTCTCGAAATCTCAAAGTGGGTGAGGTAAAGCCTGTAACCCTTTTGGGGAGGGAACTGGCGATATATCGGGGGGAGGACGGGAAAGCGATCGCTCTCGATGCATATTGCCCGCACATGGGCGCACACCTTGCCGAGGGAAAAGTCGAAGGCAACGGGATTCGCTGTTTTTTCCACAATTGGAAGTATGACCAAGTGGGAAAGTGTATCGATATTCCGTGTTTGGAAAAGCCGCTTCCAGCGAAGGTGCAAAGTTGGCCTACGGCGGAAAAGTACGGGATGGTATGGGTTTGGACGGGGGAAGCGCCACGACAGCCTTTGCCGTGTCCTCCAGAACTCAAAGATGAAGAATGCGATGCGGCGATCGCGTCTTGCTTCGTGAAGAACTGTCACCCCAATGTGGTGATGATCAACGCTATCGACGCCCAACACTTCAATACCGTTCACAACCTGCCACTGAAAATTGTGTTTGAGAAGCAGGAAGACGAAAACGCGATCGCCTTCAGTAACACCACGCGGGGAGGGGACGAATCTCTGTTTGTAAAACTAATCCGCCCCTTATATAAAAATGAAGTTACTTATAGTATGTGCTACTGGTACGGCAGCACTGGCACTGTGACACTTGGGCCAGACTTCCTCCATTTCTACATCATGTTTGCCCTTCGCCTCACCGAAGCCGGAAAAACTGAAGGACAGACTTTATTAATTACTAAGAAGCGTCCGGGTGTACTCGGCTGGATGTTTAACCGAATCGTACTTTGGCTGACGAAGATGGTGGGGAATTACTTTGCCAAAGGAGACACCCAAGTTTTCCAAACGATTAAGTTTGACTTTCAGACTCCGACGAAAGAGGACAAGTCGATTATCCAGTTCATCCAGCACGTCGAGAAACAGAAAGCGATCGCGTGGGGAACTTGGGAGGCGACTTTGCCGGAGGAGGAGCAGCGGCAATATGATTTGGATAAGGCAGTCCTAACCCCCCAACCCCATTCCCTGCAAGGAAAGGAGGTGCAGGACTCCCCAATTCTCGCAGCAGAAGGTCAGGGAAGCCGAGAGGTAAAGGAGAATTCTTCCTCAGTCCTCAGTCCTCCCTCCTCAGCACTCAGTCCTCAGCCCTCAGTCCTTCCTCCTCTCTCCCTAACCCCGGAGGCGAGATGAGTTCTGTATTGATTACAGGCTGTTCGTCCGGCTTTGGTCGGGCTATGGTTGATGAATTTCTCCAGCGAGGTTGGCACGTCATCGGTACGATGCGGAACGCACCGCAGCGACGGCAAATC
The DNA here is from genome assembly GCF_039961955.1 of Trichocoleus sp. DQ-A1. Lineage (NCBI taxonomy): Bacteria > Bacillati > Cyanobacteriota > Cyanophyceae > Leptolyngbyales > Trichocoleusaceae > Trichocoleus > Trichocoleus sp. DQ-A1. Next base: position 39,101 of record NZ_JAMPKE010000025.1, read on the forward strand.
CTCACGGAATCCCTAGAAAAATATAGCGATCGCTTGACGATTCTCAGCCTGGAAATCACCGAATCCAGCCAACGAGATGCCGTAGTTGAAGCAGTTCGCCAAAGAGGGCGGCTGGATTGTTTGGTAAATAATGCAGGCTACAGGTTCTACGGCGCTTTGGAGGATTTGAGCGAGGAGCAAATCCGCCGTCAATTTGAGGTAAATTTCTTCGGTGGCGTGTTCCTGACTCGCGCGTTGCTTCCGTTGATTCGGGAAGCGCAGGGAACCCTGATTTTTATCTCCTCCACTTTCGGCTTTACGGGCTTTCCCTTAACCTCGGCTCATTGCGCCAGCAAGTATGCTCTGGAAGGCTTAGCAGAGAGTCTTTATTACGAGCTTGAGTCTCACGGGGTTCGTGTCGCTTTGGTAGAACCTGGAGCCAGCAAGACGACGAATAATGGCAAGAATATGAGTTGGGGGGAAGGAAACGCTGAAACTTATCGAATCCAGACGGAAAACTACCGGAGGCTGAATCAGCGAGTTATCTCAACGGCTCAGGATAATACGCATCTGGTCGCCAAACGGGTTGCTGATATTGCCGAAGGAAGCGATCGCCAACTCCGCTATCGAGTCGGCTGGGATGCCAATTTTACCCATATTTATCAACAAATCTTCCCAGATAGGTTGCGCCTACCGTTATCAAAAATGATTTATCGACGGTTATTTATGGGGAGACAAAGCCGATGAATCAATACCAAAAAACAGCAGGCTTCGATTTGCCCCACATCCCATCTGACGACAAGCTGCGTCGCGTACTCTCCTCAGCCTTGAAGAGTCGGCTGGGTGACGATCCGATTTCCCCAGAATTTATGAGCAATTCCTACTGGGACGCCGCTCACTTTGGTCTTGAGAAAGTCCAGATTTTCCAAGATTCCAGCCAACAAGAGCAAGCAGAAATCCTGCGGCGATGCAGTAGCGGACTCATAGAAGAAGCCTATTTCATCGAAAAAGCCGGAGTCGGTTACATGGCAAAAATGGTGCTGCTGGCAGAAACCACTGAGGAGCGAATGCTCTACGCACTCTTCAGCTCCGACGAAGTGACTCACCTCGCCCAGATTAGTCGCTTTTTGCCGGAAAAAGACCTGGTGGGGACAAACGACCCCTTCTTGCGCTTCCTGGCAGATTTGGTGGAAACCCAGGATAAAACAGTCCTGCTATTTGTGCTTCAGGTAGTGCTAGAGGGGTGGGGTTTGAGCCATTACAGAAGCCTCGCCAAAGACTGTGTAAATCCTCAGATGGCTGCGATATTCGAGGGATTTTTGCAAGACGAGAGCCGTCACCACGGCACTGGAGTCACTTTGTTCAACCAGATATCCGTCTCCCAAGCGAGTCGAGCAACCATCATCGAAACCCTAGCCCTATTTTTGCAGATGGTTCGGGTAGGACCTCAAAGCGTCGTCGCCGCTATCGAGCAAGTGAAGGGTCATTTGTCCCGCCAACAGAAGCTGAGGATTTTCCAGGAACTCGACACAGAGACTCATAGCGGAATCCGTCTCAATCTCCTGCGTTCCCTGATGCGGGGAGAAGAGGCGGGAATTATCGTTCAAGAACTAGAGGATCGGGGGGCGTTCCAGCCTTTCCCCGCAGAAAAATGCGTATGAATAAAACACTAAACGAACCCAAAGACAACATGCTTCTAGAAGACCCAAAGGTTTACCAACAACTTCAGATTAACGAACCGAAAGGCAATACCCTTCTAGAGAACTCAAAAGTCTATCGCAAGCTTCAGATCAACCACACGCGCAATAAACAGCAGGATCATACGCAACTGCTCGACGAAGCCGCAGCCTCTTTCCGATATGAAGACTGCAAAGATGAGTATTGGAATCCAGAAGAATTTTCCTTACTCTACGGAACTCCGCTGTGGGAACAAGCGAGCGTAAGCCAAAGAGTAATCTTAAACCAACTTTATTGGGTAGCTTACTATTCGCAGATCGTTTCCGCAGAAATTGCCACAATTTACTTTAATCAGACTAGCGCCGCCGGACTTTACGCCCAGGAGGACTTTCGCTTAGTTTGCGATACCCTCGACTTAGAATCTGCTCAGGAAAGGGCACATATCAGCGCCTTCAGAAAAATCTCTAGCGAGGTAGAAGCACAGCTTTTTGGCAAGCGCGTCTTCAGCTATCCTATGCGCGGGCCGTTTGCAGAGACAATGATTTTTGCTGACACCAACGCTCTCAAGACGTGGTGGAAAAAACTCCAGCTGCAAAGCTTTGGAATGCTGTCAGCAGGCAATACTTTTCTGGCTTGCCAATACTTTACCGTTCGGGGTATCCGGACGCTAAACGGTAAGCTGGTGCAGCATAAGCTCAGCAACTACTACCAAAAACATCCCAACTCAGAAAACGCTCCCATTCCCTCGAAAATTTCCTTTTATCACTTCATGGATGAGAGCTTTCACTTTAACAGCTCTACGATTCTTTCCCATGACGTGGTGAAGTGCCTCAAGCCGCCGACCGCTTTCGAGAAGCTAGTGGCAAACTTGGGGATACGCGGCTGTCAGAGAGATCACTATCATTTTTCCGTTGCGATTAACGGGATTTTTTGGTACGACCCCGCCCTCTATTCGGCAATTTACGAGGTATTGCGATCGCCTATTTTTGCAATGAGCGACCCAGAAGCCAAAGAAATGATGCGATTGTGCTTCACAGAGGAATCTGAAGGGCTGCACCTCAGCTACAAAACCCGTACAGAAGCGATGGATTCCTACAAAGTTTACCTCGAAAAAGTTGACTACGCTTGGGCAAGTAACCGGGAGATGTCCATCATGGCTGCTAATTCTATTCCCCAGTACCTCGCTACTCAAAAGAAGGCAATTGGTAATTGGTAATTGGGCTTATGAAAAATTTTACCCATTACTGACTTGACAAATAACCGTGCATATTTCCTACTTTTTCATATGAACGAGTCTCAAAATCTAAACACGCAACCCCTTTTGAAAATGAAAATATTTAACAATTGGGATGTTGTTGCTAAAGGCTGGTACATTGCTTGCCCTAGCCGAGAGGTTCCTCAAGGCAAAGCAACATCCTTGGAAATATGCGGACAAAAAATTGTTGTCTTTCGCGGACAAGATGGAAAAGTTCGCGCTTTAGATGCTTATTGTCCTCACCTGGGAACCGATTTAGGAATTGGGCGCGTTGATGGAAATTCGATTCGTTGTTTTTTCCATCATTGGGCATTTGATGGAGAAGGAAAGTGTCAAGATATCCCCTGCCAATCGGCGATTCCTGAAAAAGCTCGCCTTCAATCTTATGCTACTGATGAAAAATACGGTTTGATTTGGGTGTATCCAGATTCAAAAGCACCAGAAGGTGTGGCAGAATTTGATGAACTTAAAGGCAAATCAATTGTAACAGTATACGACAAAGCATTTGAGCGGAGTTGTCATCATCACATTTGTATGATGAATGGCATTGATGCTCAACATTTACAAACTGTTCACAAAGTAGATATCAATATGAATCTATCCTTGCATCAGAATCAATCTGGCAATGTGATAGATTTTACCCTTCAAGGGGAGTTTCCTAAAACTACTCGGAGAGAACGCTTGGGACGAAAAATTCTCGGCGATACTTATGAGTATTCTATGAGGTATGCGGATGGCTGTATCGGACTTTTAACGATGATGAAGAATGTTCGGCTTTTTCCTTCACTGCACATGATTTACGCCTATACTCCAGTTGCACCTGGAAGAACTCGTATTCAACCGATTTATGTGGCAGAGAAAAGAACAGGATTGTTTGGTTGGTTGGTGACGCAACTATTACTCTTGTTTACCCGTCTGGGATACTATGCTTTGAAAGGGGAAGATGGACAAATTTATGACAATATTCGTTATAATCCCAACGCACTTCTGAGTATTGATACGCCATTGGTTAAGTATATGCATTATGTGAATCAACTTAAAGTTTCTCTATGGTCTAAAGATTTTAGTATTACAAAATAAACGGTTTTAAATATATTAACTTTGTTAGCTACAACAACATTTTGTTTACGAACCGCCAAGGACGCGAAGTACGCGAAGGAAGAAGAAGAGAAAGAAGAGGTTAGTTATTATTTTTATTGTTATCAAATTAAGCTTTAATCCCAAATTTTGAATTAAATATGAATGAGCAATGCTGTATCATCCGCTTTCCAGGGACAGATTATTCTCCCCTAACCTTGGAGAAGCACTCTAATCTTTCGGAGCATCTGACGGTGCAAAATTCTCCGGTACTCTTTGGATGTCGTACCGGGATTTGTGGGACGTGCCTTGTAGTTATAAAAGGGAAGATTCCTGCTCCAAGTGAAGATGAAAAGGAGGTGTTGGAAACTCTAGCGCCAGGAAATAATCAAGTAAGGTTGGCTTGTCAGTTGGATCTCAGCAGTGACCTTGAAATCTTTGCTTTTGATAATAAAGAATGAAGCCAAAAAATCTTCTATTTCTTATTGTTAATTTTTAATTTATTGTGGAGGATTAGTGAAATTTGAAGATTTCTGGTATGTTGTGGCACTCAGCGAACAACTAAAGCCGAATACTGTGCTAGAACGCACGGTTTTGGGGGAATGGCTGGCAGTTTTTCGAGGAGATGACGGAAAACCAGTGGCATTGCGCGATCGCTGTATGCACAGAAATAGCCGTCTCTCTAAAGGAAAAGTCTGTCAGGGAACGCTCCAATGTCCCTACCACGGCTGGGTTTATGACAAAACTGGGAAGGTAGTTGCTGTCCCCGCAGAGGGAGAAGACTTTAAGGTGACTCATGCTCGTCGCACTCAGCATTATGACACCAGAGAGCAGGATGGATATGTCTATGTGAGGCTGGCACAAAAGCCGAGTGAGGAGTTTGAGCCTTTTCAAATGCCTTACTACGGAAAGCCTGGATGGGAGACGGTACGGGTTATTAACCGTTTTCGGAACAACGTTACCAACTGTGCGGAAAATTTTATCGATATTCCTCACACCGCCTCGGTTCACCCTGGGGTATTTCGCACTTCTCGCAAGCAAAAGCTGGAAATGACGGTAGAGAGGCGAAGTGGCTCAGTTTTCGCAGAATACCGCAACGAAACGACAAACCTCGGCTGGTATACCCGCTTTCTAAATCGGAAAGGTTACGAGATCCGGCACACGGATAGTTTTCATATGCCAAACGTTACCAGCGTGGAATATGATATGGCACCGAAAAGAAGGCTGTTTATTACCAGCCAGTCGATTCCGGAAGCGGAGGATTCAACTCTCGTTTATACAGACGTAACTTTTAACTACGGCATTTGGAACAAGATTGCGCGTCCCTTTGTTCGCTGGACTGCCCAATATATTATCCGTCAGGATGTGGAAGCGCTTGGTATTCAGCAAGAGGTAATCGAAAAGTACGGCACCCAGTTTGCCAATACGCCAGCTGACACAATCCACGTCCTAGTTGAATCGATTCGGAGCAAGATTGAAGCAGGAGAAGATCCTAGAACTCTCTTGGATAAGTCTGTTCAAGTAACCTTCTGGGTTTAATTCGGTGGAAGTATATCAATGCTTGTAAAAACATCACTTGGCATCCGGAACCCCACCCCAACCCACCCCGTTAACGGGAAGGGAGAGATCGTACTTCCCTCCGTTAATGGGAGATAAGGGGGGTTCTGTGCAAATTTTCACAATTGAGATGCTCCCAATCCGATTTTGAATTTTGGATTGGGAACTATAAGAGAGCGATCGCGTTTTTTCGGAAGTCATCTCAAATTCGTCGAAGAATCTCACCCCGCCTCCGGCACCCCTCTCCGTTAACGGAAAGGGGTTGGGGGTGAGGTTCTAAATAATGAAGATTCAAACGAATTCAAGATCGGGCAACATTCCCTAAATTGTAAATTGAGCGATTAGCGATGGGAGTATTCTTTACTTTTGCGATTTTAATGACGCTGACTGTGGCGAATCAGCGCAGTTTTACTGCCTTGCGAATGAGAACCTATGAGGACTGGATTTTAGATGCTGTTGGTCTGTTTTTTCAGGGTGTTCTCATCCCAATTCTTCAGCTCACAGTAGTTTACCATCTGTACCACTATCTTCTACCCAGCGATCGCGCCTTGCTTGCTCTGCCTCCAGTCGCAGCATTCTTGCTGAGCTTCGTGTTTGTGGATTACATCTACTACTGGAACCATCGCTTGCTCCATAGTCGGTGGCTCTGGTCTCTCCACGCGGTTCATCATACCAGCACCGAAATGAATGTCTTGTCTACCTCCAGAAATACCCTGTGGACGAGCTTTTTGATCGTCTACTTATGGGTTCACGCTCTATTTATTTATCTGCTGCAAGATCCCACTTGGTACATCGCCGGTGTCAGTCTTAGCTCAGCTTTAGACTTATGGCGTCACAGCACCATAACTCCAACACCAAACTCTTGGCTATATCGCTGGCTATCGGCTTTGCTGATAGTACCCCAAGATCATGCTTGGCACCACGCCAGCAGATCAGTTTGTGGCAATTACGGAGCCAACTTTAAGCTTTGGGATTGGATGCACGGAACGTATTACAAAAGCGATCGCGTACCGGATTCTTTGGGGGTCAAAATCAACCTCACCTTAACTCAGAAGCTACTGTGGCCTTGGAAGAATTAGCAATTAAAAATTAAAAAATTGAGTTCTTCATTTTTAATGCAAGCATTTTTAATTTCACTATGACTTTCCTCGGCACAATACTCTCCTGTTTTCCCGCCTTAGTTATCCTGATTGCGATCGCGTCTTTTCTGGGGATCTGCTTCTTTCCAGGAATCTTCAGCATCTCAGCTTTTTTCCTTTCTCTGTATGGGTTTCCCCTGTTGGTGTATCGCCTCCACGAGCGTTTTTACCCAGTTAAGGAAGGGATCAGCTATCTCGGCAGCAAAGAGTATTCACCTTGGTGGGGAAGTCATCAGATTCAACTTATCTACATTGCGTTTCCAGCGCTGGAAACGTTGATACGCCTAATTCCCGGTGCTTTTTCTCTATGGCTGAGATTGTGGGGAGCCAAGGTTGGTAAAAGCGTTTACTGGACACCGCAGTTAGAAATTGCCGATCGCGGACTGATTGAGGTAGGCGATCGCGCAGTTTTCGGTCACGGAGTTGGCATCTACTCCCACATCATTAAACCTAGAAAACAGGACTTGATGCTGTATGTCAAAAAAGTGAAAATCGGCAGCAATGTCTTCCTAGGAGCCTGGAATCACATTGGCCCCGGAGTTGTAGTTGAGGAAGGAACCTACGTTCCGGTTGCTACCCACATCTATCCCAACAAGAAATTCAAGTGATATCCTTCCCTGACATCTTGCACCTGGCGGTTGAAACCGCAGCTACACAAACGAAACCTGCCTACGCAGGTTACAGAAGCCTTTATTTTCCGTTAGTCCGCGCTTTTCTGACGGGGAATGCGATCGCTCCAGAATTCTATTCTGAGGACTTGGCGCAAGATGTGAGCTTCCGGCTCCCCTCTTAACTTCCGGCTCTTCTCTCCGTTGACGGAGAGGGGCTGGGGATGAGGTTCCAAATTAATCCCCCAAACAAATTTGATATGATGCGCCCTATTGTCAAGCTTTTCGGACAACTTCTCTCCCCCTACGCCAAGGGCTTTTTGCAAGCACTAGAAAATCCCGAAAGAACGCAGCAATCTGTTCAGGAGGAAATTGTAGACAATCTTGCCAAGAGTGAATATGGCAAATTTTTAGGTATCCGATCGGTTGCAGATTGGCATCGCATTCCGATTGTTAACTACGACGATCTCAAAGAGTGGATCGAGCGGCAAAAAACAACCCAGCAGCCAATCTTGACACCAGAATCGATTCTCTTTTACGAAAAGACTTCCGGAAGTAGTGGCTCGGCAAAATCCATTCCTTACACCAAATCTCTTCGAGCTACCTTTAACCAGATGTTCTGTGTTTGGGCACATGATCTGATTCAGCATGGCCCAGGATTTTCTACGGGTAAGATATACTTCTGCATCTCTCCCCGGCTTGATACGGCAAGCCCAAATAGCATTCCCGTCGCATTGGAGGATGATTCGGAATATCTGGACGAATGGTTAATGTTATTTCTTCGTCCTTTTCTGGTTTCTCCTCCCGGATTGAATCGCCTTCGCAATGCAGAGGAATTCAAGGAGAAACTTGCCCACGCGCTCCTACTCGAAGAAAATCTGGAAGTTATCTCGATTTGGAGTCCAAGTTTCCTTCGCGTACAACTCGACTACATCCAGACGCATCGAGTACGGCTGTGGAAAGAACTCAAAAATAAAATGTCAGCAAAGCGCTCTAAACTCCTCTTGGAGCCAGAGATTCCGTGGACGCTGCTTTGGGAAGAATTGAAGCTTATTTCCTGCTGGGATAGCGCGAATGCTGCGGATGGTGCAGGGTTTTTGCGATCGCTGTTTCCGGGTGTCATGGTGCAGGGAAAAGGACTCCTCGCCACCGAAGCACCGATGACAATTCCCCTAATTGAGGCAAAGGGATGCGTCCCGATGCTCGATCAGGTGTTCTTTGAGTTTGAGGATGGAGAGGGGAAAATCCACCGACTTCACGAGATTGTGGCGGGGATTGACTACGAGATCATTATTTCTCAGAAAGGGGGATTGTACCGCTACCGAATTGGCGATCGCGTGCGCGTCAGCCACTTTTATCAAGGAACGCCGTGTCTGGAATTTTTGGGGAGAAATCAAGCAACAAGCGATCTCGTGGGTGAGAAGCTGCATTCTGAATTCGTGCGTTCTGTCATTGAGGATTTGGCGCTAGAAAAAACGTTTTTCAAGAGTTTGGTACCTGTCAGAAAGCCAGTGGATCGTTATATTCTTTTGCTCGACACTGCCAAAGAGTCACCCGATGCGATCGCTCAACGGTTAGATGATGCTTTGATGCGATCGCACCAGTATCGACAAGCTCGACTTTTAGGACAGCTGGCTCCAGCGCGGGTGCTGGTCTCAAGACAAATCCCGGAAATTCTCACCCTGTATGGGATGCGAGCTGGCAAGAAATGGGGAGACTTGAAACATCCTCTGTTAGCGATCGCACCCCTTGAGGAAGAATTACTCGTCGAACTAGAAAAAGCCTCTCAGAACAGTTGTTTTCGCTGACATCTTCTCTAGAGATTTTGAGCCAGGAGTTGCATACATAGAAAGGAAAAACCGAGTGGTTACACTCGCGCTACGCGATCGCGCCCCTCTTTTTTGGCTGCATAAAGTGCCGCATCAGCCGCATTAATTAGATGTTGCGGCAACAGTTCTAAATTGGGTACACTACTCGCCACGCCTAAACTGACGGTTACATAGCCGCACACTTTAGACTGACTGTGGGGAAGCGCCAAGTTACTAACTGCCTGTCGAATCGCCTCTGCTACGAAAACCGCTCCTTCAATATCAGTGTTGGGAAGAATTACGGCAAATTCTTCCCCACCATATCGCGCCACTAAATCCGCGGGACGCCGGACAACACTTTTAATCGCACCAGCTACCTGCCGCAAACAATCATCCCCTGCCAGATGACCGTAAGCATCGTTGTAGCGTTTGAAAAAATCCACATCTAACAAAATCAAAGACAGCGGTGCTTGTTCCCGTCTTAGTCGCTTCCAGTCAGTATTCAGACACTCATCAAATCGGCGACGATTCGCAATCTGAGTTAAGCCGTCTAGGTTAGCGAGTTGCCGGAGTTCCCGGTTGGCAGACTGCACATATTGGTAGAGTTGGGATTGATGAATTGCGATCGCTACCTGATTTGCCAACTGAGACAACAAATCCACTTCAAATGGCTGCCAGTCACGAGGAGCAGCACACTGGTGAGCAATCAGTAACCCCCACAGACGTTCTTCTTTCAAAACCGGCATTGCTACAACAGCTTTGACCTGATAGCGTTGGAAAAACTCAATCCCATCACCTGTAAAATTAAACTTTTCAATATTGTCCAAAACGATTGGGAATCCCTGAAAAAAAGTGCTAAAACCTTCTTGAATCCAGGATGGATTCACAGTCTGTCCTAACATGTGAGGGTAGTTTTTACCAACTGATTCTGCTACAAAGGTGCCGTTATTGTTAGCGGCGAACTGGTAGATAGCTACCCGATCCGAAAGCAAACACTGTCGAATGCTGTTGACTGTCGCATCCAGAATCTCGTCTAAATTCAGCGATTGGCGAATTTGTTGGGTAACTTCAGCAATTAGCCGTTCCCGTGCTGCTTGTTGTCGCAACACTTCCTCTGCTTTCTTGCGCTGAATCATCGAGCCTAATTGGGTCGCGACTGCATTGACGAGTTGGAGCGATCGCTCATCCGGCGTGATTTCCTGCTCATGAAAAAATATCAAAACTGCCAGCACTTGATGGTCAAAGGCGATTGGAATTCCTAAGACTCCTTTAAGTCCCGCTTGCTTAGCAATTTGACTCCGCAGAAAAAGGGTCGAGTTCTCCTGCGTTATGTCTGCGATCCATTCCACTTGTTGGGACAGCCACACTCGTCCTGGCAATCCCTCCCCAAGAGAAAAACGAAACGCCTCACTCTGGCGTCGAAATTCATCAAAACGGATATCCTCGTACCAACATCGGCAATATTCAAGTACAGTCCCCTTCGAGGAAGGCATCCATACTTCCCCAATATCCCAACCGAGATTTTGACAAAGATTGATTAAAATGACTTCTAATGCTTCTTCTACATCAGCAGCAGAACTAATTGCTTGAGTTGTAGTCAGTAAAAGTTGTAATTGTGTATTCTGAGTTTGCATCTGTAACTGAAACCGACGCAGCCGTAATTGATGTTCAATTCGTACTAAAACCTCAATTGGCTCAATCGGTTTGGTGACGTAATCTACTGCCCCCAATGTAAAAGCATTCACCTTATCAAAGGTTGCATCTAAAGCACTGATGAAAATAACTGGGATACTACAGGTTTGCTCTGAGGCTTTCAACTGTCGGCAAACTTCATACCCATCCATATCCGGCATTTTGATATCGAGCAAAATTAAATCGGCAGGGCTTGCCTGAACTGATTGCAGCGCTAGCTTACCACTCAGAGCAACACGCACTTTATATCCATGATTTGACAAAATTTTAGTTAGCAAACTAACATTTGCTGGAGTATCGTCTACTACCAGTATTTTCTCTTTTAATTTTAAATCTTGACCCTGATCCATAAAGTGTTTTTATCGTTATTTTTGACCAATCAGCAGATAAGTCATCATCTCCCCCTTCCCTTTTATTGAAATAGTCCCTCGTTCTTGGAAAAGGAACTGTTCTTTTAAGCGTTCGTAAACGGCAGCCGTTACCTGAGTTTGACCAGGAATCCCACTTGACTCCATCCGGGAAGCCACATTCACGGTATCTCCCCATAAGTCATAGCTGAATTTTGTTAAACCAATTACTCCAGCAACTACAGGTCCAATATTAATTCCTATACGAAGACTGAACTTTTCATTAATTTGGGTATTGAATCTAGCAATAAAACTTTGCATATCCAACGCTATCTTGGCAATTGATGAGGCATGATCCGCTCTTAGTATTGGTAGTCCTCCTACTACCATATATGCATCTCCAATTGTTTTTATTTTTTCTAATCCATGTCGATTAGACAACAAGTCAAATTCAATAAAAATTTGATTGAGGATTTCTACGAGTTCAGTTGGAGTCTTTGTGGATGCAAAGTTAGTAAACCCTACTAAATCAGCAAATAAAACACTAACATCAGAAAAACTATCGGCAATAACTTGTTGCTTTTGTTGTAACCGCTCTGCAATTGGTTTAGGTAATATATTTAATAAAAGTTTTTCTGTTTGCTTTTGAGCCAACTTTCGCTCTGTGATATCAGAAACCGTTCCCTCATAATAGAGAAGTTTTTCTTTTGAATCGCAGACTGAACGCGCGTTTTCAGAAATCCAAATAATTGCCCCATCTCGGCGGTAAACTTGAGACTCAAATCCCCTGACAGCATGATTAGAATTCATTTGTTCTATAAATTCACGCCGTCGATTCGAGTTAACATAAAGTTGTTTTTCAATATTTTGAATACTGTTTATTAATTCTTCTGGAGATTCATACCCATAAATTTTCGCCAGTGCTAAGTTAGCGCTCAAATAACGCCCGCAAGGTGTTGTTTGATAAATTCCTTCTACTGCATTTTCAACAATACTGTGATAGCGTTCTTGAGTAATTCTGAGAATTTCTTCAGTTTGCTTGTGATAGATTAAAGGACTTAATTGTGTAGCTACTGCGGTTACTAAATTAATGGTATGTAAATTAATCGGAACCGACCCTTTTTTATAGAAAATCAGAATAGCTAATACTCGTTCGTTTAGTATAATGGGCACTCCAAAAGCAGATGCTAAACTAGCATCTTCTATTTCCTCGCCTAAAATTGGCAAATCTCCGGAATTTAGAATTTTTTCTACCCATTCTGCTTTTTTAGAAACAAATATTTTACCTGGCAACCCTAGATTAGGAGCCAAGGTAACTGTTCTATTTTGTTTTTTAAAATCCCAGAAACTAGCGTGGCTAGAATACCAATTTTGACTGCATTCTAAAATATTATTATCTTCGGTGGGCAACCAAGCTTCACCATAATCCCATTGAATTGTTATCCCAACTAAGCGCAGTACAGCTTGTAACACGGAAGGAACATTATTTTTGCGACTAATCGCTTGAGTCGTTGCGAGTAAAAGACGAAGTTCAACTTCTGCTTTTCGCCGTGAATCTAGGTGTTCTTGCAATAGCTTATTTTGCTCTATTAGTTGCATTTTTAGCTCTCGAATGCGTAGCTGATTCTCGATTCTGGCTAATACTTCTAAACGTTTAAAGGGTTTGGTTATATAGTCAATACCACCAACTGTAAAGGCGTTTACTTTGTTATTCGTATCATCTAAAGCACTAATGAAAATAACTGGAATGTCGCGAGTTTTCTCAGAAGCTTTTAGACGTTGACAAACTTCATATCCATTCATTTCTGGCATATTGATATCAAGCAAAATCAAATCAGGAGGATTTGAATTGCAAGCGTTGAGTGCGAGTTGACCGCTAGGTACAACTCGCACTTTGTAAGACTTTTCAGATAAGATGTGGAAGAGAAGTTTTAAATTTGCGGGATTATCATCAACTACTAGGATATTAGGTCTGGCGATAGGTGCTTCCATCGGATTATAAGTCTTTCACAGATTGAATCAATATCAACAATTGCTCAAACTGGTATTGATTAACTAATGTCATTAAAGTTTTTGACAACACATCATTTTTGGGGTGCAATTCCTCAATCAGTGTAGCGATAATTTCTAAATCTCCCTCAACAAGAGCCTGATATAAATCTTCTAACCAATTTTTAGGTAAATCAGCCAAGTCGGCAGTATTTAAGACTGGCATTTCCAGTATTTTTTTCTCAGGTGTAGCAGCCATTTCCTCATAAGTAAAAGAGACATCTAAATGCTTGTGGATAGCATTAAAGATATCTTCCTCTCGAAAAGGTTTGCGGATAAAATCATCACATCCAGCTTCAATAACAGATGCTTTATCTTCATTTAAGGCGCTGGCAGTCAGGGCAATAATCGCAGTACGAGAATTGGCTAATGTCTTTTGAACTGAAGGTTTCTGATTCTCTCGCTTTCTAATCTGTTTAGTGGCTTCATAGCCATCCATTATCGGCATTCGTATATCCATCCAAATTAGATGAGGTGAACTACGTTCCCAGATTTCTAATGCTTCTTTGCCATTAGAGGCTTCTAGTAATTCAAAGCCAAGAGGCTGGAGGAGTTTAAGCAGCAGTTGGCGATTAAAATCGCTATCATCTGCGATTAGTATTTGATAGCGAGGTTGCTGGGGTGCGAGTGCAATAACGCGGCGGTTTTGGAGGGGGATTGTAATCTCGCTGGCAGCGATAATATTTGCTTGAATGTTAAACTTAAACGTTGTTCCTTTTGCAAATAAAGCACTCGCATCGTCACTAAATTCCCTGATAGGGGTTCCAGGAGTGAAAACTTTGCCACCACTAATGAGGGTGATTTCACCTCCCATTAAATGGATAAATTGACGGCTAATTGTCAATCCTAAACCAGTTCCTTCTTGTACTTGTTGACCAGCGGCTGTTTGCTCGAAAGGTTTGAATACTTTGTCAAGTTCTTCGGAAGAAATACCGGCTCCCGTATCGGAAACTTCAAAAATAATTGAGGAAAGGGGAGAGAAAGAAGGAAATTCGGAATTTGTTGTCCCTAATTTCACTTTAACTAAGACTGTTCCGGAATCGGTAAATTTAACGGCGTTACTTAGTAAGTTAATCAACACTTGACGCAACTTAACTTCATCTGTGCGGAGGTATCGGGGAACATCAACATCACAATCAAATTTTAGGTTTAAGCTCTTTTCTGTAGCTTTCAAAGAAAACATCGCTTCGACATCATTTAGCAAGCTGTAAAGATCGAAGTTATTTTCACTCAGCGTCATGCGTCCAGCTTCAATTTTGGACAGGTCAAGGACTTGGTTAATCAGTGTCAGCAGGTGTTCTCCACTGCGACGAATGATCGTGAGATTTTCTTGCTGTTCTGTTGAAAGATTGGGGGCACGACTCATGAGGTGGGAAAAGCCTAAGATGGCGTTGAGGGGGGTTCGGAGTTCGTGACTCATGTTGGCGAGAAAGATGCTTTTGGCGCGGTTAGCAGCCTCAGCGGCTTCTTTGGCTCGTTCAAGTTCAGCTTCTACTATTTTACGAGTGGTAATATCGACTCCGATTCCTAAAACGCAGACTTTATCGCTTGCAGGTGGATGCAGAGGAATCTTTTGCCACTGAAACCATTTATCTTGGTTATTTGCGCCTGTCACTTTTTCTTCGGGAATAAATAAGGCTTGACCCGTTTCAATGATAGAGCGGGTTTCTTGGAGGAAATGCTCAACATCCTCTAAGAATGGATGGAAGTCTACATCCCGTTTACCCACCAGTTCTTCGACAGTCGTGTTGTAGAGCTTGGCAGCAGCTTTGTTAAGCAGCACAAAGCGTCCTTCCCAGTCTTTTACAAAAATGGTGTTGGGGTCATTATCAATTACCTTTCGCAGGAACTCTTGTTGCTGCCGAAGAGCTTCTTCAGCAATTTTGCGATCGCTAATATCTAGAAGTACCCCCCGCCAAATTATGCTGCCATCAGCTTGGGATTCCGGACGAGAGCTAGCTGCCAGCCAACGAGCGCTCCCATCTGGGTGTAGATACCGCCACTCATAATAGAAAGGCATTAAATTGTCGAGGCTGATTTTTAAAGCGGCGTTATAACCAGGGAGGTCTTCTGAGTGATATCGAGCTAATATGGCAGAGAAATTTTCCATCGCCTCGTGAGCGGAAATCCCTAAAAGTTCGCCACACCCTTCACTGATGTAGTCTAGAAAATGTCTGCCGTCAGCACAGTAAGTGTAGGTGAAAACCGCACCGGGAAGGTTATCGGCAAGGCTTCGCAAGCGAGCTTCGTTCTCCCGTAAAGCTTCTTCTATTCGTTTGCGATCGCTAATATCGATAGCATGACCGACAACTCGAAGTGCCTGTCCGTCTGCGCCTCGCACAACCACCCCATAATCGACCATGTGAGTGTAGCGATCTTCTCGGTGACGGAACCGATATTCAAGCATATACTCATTTTGATGAGCGATCGCCTGGGAAAACGTTCGCGAAACCTGCGGCAAATCCTCCGGATGGACGCGATCAACCCACCACTGACCTGTGAGTCCGGCTTCTTCGGGACGGTATCCACTCGTTTCATAGAGTCCCTGCGTCCGCAGAACAATATTCTGCTTCAGATCCCAGTCGTAAACATATCCTTTAATTGCCGATGCCGCTAGCTCAAAACGTTCGTTGCTCTCTTTGAGCGCTTGCTCTGCCCGTTTGCGCTCGGTGATGTCAATCGCCACACCTCCAACAAGGTGTTCTCCAGAAAGGTTCGCCAGCGGAAACTTGTATACCAGAAAATCCCCGATTGTGCCGTCCGTTCTGGGAGCTTGTTCGATCGCCTCTACTGACTGATTCGTTTGGATGACTTTCCGAATGTTTTCCAGATACTGTTGCGCGAATTCATCACTATAAAGCTCTGTAACAGTTTTTCCAACTACATAGCCTTCTGGGATTTGGAGTATCTGGCGGTAGGTTTTGCTAGAGAAAACAATTCGCCCATTTTCATCCGTGATCCAAGAAGCCGCCGGACTGTTATCCATGAACCCATGAAAACGGGCTTCGCTTTCTTTTAATGCCAGTTCTGCCTGTTTGCGAGCCGTAATATTCGCGAATGAAGATACCACTGCATACGGCAGAGATTCGCCAGCCCGAAATAGAGGTTGGGCGTTAATAGAAATCCAGGTTAAGCTACCCTCTGGCTTGTAAACTCCCATCACTACATCAGAGCAAGGTTCGCCAGTTCGTAGCGTCACCATTGCTGGATGTTCCTCCCCTGGAAAGGGCGAACCATCTTCACGAATGGCTCGCCAGCTGGGATCGAGGGAAGTTCGTTCCATCATTTGCTCGCGAGACAAGCCGAGAATTCTGTTAGCACTGGCGTTACAGGTATGGATAACACCGTTGGCATCCTGCAAAACAATGCCTTCTGCCATCGTTGTCACGACTGAACGATAGCGTTCTTCGCTTTCCTCTAAAGCAGCCGTGAAACGTTGGCGTTCTGTGATATCTCGCACGATACAAACCACTTCATCAGCACCACTTTTGACGATGCGTGTCTCGTAGTTGTGAATGCCATCGGGTTTTTCCACCTCGTGTTCGTAGGTTTGGCGCTCTCCGGTTTCAACTGCTACCCGAAAATACTCTAGCAGGTCATTTTTAACCTGTTCGGGCAACGGTAAATCCCATAAATTTCTGCCAATTAAAGCTTCAGGCAGCATCTGAAAGGCTTCTTCGCCTGCTTTTACGTCTAAATAAGTGCCGTCTATCCGGTGCCGGAACATTGCATCGGGAATCGCGCTCAAAAGCGCCTGCATTCGTTCTTCATTCTGATGCAAGGCTGCTTCTACCTGCTTTCGTTCGGCAATCTCCTGCTCTAGCTGGGCATTGGTTTGGGCTAGTTTAGCAGTGCGCTCTTGTACTTGGCTTTCTAAAGTACGGTTGTAGTCGGCAAGCAGATGTTCTGCTTGCTTGCGCCAGGTGATGTCAACGAGCAAGCCATCCCAAATAATGTCACCATTGGCTTGCTGTTCCGGGCGGGAAGTGGCTTGCACCCATTTCAAGTCACCAGAAAGCGAGGTAATGCGACCTTCCCAGTACCAAGGCTGCAAGTCTCTAGCAGAAACTAGGATGGTTTCATTTAGCAAAAGCAGGTCATCGGGATGCACCGCATTCCAGGCAATCTGAGGATTTTGGACGATCGCTTCTGGTTCATATCCATAGATATCACGAGCGCCAGAACTCATGTAAGTAAACTCATGGCTGCCGTTTGGATGGAGGATGTACCGGAAAATTACGCCCGGTACATTTTCCGCGAGATGGCGAAACTTCGCTTCGCTTTCCCGCAGCGCGGCTTCTGCTTGTTTGCGCTCCAGGTTTGCTATGTGCTGGTCTTCCAGACTGCGATAAGCGATCAGCGCAACCGCAGAGCCAGTCATGCCGATTAGCGGGGCAACGACAGGGAGCCACCAGCTAGCTAAAAAAGCGAGGTAACTGCCACCTGTCAGAATTCCCCCGATTAGGCAAATGCTAACCCCAGAGACGATCCATCTGGCAGCAACATTTTGTTTAAAGGGGTTGAAGCGAAGTAACGTCCAACTCACTCCACCACCAATGAAACACCAGATCAAAATCCATAAGGCTTCTTTTGGTTGAGACCAAACCTGGAGCAAAGGACGACCCTCTAAAGCACCACTCAAAATTTGACTGATTAAATTGGCATGAATGACGACGCCCGGTAATCGTTTGGGAGTCGCAAAGAGACTACTACTATAAGGGGTGAAGGAAAGGTCATTGAAGCTAGAGCCGATTGCGCCGATTAAGACAATGCGATCGCGTAAAAGATTGGGCGGGATGCGGTTCTCTAGAACATCCGTCATCGATACCGTGGAGAAATTTTCTAACATCCCCCGGTAGTTCAACAAAATCTGGTAGCCACCGGAATTAGCACGAACGTAACCGCCTTCATTTCCCGTAAATGGGGTAAATACAGCGTTCCCTAATCGCAATTTATTAGCACCAATGCTCTGGAGGCTAATCTTTTCTTTTTCCAGATACATTAAAGCCAGCTTTGCGCCTAAGCTCAGATGGGTTTTCCCATCAGATGTTCTAATAGACAACAACCCTCGACGGACTTTGCCATCTGCATCTAACACCAAATCCGCGAGTCCCACTTGGTTGAGACGATTCAACGCTGGGGGTGGAGCAACCGGATTTCCTACCGCTTTTTCGACACCCACTAGATTAGGCGTAGATTCAAATACTTTCACCAGTGCTTGATGACCAGGAGGGACTGGCAAATCTCGATAAATATCCAAGCCAATGGCTCTGGGTCGCTGAACTTTCAGTTTTGCGATCGCTTCAGCTAACAGAGCATCAGAAATAGGCCATCGTCCCACCTTTTCAATATCTGATTCATTGATAGTAATAATTACAATACGGGGATCGATTGGTTCACGAGGTCGCCAGCGAAAAAATTGATCCAATATCGCCAAGTCAAATATTTGCAGTACGCCTAAAGAACTTGTAGCGATGACTGTGCAAGCCACAATCGGAGCTGTAATCAGTAGCCCGCGCCATTGCCGAACTTGGTTTTTAAGTTTTTGTACCATTAATTTATGAGCATCAAAAATAAGAGGAAGGGGAAAAGGAAAATGCTTCTTCTTTCCCTATTCCCCTTATCGATTTTGGCAATTGATTGATGCTTGAATTTGATTTGGCAGCATCCGACTCAACTCGCCTGCTTTCCGTCTTAAGTATATTTACTGAACTAATTCAATCCTTTTCTGCCCTACTCTTAAATCCTCAAAACTTTAGATTTTCCCATAGCCTAGTTTAAAAGTGGCTTGGTAGCGATCGCTTGTAGCCCAATCGAGTTTAACAATTCCTGCCATGTTGAAGCCAAAGTTGCTTCACTCGGCTCTAAGCGTCTAGCTTCAGCTAAACTTGCTACGGTATCGAACCAAATCCCGTGTTTTCCATACAGAGCAGCACGCTCTAGTAGAGGTTGATTCTGAAGCTGGCTCATTACCTCGGAAGTGAGTTTAACTCGTCGAATTTCTCCTTGTACCCCAGGGCTACCGGGTCTGAGTCCTTGTTCGCCAATGATGATAAAAGTCCACCGATACTTCTTGTCAATTTCTAGAGGTGGCGCATTATCTGGAAGTTTGAAACTAAGAATGCCTTCTTGACTCGAAATCGGAATTTTTGCTTGGTAATGAAAATTGTTATTTTCGTCTACTAATCCAAAAAATATTTCCTTAGCAGAAGTTGGAGGTACATAAACCAAGAATGTTGGATGCTCTGCTACTGTCAACTTGCTTGTAGCTATTGGCACCAGCGGAGTCACGCACTCGCCTGTAGCGATTACTGCTTGAGGACATTCATCACCACGAGATGCACCTCCTGCGGTGTCATCTGGTTGTCCACTTCCTGGAGGTTCAAAGGTTACGCGACCTATCGAAGTACCGGCTAGAGTTTGAGATTGGTTAACCGACTCGGATTGGGCGATCGCTTTAGTCAAAAAGCTAGGAGCAATAATCAGTCCTAGTGATAAAAAAAATGCAACTAGCGTTTGAGTGGTAAAAGATTTGTGCTGTACCATTTTCTTACCTCAAAAAAAATATTGTACTGAATTTACACCTAATTATTACTGTAATAACACGTAGATTTCTTCAGTAGAAATACTTGGTTGTTGTAAGAAGTTCCCCAGCGAACAGTAATCATGTTTATGAACTTTTAGAGTTTCTATCGAAAGTTAAGGCTAAAAATAGGCAGATAAAGGGTTCGTGAATGCGAGATTCCCGACTTGGTTAAGAAGTTCGGAATCTGAACCGCTAGCTCATAACTCCAATAGGATTGCCATCAATACGGTTCGATTAGTAGAAATATGCAATAATTTTCGCTGCCTAGGAACAAGGGTTATCGAGGCTTTTTAATCTATTGCTGTTTAAGGAATCATCTTATCCGAACCGTTTTGCGATTGCTATGTTACCTGGGGGTAACTCTCTGTTAGCCTTATAGAAACAGAACCTCCAAAAATTGCAAAGTAAGTGGACTGAAAACTCCTACCTATTCAAAGCCAACTTCCTACTAAAATAAAAGATGACCAGTAAAAAGGATGAGCATATTTTGGCTGTTTTAGCAGAGCTATCTGTGCCTGACGAAGGGCTTTAACTTTGCTTTCTCCTTGTAAGAGTTGCTGATAAAATTCGCCCATAAGCTTAGCAGTGGATTCATCTTGCACTGACCAGAGAGTTGCTAAAGTACTGCGTGCGCCAGACCGCACGGCTACTCCTGCTAATCCTAATACCGCTCGCTTATCACCAGTTGCAGTTTGGCAAGCACTCAGAACTAATAGTTCAATCGGATTAAAAGTACTCGGATCTCTAGAACGTAATAAATTCTCGAATTCTTTGACATTTATCCTACCATTCCACGTCAGAATAAATGTAGAATCTGAGCTGGAGCTAAACTGCCCGTGAGTAGCTAAATGAACAACCGTAAAAGAATTTTTATTCAGATAGTTTTGTAAGTTTACTTCGGTAAAATCCTCATTTATAAATACTTTGGAAGGAACTTCAGACGCGATTTGGCTGACTTCAGCTCCTACTCCTGGCAATGCTGGAAAACCTTGTCGAGCTTCGGTAATTCCGCCTGCTAAAATTTTGTTTCGCTTTTGGGCAAGTAACTGGCTTAACGACGCACTTCCCACTCGTGGTGCAACCAACTGTAAACCCGGAGCTACTACTATATTGTATTTTTCAATGAGATATTGTTTACCGTCGTACAGCGCTGCCATTGGTAAACTTCGCAACGAACCGTCTAGCACAAATACTAAAGTGGCGATATTACTTTTGGTTAATTCAGTTTCAACAGGTTGGATTAACCAGCGATAAACTTGCTGAGACAGACGCAAACGAGCTTCACTTGAAAAAAATGGATTAAGAGATTCTAATAACTGCTCCAGCGTTTCTTCAATATCATTTTTCACTAGCCTAGTCGAGTAATGGCTGAGAGGTTTTCCGGGTAAAGATAAGATTACCTCTAAACGATTTGACAAAATAATGGGGTAGATGACTGCTGCTTGAGGATCGAGTTGATCGATTTGCTGGGGTTGAACATCTAAACAAGCTTCTCGAAAAAAGTTATCTAATTCTGCTAGATGTAGCGCTTCAATGACTTCGCGAGCTTGTTTAATATTGGTTTGGCTGGGATTAGGTTCTAACAGTAACTCTACTAACTCACGATAAATGGGTTCGACGTTTTCGCGAAAGGAAAGTTGAACGTCGGGATTCAGCGCGATCAAGTCGCTGCGGAGGGATTGTAAGGTATTGACAGCTTTGGTGTAAGCAGCGATCGCATTCGGAATATCGCCTTGCTGTTTGAGAAGTTTGCCGAGTTGTCCTTCCCAACGAGCCACAATACTAAAAGCATGAATTTCTTGCGCGATCGCGAGTGCTTGTCTCGTCAGATCCTCCGCTGGTTTCCATTGCTGCATTTGTTCGTACAGGTATCCGAGTTGACCCAGCGCGTAAGATTCAGCACGCGAGTCTTTAAGCATTCGCGCTTGTTCGACAGCTTTTGCTAATATCTGGGCAATCTCTTGAGAATTGACAATCTGCGATCGCTCTCCCCGATTTCCCAATTTTATGAGATTTCTAGCCAAGTTCACTCGACTGTAAACAGCAGCGCGACTAGGTAAGATACTCTCTAATTGAGACTGGATTTGGGGTAATAATGCTTGGGCTGCGGCTGGTTGTCCAGTTTCTACTAAAAGGCTTAATCGGTTCAGTTGGACTTCTAAAACTAAAGAATTGGGAGAACTCTCTACTATCTTTCGGTAGATTTCCAGCGCTTCTCTCGGTTTTTGTAAAGCTCTAAGAGTATTTCCCAAACTAAATAAACTAGCATTAATTTCTAAGGGAAAGTTTAGCCTTTGGGCGAGTGACAAACTTTGTTCTAAAACCTGCTGGGACTGAGTTAAATCTCCGACTACTTGTAAGGTAACTCCCAGACTTCGCAATCCTGATACTTTCAGCGAGGAATCTGGCAAGTTTTGCAACTGAGTATTTAATTGTTCTAAGTTTGTTTTAGCTTGTCGGTAGAGTCCTAATGCTTGCAAAGCTTGAGCTTGGTTTATCAAACTGCCTAATTTCCCAACGTCGTCGCCTGCTGAACCGTAAGCTTTTTCAGCTTGTTTCCATGTATCTAAAGCCGCTTCAGTTTGTCCCAATGCTAGCTGGAGGCTGCCTTGAGTATTCAAAACTTGGGCAAGAGTGGCTGCATCGGGTTGGGTTTGCAATAAGTTGAGACTTTGAGCGATCGCGTTTTTCGCTTGCTCCCATTGACCCAATTCTTGATAAGCGTTCGACAGATAGCTTAAAACGAGGGCAGCGTGGAGGCGATTGCCCTGCGCCTCCAGGTTTTCGAGCGCTTGTTGCCAGAATGCGATCGCTTCATTAAATCGTCCTGCTTCATACAGGGTTCTGCCTTGTTCTAGTACAAAGGCATCATTCTGTTTAGATTCTGAAGGAGCATCAGAATCCGGAATATTTTTAACAATTGATACCAATTGTGAATCAAAATAAGAAAATTTAAGATTAGTCTGCGCTAGTGCCGGTAAAAATGCTGTCACCAAAAAAAGTGTCAACAAGCTTAGCAAAATCCGATAATGAATACTTTTTATAAGCCACCTTATTTTTAGCATAAAAGTTTTTGCAAAATTAAAGGGTTATTCATATTCCTCTGTTTTTATCTGCGGCTCAAAAGATAAAAATTCTTTTGCAATAAGTTTCTCGCAATCTAAAGTTAGTTTTAAAATTTAATAACCCGCCAATAACACTAAAGAAAAGAGACGGAAGATTCCAGGAATGATTGAAGATTGTTATATTACTTAGAAACACTGCAACTAGCAATTTCATCCCAGGAACTTTGAGCCACACCATTGATAGATTTGGAAACCAACTCTACCTCACCATTAGAATTTTTTACCCATCCAGTTGCCTCCACCATTGGAGTACGTGCAGAGGCAGTCTTGGAAACGGGGACAGGTAAGGAGGTATTACCCCTAGGGAGGCGCAAATCCCGCCATACTGTACTTCCTAACAAAGTTTCATTGGGATCTGCTGGCAAACCGCCGCGTCCAGTGACAACAAAACTATTCCCCCTAGAAGCCAAACAACCTTGGGAAATTTGTTTGCTAATGTCAGTAAAATTTTCTGGTAGTGCAACTAAGCCAGAAGAAGGGTTCACATCAGCAGTATTAATTTGGACAATCCCACTGAACTGAGTTCCTCGACTAGAAGTGGCGGTGATATCGCTATTTGAAGTTTTAAAGATGCCGCTAGCATTGATTCTTACTTGACCCCCAAAGCTTTGTTGAGCATTGGCAGTAATATCGCTATTTTCTAACGCGACTAACGTTTTTGTATTAATAATGATGTTGCCACCATTGGTACTGATATCATTATTTGCAATTGTCTGACCCGTATCAAACAGGATGATGTTACTGGCATCAGTCGTAATTAGGCTGTTGCGCCACAATCGCAAATCTTGAGATTCAATCGTAATATTTCCCTGTTCCGCTTGTCGCTGAGTCGCTCTAATAATCGAGTTATTATCTAGCTCAACTATGGCAGCGCGAATATTAATATTACCAGCATTGCCTTTCCCAAAATTAGCAACATTAATTGTTGCCCGCTCCCGAAAGCTCAATCTGTTAGCAATTACTGTTACGTTACCCGAATTTCCCGTCAACGGCGGTGGAGAACTCGCAATATTGCTTAAGCTAGTCCTAGCATAAAAACCGCTACCAATTCCCCCAGTTGCAGAAGTTCCTCGTATTTGTACGTCATTGGCTCGAACTGTTATGTTGCCACTTTGACCTGCGCCAAAGGTAGACACAGAGATCACCGCTCCATTTTCAAGAGATAGTTGTTTAGCATCAATAATGACATCACCGCCAACTCCAGTTGAGGCAAAAGTAGGATTAGAAAAAATACCCGTCAGACGCGATCCATTTGCTGAAAGACCGCCCAAGAGAACATTCCTCGCTTGCACTCGTAAGGTACCAGAATTCCCTGAAGCGTTAGTCCCCATACCAATGGATGCTCCATCTCTTAGTAGCAACCTATCTGTTGTAATTGTTAAATTGCCGCCTTTTCCCTCACCATTCGTCTGAACAAAAAAGCCGCTACCGATTCTGCCATCGGCTGTTCTACCAATCAGTTCTACAGTATCCAAAACATTGATGGTGGCGCTTCTCCCCGGTTGAGATCCTTCTGTGAGGGATACGATGAGCGAACCTTGTTCTAGTTTCAGATTTCGGCTTTGTATCTGAAACGAACCTCCCTGTGCGCCGCTGCTATCCACTGAAGCAGCACCCGATAAATTAATACTTCCTAATTCTGCAAGTTGTTGTTCATTGTTGAAGTTGATTTGTTCGCTGCTGACTTGCATTGGCAATGAGCCACGAGTAACTGACCAAAGCTCAATTGCTCCCGACTCAGCTTTTAAATTACCGCCCTCTAAGGCGATTTCTCCCCCGACTAAAGCTAAAGTTTTCCCAGGTTGCACCGCTAGACCCTCGGTTTTCGTATTCGGCTCTAGTCCGCCTGTTTGTCCGAACCTGAAATTGTGTCCCGATCCTTGAACGCGAATAACTCCTGCGTTTGAATCGTTAAATTGTAAGCCTATCGGAACATTTATCGTTAGCAATGGGGGGGCGCTAGGCTTAGTAGCGCTAAACTCAGTTCCATTGCTAAATCGAATGGTGTTAGCAGTCGAGGCGAGAAAGGAACCACCTATATTGAGTTTGGCATTTGAGCCAAAAGTAATGCCGTTGGGATTGATAAAAAACAAATTAGCTGTGCCGTTCGCTTGAATCAATCCATCAATATGAGAAAGATTGCTACCTGTAACGCGACTGAAGATGTTTTGAGTCTCTACGGCGTTGTTGAAGAAAGCTTCAGTATTTATAGGAATGGAAAATTCTGTAAAGCTATGAAATAGATTGCCGCCTACTTGCGTGCCGCCCTCAATTCGGATGGCGTTGCCTTCTGGGATAGTAATAGTATTATTTTGCAGCGTAGCATCCGGAATAATTTGTGCTAAGGTGCAGCTAGAATTATTTAACCATAAAAGGAAAATCGTACCAGTCACCCAGAGAAAATGACCAGGCTGGCTCACAGTTTTTAAACTCAAAGGTAGCGCTTGCCTACAGTATACGCGATCTACAACTTGCCCTAGGGAAAATACACCCTAAACTTCTAGGGAAAGGTAGATTGTAATACAAAATGTGGGATGGATAGCTCCTATAAAATAGTTTATCATTCCCGTGTTTTCCTGAATAGATGACCTATTAAAAAAGGGATTTGCGCTCAAAGAGTACAACAACAGGAATTTAGATGGAGAGGTTTAAGTTGTGTTAGTCAAAAGATAAATAGACGGATTAGAGAGAATGTTGGCAATTTGGTTCTGGCTAAAACCGAATTGGCTGAAGCTATGGAAGAGATTCGCCTTTTCGCCTGAAAGAGTTCCGCCAGTGATGTCGAAGTGAACCGGAAATCGTCTTTTAAGACATCGCCCTTCTGTATAATATGGATGCCAGTGCCATCGGTCGCAGAGACAATCGACTGTGCCTGTGCCGCTGCGCTGAATGCAAAAGCATTCCCATGCAAAAGCTAGAACAAGGGAAGAAAGAAAACCGAAAACAATTGTGCTGGGTTTTAGTTGCTTGGTGGCTTTGTTCGGAGTTTCAATAAATAGCTAATTTGATGCGTGGATGATTTTGTATGCTTTAAAATGAGGGAAATTGATTATTTAACATGAGGTTTCTGCCAAAAACCTCAGGATAACTTAGAGAATCAGTTATCCTAACATCACATTAATGTCAACAAAGCTTTACTTTTTCCAACATTCAAATTTACCATGAAAGCTAATCTGAAAGAATTTTTAGAATCCTGCGAAAATTTAGGAACACTGCGTCTGATTGTGACCAGCAGTGCTGCTGTTTTGGAAGTACGCGGCCCGCTGAAAAAGCTGTTTTATGCAGAATTACCTAAAGGTAAGTACGCTAATATGCACGCCGACATATTCGAGTTTCATCTGAATATGGATGCTATCAAGCAGGTAAAATTTGAGACAGGCGAATCAAAACGGGGTAACTTTACTACCTATGCTATTCGCTTTCTGGATGAGAAAAATGAACCCGCCTTGAGCGCATTTCTCCAGTGGGGAAAACCAGGAGAATACGAACCAGGACAAGTAGAAGCATGGCAGTCTCTTCAGGAGAAATATGGAGAAGTTTGGGAACCAGTACCCATTGATTCGGTGTAGTCGAAATGCTTGAAAACCCGGTAAATTGAGGATCTTTCTGTGTTTAAAAGCTATCTAAACCTACAAACAAACCCCCGCTTACCTTGATGCGACGAGTCTTTTGGGGTTGTTTCCTAATTTTGGGGTTGCTGCTGTGGGGAGGGGAAGCGCAGGCGGGGGGTTTGGCTGACCGTTTGGCGCAGTTTCCTCACTGGGACAGCAAACCACCCGTCAGCGCCGCGAAGGGCGACTTAGTTTATCCTGACTGGATGGAAGGTACTTGGAACGTTACCAGTACGTTAGTGGATTTAGTGGCACCCTTAGCGCCAGAAATTGTGACGCCTGGGTTTGAAAGTAATCGTCGCCAGCTGAATCAGCCCGTTAGTTTCCCCGTGCGATTCAAAAATCAAGACGCGATAACTGTCTCAACAAAAGGCAAAAATCAGCCGGTAGTGGCAGATCGGGCGTTTAACGGGTTGAGTATCGGGAAGGCATATTTAGGCGATCGCGCGATCTTATCGGTCAAAGTCGATCCCAATTCTCCCAATCGTCAGGTGACTTTACTGCGAGGCGATCGCCAGCTAGTCTCAATTGTCACGAGTCGAGGCACCGAAACACTCGCCCCAGATCGATTTATTGCCACAGAAGTGTCTCAGCAAGTCTTTCGCGGCACCCCTCAGCCGTATTTCAATACAGTGGAAACCACAACTGCTTATCAATGGATTCACTCATCCATTGAAGCCGATCAAGTAACAGCAATTTACCTCTCGCCTCAAGATCCAGACTATTTCAAAGCTGTCGCTCGACCCGTTGCACTTTATCGCTATCAACTACAACTTTTGCCAGTTGAATAGCTAAACGCGATAAATGGCGTCTCTACGTGACTTCAGATCGGGGTACATGGATAGACGGCTCCACAAGCAAGCTAGACAATTGCTTGCCTAATCTAGCCCTACTTCTTTGCTTTCGAGAAGTCCGCACCTTATATAAAGTAAAAAACCGTGGGAGTTGGAGTTCCACGGCTTCTGAAGGAGTCTTATCTTAAAACAATCTTATTCGGCAGCAACTTATAGAAAAGGGCTGGTAACAGTTTTTGTAACCGAATTTCCTTAGCGGGTAGCAGTCGCGGCTATATAGACAAAACCCAGATGGTGCGGGGGTTTTAATTTCATCAGTTCGCAACGGGAGACTGAGTTTATATCGCCGCGATTTTTAATTGCCAAGGCAAGGTGTTCCCAGAATTTACATCCGTTCCACATAACGCTTCAACTCCCGCGCCATCCGCTTGATGCCTTGCTGCTCATCATCCCGAATGAAGGGCATAAATACACGAGTCAGCACCCCTGAGAACGTGTTGCGGTGGAAGTATTTAGTCCGTCCAATACCAATCTCTTGCAACTCAAAGACATACTCATTCTTAAAGCCAGGAATCGAGGAAACCCAAGCGAGGCATAGTCCAGACTGCACTCTAGTAATCAACGGCTGAAACTCTGTTTCCTCCTCACCCGGTACGCGCCGCACAGAGAGTAAAACTTCTTCCCCCTGCTTAAATGGCACCGTTGGGTCGAGGTCAAATAAAAAAGTGTTCCACTTGTACCACTTTTCTTTTTTCAACAGAACCTGCCAAACTTCCTGCTTAGGAGCATTAATTTCAATTTCGGTATAGAGACTCGCCATTATCGCGGCAGCTAATCCGGTAGTGTAACTGGGTACAATTGGAAACTTGCAGCTCCTTTAGGCTAGGAGCGAACAATTTTGGATTTTGGAGGAAAGGATTTTAGATTCCCAATCCAAAATCTATCATCTTAAATCTAAAATCCTTAGTCAGCATGGTCAACCTAACACCCAACTCTAGCTTCAGTTTAACGATTCGCCTCCAGATTCCCAATCGCACTGGGATGTTAGCAAGCATCACCACCGCGATCGCTAGTGTCGGCGGTAACATCGGTCAAATTAGTTTAATCGAGCGGACTCGCAATATTGTGGTGCGAGAAATCACCGTCGATGCTGCCAGCACGGAACACACCGAACAAATTGTGCAAGCCGTGAAAGGATTGCCAGATGTCAAGGTAATCGATGTCTACGATTGCACCTTTAACTTGCACCGCGGCGGCAAAATCGCGATGCAGAGTAAGATTCCGCTGAAAAGTCAAGCCGATTTAGCAATGGCTTACACTCCCGGCGTCGGTCGCATCTGTATGGCGATCGCATCTGACCCGGAACAGGTTCACACTCTCACGATTAAACAAAACACGGTTGCGATTGTTACCGATGGTAGCGCTGTACTGGGATTGGGCAACTTGGGCGCAGCCGCATCGTTGCCGGTAATGGAAGGCAAAGCGATGTTGTTTAAAGAATTTGCCGGGATTGATGCCTTTCCGATTTGCCTAGATACCCAAGACACAGATGAAATTATCCGCACGGTAAAAAATCTTGCCCCAGTCTTTGGCGGCGTTAACTTGGAAGATATTGCTGCCCCCCGTTGTTTCGAGATTGAAGCGCGACTGCGGCAGGAACTCGATATTCCGGTGTTTCACGACGATCAACATGGCACCGCAATTGTTAGCCTTGCCGCACTGATTAACGCCCTCAAATTAGTGAAAAAATCCTTAGCGGATGTCCGAATTGTGATCAATGGGGCGGGTGCTGCTGGGGTAGCGATCGCTCGTTTGCTCAAGAAAGCGGGCGCACAATCCATCTGGATGTGCGATTCTAAAGGCATTCTCTCCAGCCAACGCACCGACCTCACCCCGGAAAAGCAAGAATTTGCTGTCGAAGCCAGCGGTAACTTGGCAGATGCCATGCAACAAGCTGATGTCTTCTTAGGCGTCAGTGCGCCCGGAGTTGTAACGCCGGAAATGGTGCGTTCGATGGCAAAAGATCCGATTGTCTTTGCAATGGCGAATCCCATTCCTGAAATTCAGCCAGAATTAGTCACAGAAGATGTCGCGGTCATGGCAACCGGGCGCAGCGACTACCCGAATCAAATTAACAACGTCCTTGCTTTCCCAGGCGTCTTTCGCGGGGCACTCGATTGTCGTGCGGCGACCATTACCACCACGATGTATCTAGAAGCCGCTTACGCGATCGCTTCTTTAGTCAAACCCTCCGACCTCGACCGGGAAAACATCATTCCCTCCGTGTTCGACCCGCGCGTTGTCAATGCCGTCGCCGGTGCTGTGCAAGCCGCCGCCCGTCAAGAGGGCATCGCCCGCCACTAAGAGAGAAAAGCAGCTGGTTCCAGGCGCAATCGTATCGCGTCTGGAACCGGAAAGTGGGGAAGCGACCAACAATCGACTCCCCATTTTCATCTTTGAAATAGTTTGCTCTACAGATAGAGTTTCAATTTTCTAGATATTGGAAGAATAAGGGGGAATACTGCGTTCTTGCTAGGGAATAATGAGCTTTAGTTTCTTTGACCTCTTCTGGGTATTTCTGGCTGTCAGCTCGATCTTGCCCGCCTTCCAACAACGCCGCTTGGCTTTTCAGCGAGTGCAAGCCTTGCGGAATTTCGAGCGATCGCGCAATAGTCGAGTGATTTTGCTAATTCACCGGCAAGAATCGATTAGCTTTCTAGGAATTCCCATCTCCCGCTACATTAGCATTGAAGATTCAGAACAGGTGCTACGGGCAATTCGCCTCACACCTCCCGAAGTTCCCATCGATCTGATCTTGCATACCCCAGGTGGTTTGGTACTAGCAACCGAGCAGATTGCTAGAGCGTTGATTCGCCACCCTTCTAAAGTCACCGTGTTTGTACCCCACTACGCCATGAGCGGCGGCACCATGTTAGCTTTAGCATCTGATGAAATCGTCATGGATGCCAACGCTGTCTTAGGGCCAGTCGATCCCCAGTTGGGAAATATGGCCGCGGCGAGTGTCCTCAAAGTCCTTGAACAGAAGCCGATTAGCGAAATCGACGACAACACGATCATCATGGCAGACCTATCGCGTAAAGCGATGGATCAAGTGCAACGGTTTGTCCGAACCCTCCTAAAAGACAATATTCCCCAACCGAAAATTGCTCCTGAAAACATCGAACGGATTGTGGACGCTATCACTACAGGGCGCGTCACCCATGACTATCCGATTACAGTCGAAGAAGCCACAGAGCTTGGTATGCCAATAACGGTAGGGCTGCCAATGTCAATCTATAACTTGATGGATTTCTATCCGCAGCCCCAAGGCGGACGTCCAAGCGTGCAGTACATTCCCATGCCCTACGAACGTCCCCCAATTTTACCCCCAGCGCCAAAGGGCAGACCGATCCCAGAGAATGCAAAGTCTTAAGCTGCCCTGAGATTGAATTTTCCCAGAAGTTGAGTCTGGATAATTGTCAGTAGTCAGTAGTCATAAGTCTTTTAAATAATGATTCCTAACCACTGACCGATTATCCATTCCCAACTCAGCGCGATCGCTATGCGATTTAGACCCACAGCACCTTAAAGATTTATCAGCTTGAAGGCGATGGTTTTGGGCTGGGAGCCGGGTATGGACTTGGACTCGGCGTTGGTCTTGGCGATGGGCTAGGACTAGGACTTGGTCTTGGGGATGGCGATGGACTCGGACTCGGCGTTGGGGTGGCGCGGGGCGTTGGCGCGGGACTCGGTGTTGGCGATGGCGCTAGTGTTGGTTCTGGCGCTGATTGGGGTGTTGGTGTTGTCGCTGGCGCTGGCGATTGCTGTTCAAATCCGAGGATTCTTCTTGCTTCTTGGTCGAGTCTCTGACGAACTGGTAACGTAGCAATGCCAGTTACCGGCAAATTAAATTGTCTCTGAAACTGCCTGATAGCATCTTCAGTGCGCGGACCATAAAATTGGTTACGGGGAAGGGGCGGATTTGGCTTAACGACAAGATTCAAGTTTGCCTGAAGAATTCTAACGATATTTGCGGCATAATCCTGTGTCTTCGGCCCCGCTGTAGCATCAACAGGTGTTAGCTTATATCCCTGCTGAAACTCGCGGATAGCCCTTATCGTGGCTTCATCCGTCAGAGTATCTCCAATCGTGACGTTATACCCAAAGCCGCGCAACAAGGAACGAAATTCCCTTGGCGTGTAATCGCGGCTGCGTTCGGCTATAGCTACTTGATAACTAACTAAGCTGGCGGTTATGGTTATCACCGCAGCTAAAGGCATTCCAAACCTATTCCACATAGCTCAATCTCCTCACTCACTCACTGATTAAGCGCGATAGCGATTTGAACAGTTACAGTTTAAGCTGAATTGAGCATTCTACCGTTTATTTTTCGCAAGCGATCGCTACAACCGCCAATCGCGATCGCGTCGCGTGCGCTACCGGGTTCGACCTTTCACTATGCTGATATCCGATAGAATCCTTCTATTTTGAAGGCAACATCAGCAATTGGTGAACAATTAGTGGTATCAAATATGACTAAAGCTTCAGAGGGTCTGTCAAGCTGATAATTGGTAATTGAAGATTGTGATGGATGCTAGCTAGGTAGTAGGTAGCAGCTTTTTCGCCATTACGTTTTTTTCCATTACCGATTCCCGATTACCAATTACCTCATCTTCCTTTCCATGTCACCTCAAAAATTGGCAAAGACTCCCCAATCCCGCCGTAACTTGTGGTTTGAACGTGTGATGGCACTTTTGGCAGTGGCTAACTTGGGCTTAGTGCTGTTCGACTTAACTTACATTCCGCTGCGCGATTTCTACCTGCGGGAATTTCGCAGCATTACCCGAATCTATGACCCCATCAAAGGTATTGAACCCCATCGAGAAACCCAGCAGTACCTAGAGACAGTAGAAAAACTCAAAGCACAGCTGCAACAGACAGAAGGATTGCAGTCGCCAGAGGTGGCAACTTTACTGGAGGAACTGCGCCAACAAAGTGTGGAAATGATTGAGACAAACCCGTTTGCAGAGGCGAATAAGACAGGGACTCTGGAAAAAATCAAAAATCGGATGCGTCAGCGCGTTGGCAATGTCTCTGCCAAACAATCTTTTAGCACCTTTTGGAGTCTGCCTTATTTATCCCAAGCTGGCGTGGAAAAAGAAATTACCTTTTATAACCAAGAAATTCAGCCTTTGATGGCAAGAAATTATTTTCGCCCAGTTGGGGAAACAGGTAATTTCGTTGACTACTTCTGGAAAATCGATCTCTGGTTTATCATTCCCTTTGGCATTGAGTTTCTGCTTCGTACCTACTATATCCACCGACGTCACCATAGTCTCACTTGGCTCGAAGCAATGATGTGGCGCTGGTATGATATTTTCTTGCTGCTACCTTTTTGGCGGTGGCTGCGCGTCATTTCAGTTTTCATGCGCCTACACCAAGCACAATTATTAAACTTAGAATCAATACGAGTGCAAATTAACCGAGGATTTGCGGCAAACTTTGCAGAAGAATTGGCAGAAGTCATTGTGATCCGGGTAATCAACCAGCTACAAGGGTCGATTCGTGGCGGAGAACTGACTCGGTGGTTATCAGGACGGGAGGCTCGTCCTTATGTTGACATTAACAATGTTAATGAAGTAGAAGCGATCGCTACCTTATTGATGAAAGTAACTGTCAATCAAGTTCTACCAAAAATTCAGCCAGATTTAGAGGCAATTCTACAGCACAACATTGAAAAAATTCTCAGCCAATCTCCCCTCTATCGGGGACTCCAGCAAGTACCTGGGGTGGGTACTATCCCCACGCAGATAACTGAAAAACTGGTCAAAGAAATCTCACTTGCAGCCTACAACACCCTCACTGCCTCTTTGGAAGACGATCCGGTTGGCGCAGAACTTTCCAAACAGCTGATAGAACACTTCACTGAAGCCTTAGGATCGGAGGTGCAAAGACAGCAGACTGCTCAGAAAATTCAATCTTTACTTTTCGATATGTTGGAGGAGATGAAACTCAACTACGTCCAACGCTTGTCCGATCAAGATTTGGAACAAGTGTTAGAAGAAACACGGGCGATCCGTCAGATTGTCAAGCAATAATTTAAATTTGTATGTCAATTGCTGATGTCAATCTCTAACTTGAATCCTCAATAAGGATTCAAATTTAGTCTTGGATTTTGCTAGGACAGTACTGAGACTGCTTAGCTTGGATAAGAAAATGTTTGAAAAGTAGTATTGGCATCTGGGAAGGGTTATTTATTTAGTAAACTACCTGCCACAAATTCTAAAAAACTGCCGCAAAAGCACCAAATTCCCGATAGATAAGGAGTGTCATAACCAATTTTTCAGACATTCTCTACTAATCTCAATTTCTAGCATTCTTTCCTCGATGTTTCTAGAGAGTTTCCGATCGCGTTCGCGCCGCCACTCAGAAGAAAAGTTGTTCTTCTACAGAGTCTTCATCCCGCGCTTGCACGCGCCTACGCTAATAATCCTCAGTCCAATTTTCCTAGCCCTTCAGGCACCGAGCATCGGTGCCTATCTCTTTTTTCTTATCTTCCCTCAGCGCTCGGTTGACGACTCGCCACTGGCATACCGCTTGAGCTAAACTCAAAGTTAGGAAGGCGAATCCATCAGGATTCGTCCAGAGACTTCTTGGAATATAGTGTTCGCAGGAAGTGGGGCAGCACCCACTTTTTTTATTGGAGTTTTCCAATGACTCATCCCCTGATTC
Organism: Trichocoleus sp. DQ-A1; assembly: GCF_039961955.1. Classification (NCBI taxonomy): domain Bacteria; kingdom Bacillati; phylum Cyanobacteriota; class Cyanophyceae; order Leptolyngbyales; family Trichocoleusaceae; genus Trichocoleus; species Trichocoleus sp. DQ-A1. The sequence continues at coordinate 73,137 of NZ_JAMPKE010000025.1, forward strand.
CACAAATTATTGATTTAGCAGCGCCAGTGGCAGAAGCCTTGGACTTGGAAGTAGTCGGGGCGGTTTTTCACACCAACCAACGCCCACCCGTGCTACGCGTGGACATCCGGAATTGCAACGCTGACACAGGGCTGGATGACTGCGAACGAATGAGTCGGGCATTGGAGGCTGCTTTGGATGCAGCGAATTTCATTCCTGATGCCTATGTCCTGGAAATTTCTAGTCCCGGTATTTCGCGTCAGTTGACGACAGATCGGGAATTCATCTCCTTCAAGGGATTTCCCGTAATTGTCACCACATCCGAACCCTACGAAGGTCAGCAAGAGTGGACGGGGCAACTGATTCGTCGGGATGAAGAGGGTGTTTACCTCAACCAGAAAGGTCGAGCGATCGCCATTCCCCGCCAAATGGTCAGCCGAGTGCAGCTGGATGAAAAACGGTAATTGAGCTGTCAGCTTAGTAGTTAGTCCTCAGTGGTTCGCAAGGAAGTTGCCGCTTGACCACTGACCGATTACCAATTACCAGTTACCAATTACCAATAGCAATTAGCGAGGTTTTTTTATGTCAATGGTTAGTCTACGCGGACTTAAAGAGCTAATCGATAAAATTAGTGTAGAGCGCAATTTACCCAAAAGTGCCGTACAAGCAGCCCTACGAGAAGCTTTATTGAAAGGATACGAGCGATATCGTCGTACCCAGAACCTCGACAAACATCATTTTGATGAAGAGTACTTTCAAAACTTTGAAGTCGAACTCGACCTAGAACAAGAAGGAGAAGAAGGCTTCCGCGTTTTGGCGACCAAGACCATCGTTGAAAAGGTGAGTAGTGGCGATCATGAAATTGGTCTAGAAGAAGTGCAGAAAGTCGCGCCTGAAGCAGCGATTGGCGACACGGTGGTTTTAGATGTGACCCCCGATCAAACTGAGTTCGGTCGCATGGCAGCAATTCAGACCAAGCAAGTGCTATCGCAAAAACTGCGAGATCAGCAGCGCAAACTCGTCGCAGAAGAGTTCCAAGAACTGGAAGGAACCGTTTTGCAGGCGCGGGTACTGAGATTTGAGCGGCAATCCGTGATTCTAGCTGTCAGTAGTGGGTTTAGTCAGCCAGAAGTAGAAGCCGACTTACCGAAACGGGAACAGCTACCCAACGACAATTACCGTGCCAATGCAACCTTCAAGGTATTTCTCAAAAAAGTACGCGAAGGCCCAGCGCGGGGGCCACAATTGCTAGTGTCTAGAGCTGCCGCAGGTTTAGTCGTTTATCTCTTTGCCAACGAAGTCCCAGAGATTGAGGATGAGGTGGTGCGGATTGTAGCAGTGGCGCGGGAAGCAAATCCTCCGTCTCGTCACGTTGGCCCGCGAACTAAAATCGCGGTCGATACCCTGGAGCGCGATGTGGACCCCGTCGGAGCTTGTATTGGTGCCAGAGGATCGCGGATTCAAGTGGTAGTGAATGAATTACGTGGCGAAAAAATTGATGTAATTCGTTGGTCGCCCGACCCATCTACTTATATTTCCAATGCTCTCTCGCCCGCACGAGTGGATGAGGTGCGTCTGATTAACCCAGATGCTCGTCAGGCTCATGTTTTGGTAGCGGAGGATCAATTAAGTTTGGCGATTGGTAAAGAAGGCCAGAATGTCCGTCTAGCAGCCCGCCTGACTGGTTGGAAAATAGATATTAAAGATATTGCCAAGTACGATTACGAAGCGGAATCTCGGAACATGGCAGCGATCGCAGCCGCTCGGCAAGCCCAAGAAGAAGCTGAATATGACGAAGCCGACGATGAACTCGAAGAACTGGAAAGACCGGCAGCAGTTTCTAGCTGGCAGCAGAACGGTGACGATTTTGATGATGTAGATGTAGATGAAGTGGAAACCACGGAAGTTTAGATTTGAGATTAAATCTTCAATCCAAAATCTACACTCCCCATTGCTTGAGATGGAACCAAACTACCGCCGTTGTGTGAGTTGCCGCCAAGTCGCGCCAAAATCGGCGTTTTGGCGAATTGTCAGAGTCTATCCGTCCCAGCAGTTACAATTAGATCGGGGGATGGGGCGATCTGCCTATCTTTGTCCCCAAGAAAGTTGTCTGGTAGCAGCTCAAAAAAAAAATAGGCTGGGCAGAGTGCTCAAAGTACCTGTTCCAGAAGCACTGTACCAAACCCTGTGGCAGCGCCTAGCTACTAAACTTGAAGGCTGCGATCGCTCCTTGTCAAGAAGCGAATCCAGCCCTCAAGAACGTTGCCTCCCATCCGCATCAGACCTAAAACAGCCGTCCGAATGAGATATTGTAGGAAAGAAGCCCAAAAAAAGCGACGTGCCCCAAATTGTAAAGATTTGTGCAAAATTAGAAATAGAAGTGTTTCACTATCCTTAGGGATAGGGAATTTACTTGGTGATAAACAGACTTCCCATAAGTAGCTTGGATATCATTAGTAGAAGTATAGGCAGCAAGTTAAAGCTTCACACCCATTAGGCAGTAAGCAAATGATCAACAAGTTGTCGTTCAAGCAGATGGTTATGGTGTAAAAACTGGTAGGATTCGAGGGGAAAGACTGGATGAACAACGGCAAAGTAAGAATTTACGAGTTATCGCGGGAATTGGATTTGGAGAATAAGGATATTCTAGGAATTTGTGAGCGGCTCAATATTGCAGTCAAGAGCCACAGCAGCACAATAACTGAATCGGAGGCGGAGAGTATTCGCTCGGCGGCAGAAAAACAGGCAGCAGCCCGACCAGCTTCACGTGCGCGGGCTCCAATGGATCAACGTAAAACAGCACCGCCAGCCGCTCAATCGGTGCGACCCCGGCTAGAAAACAAGCCGCAAATTCTGGAGATTCGTCAGCATAAATCTGGGTCTGGTTCTAACGCACCACAACAGCCGGGAGAACAGGTCGCGATTCCTCCCCAACCACCAGTAAGACAGCAGACGCCATCACCCATGAAGCCGACAAGTCTGAATAAACCAGTGCGTCCTAGCCAGCGGGATAATCCTCCTGTAGTAGAAGTAGTAGAAGCAGAAAAACTACAGGTAGACCCAGTAGAGGCTCCTCCTATTCCAGCTCCGAAAGCTGTTGAACCAGCTCCCCATCTGGTTGAACCTCCCATGCGACAAGCAGGGGAGCGTCCTGCGCCAAGTAATGTGGAGCGGCCTGTATTAAAACGTGCCAAGGTAGAAACACCTATTAGCTCGCCTGTCAGCGCACCCCAAAGAGTAGGACCAGCGAGCGGGGCACCCGAAAGAACTAACGCCTCGGCTCCTCCTGCCCCCGTCAGAACGGAGCGACCTGCCCCCCCAGCTCCACCACGAGTTCCAGAACTGCACTCGCCCCCCCAAAGGCCAGTGCGACCTTCCATGCCTGTTGGTAGACGCCCAGGCGGTGCTGGTGACACGCAATTAGAACCTGGTTCCAGTCGCTCGAAGCTACTACGGGACGAAAATGATGAAGGTTTGGGAACGCCCGATACTCTGGGAGAAGAGGCAAGAAAACCGAATCCCCCCCGTCTCGTTGGTCCCAATAAGCGAAAACCTGAGTGGGAAGATGAGGAAGAAGAAAACCCAGATAAAGCAGGCAAGGCAGGTGCTAAAGCCAAGCGTCGGGTTCAACCCCTCATTGATGACGACGAAGACTTTGACACGGATTTAGAGGAATTGCCAGCAGCATTACAGGTGAGTCTATCTGTGGCTCGTCCTCCCAAGCAGCAGAAAGCTCGTCCAGCCAGCCCAGTCGTGGTGGCAGCGGAAAGAGAGAAGCGGAAGCCTCAAATGCAGCGCGGCGAAGGGCAAAGCAACGATCGCGATCGCCGTCGAGAACCTGCTGCTAAAGCAGAACGTCCGGAAAATCTGGTGTTAACGGGCAGTATGACCGTTCAAGAACTTGCTACGGCCTTAGCAGTTCAGGAAACAGAGATTATCAAAACTCTGTTCTTTAAAGGCTTTGCGATCAATATCACCCAAACCCTAGATATCCCAACCATCACAATGGTGGCGAAAGAACTGGGCGTAGAAGTGGAGACGCAAGAAGAACAAGCTGCGGCGACAAAAGTAACGGAGATGGTGACAGAGGAAGACCTCGATCACCTGCAACGCCGTCCGCCAGTAGTGACCATTATGGGTCACGTAGACCACGGGAAAACAACTCTGCTCGATTCCATCCGCAAAACCAAGGTAGCGCAGGGAGAAGCTGGGGGAATTACTCAGCACATCGGTGCCTACCATGTGGATGTGGAATATGAAGGAAAAACTCAGCAAGTTGTGTTCCTAGACACCCCCGGTCACGAAGCCTTTACAGCAATGCGGGCGAGGGGAACGCGAGTCACCGACATCGCTATTCTGGTGGTTGCTGCCGATGATGGTGTCCAACCCCAGACAATTGAAGCAATCAGCCACGCGAAAGCTGCTGAGGTGCCAATTGTTGTGGCGATCAACAAAGTTGATAAACCGGATGCCCAGCAAGACCGTGTGAAGCAAGAGTTGACCCAGTACGGTCTGCAACCCGAAGAATGGGGCGGCGATACCATCATGGTTCCCGTGAGCGCCATCAAAGGGGAAAACTTGGATACCCTGCTGGAAATGATTTTGATCCAGGCCGAAGTTTTAGAACTCTCTGCAAACCCAGACCGCGCAGCTAAGGGTACGGTAATTGAAGCCAATCTAGATAAGTCGAGAGGCCCAGTTGCTACCTTGCTGGTGCAAAATGGTACGTTGCGAGTTGGTGATGTCCTGGTAGTTGGCTCAGTATTGGGCAAAGTCCGGGCGATGATCGACGACCGGGGAGATCGGGTAACGGCAGCGGCACCATCGTTCGCGGTGGAAGTGTTGGGCTTGAGCGATGTCCCAGCGGCTGGCGATGAGTTTGAAGTCTATCCAAACGAAAAAGAAGGTCGCGCGATCGCAAGTGTCAGAGCCGACGAGCAACGCCAGTCACGCCTGCAACAGGTCATGGCATCGCGCCGAGTCACTTTGAATACCCTCTCAGCTCAAGCGCAGGAAGGCGATCTCAAAGAACTCAACTTGATTCTGAAGGCAGACGTTCAAGGTTCCGTAGAAGCTCTTCTGGGCGCGCTCGGACAGCTGCCACAAAATGAGGTACAAGTTCGGGTGCTGTTAGCGGCTCCTGGAGAAGTCACCGAGACAGACGTTGACTTAGCGGCTGCCAGTGGCGCTGTAATTGTTGGATTTAATACCACCCTTGCCAGTGGTGCACGCCAAGCAGCGGATCAAGCAGGTGTCGATGTGCGCGAATACAACATCATCTACAAACTGCTAGATGATATTCAAGGTGCAATGGAAGGTCTGCTAGAACCGGAGCAGGTGGAAGAGCCTCTGGGTCAAGTCGAAGTCCGGGCTGTCTTCCCAGTCGGTCGTGGCTCCGTCGCTGGTTGCTATGTGCTGTCGGGTAAAGTGGTTCGTAACTGCCGAGTGCGGGTGCGCCGCAACAGTCAGATAGTTCATGATGGCGTCTTAGATTCCCTCAAGCGGATGAAGGAAGATGCCAAGGAAGTCAATGCTGGATACGAATGCGGCATCGGAGTCGATCGTTTCAATGCCTGGGTAGAAGGCGACATTATCGAAGCTTACCAAATGGTTAGCAAGCGCCGTACTCTCTCGCCAAATTAAGGCAAAAGTCAAAAGGCAAAAGTCAAAAGAAAGAAAAAAGGAAATAATCTCCTTTGCCTTTCTTCTGACTTTTGCCTTTTATTTTGCTTTTTGCCTTTTTACTACTTGTAATATGCGCTCTTTTTGGTTGGAACCGTTCTTGTGGATTCATCTTGCTGGTCTGGCGACAGTTCCCATTTGGTTGGAACTATGCTGGCTGGGTTTGGCAGTTGGCGATCCCGTGTTGCCGGTGTCGTTGGAACTTTTTTTGGTTGCAACTGTAGGTATTGCACCCATACTGTGGATGCAGTTGAGCCGTCCTTTTAACATTTTTAGCATCCTGGCAGTGGCCCTGAAGCCAAGTCAACTGACGCTTAACCAGCGACGCCTGTTGTCACAGTTCAAGTCACCTACAAACCAATTAGTAGCCGTTCTAGCAGCTGGTTTCATGCTGTGGGTATTGTGGCTAATCTATCAGGCAGCACCGCTAGTGGCAACTGTTACACCGCTTCCCCCGGAGTGGCGGTTCGCTGGACTTCTAGTAGCGGCATTGACATTTCTGGCAAGCAATTTGTTCTTGCAGATACCACTGAGCGTGGCGCGAGTCCTTTTGACTAATGAAGCAGCATTTTCTGCTACGCAACCCTGTTCAGCAGAAGAAATTCCGCAACAATTTACAATTCCGGGACTACAGGTCAATCAAATCTTACCTTCGGAAATTTCCGAGACATCGGCGATATCAGCCAACTCTGTAGAACTAATAAATGCAGGAATAGAAGCCCCAGCGTCCTCCGACTAATCTAAAAAAGAGATTTTTCTTCAAGGTTCTTGGTTTTTCAGCACATGGGTGTCTATGTAGAAAAGCTTTCAGCAACTGGCGTACCCCAAAAAGTTTTGGCTGGTTGACTAGCGAGATGTTACTGACAGCACAAATCCCGCCAACCTAACTGCGTTATCCTAAGAATAGACATAGAAATTTGTTAAATAGTCATCAGCGGGCAGTCAATTTTAAAGATTAGATTTAGAGATTAGATTTTAGAGTGGGTTGTAAATTCACAATTTAAAATCAAAATCTAAAATAGAATTGCTGAAGGCTGATAGCTGAAAACTCCTTGTTCCCTTAATTTAAGGTGCATATGATCAGGTTTCCTGCTTCATCAACCAGCCAATTCTCCGGCAATACCAAAATCTGGGAAAGCCTCAAGCAAGCGATCGCATCCAGTTCTGGGTTTCAGCGCTGGGAGATAGAACACCCGTTGGATAACGACCGCCTTCAGGAGTTCAACCTTGATTATCGGGTTCGCCGGTATCTGCGCGAAACCCTAGAAACTCTTGCTTATTAGTCATTAGTCATTCGTTCGGTAGCCAAGAACGAATGACTAACGACCCATCACTACTGACCAATTCTGATTAAATCACTTAGATTGGGCAATCCCTGTCCCAATCGCTTGAGTTTGCCAAAAACCTCAGCAAGGCGATCGCCCTCCACATGAACTTCTGAGGTTGGGTAATTTTCTAAAATTTCAATCAAGGTAATCTGATTGTCTGGAAGCGCTGAACTCATCACAGCTCCTCGCAAAGACTGAATGTTTGCGCCATTTCCGGGAGTATGAACCACGTCACTGACTTGACCCAAGACTAATTCCCCAATCTGGTTATTGAGTACCCGATCTAAAATGAGGGCATTCACCTTAACTTCTTGCGTTAGGGTTTTTCGCAAATCCTCAGGTTTTCTTCCTGCCATAGCCAAATAAGCACGTAGCGCTGGCGAAATTTCACCCGTTTCAGCAAAAGTTGTGAGTTCGGGAACAGATACCGATTCCCTTAGAAAGCGGTACTTCAGCACGACTGTATTGGCAGCATCCGCACGAGAGGGGCTAAACAAAATACCCGTAGCGGCGGCTAAAGAGAACACGAAAGGTAGCGATCGCAGCAGTAGAGAGCGCATAAGGAACCTGAAAACAGCTTAGAGATAGCACAGTTGTGCTATCTCTACTTTGACGATACTGGATGCCGATGGGTTGCATCCTCCTGCTCAAGTAACAACTGCTTTTGAATCATCCCTCTCGCCTGGATGAGCCTAAGCCAATGTTCTTAAATTTATAAAACCTTAGCCTTATGGGCATTTCAGGGTTTACATCGCCTGAATTTTCTTTGCAGGGGCAAGTTGCCATGTTGGGAACTGATAATATTCGCAACTTGTCATCAAACGTAATTGTGAATATTAATATTAGCGACGCAAGTGCATACACCAAGTATGTATAGCTTTCCAGCGTAAAAAAATATCCCAATTGGTGAGTCTCTAAGTTACTAAATCGTACAGTTAATAATGCACATCAAAAGCATCAAACGTATGACACCCCAGGGTTTTCCCGATCGTTTCTCCCATTCTTCTAGCATCCGTTTCGCCAAACGTTTCGCTGGTGTCGTACCCGTCCGGGCGTCCCTGCTAAGCGCTTTATTACTTTGGTCTGGCGGGGTCATGGCACTTCCTGCGGCTGCCCTTACCCCGCCATCAACGCAGATAGCTCAACTTCCTGCAAGCGCGAACGTTGTCTACGTCAACCAATCCACGGGCAACGATACTGCCAGTGCTGGCACCAGTGAAAACACACCCTATCGCACTATCACCTACGCCCTCCAGCAAGCCCGCTCTGGCACAGTCGTACAATTAGCTCCAGGTTCCTACACGGCTGACACGGGTGAAGTTTTCCCCCTCCTGGTCAAACAAGGCGTCATTCTGCGCGGCGACGAGCAAAGCAAAGGGCAGACTGTAGCGATTATTGGCGGCGGCGGCTATGTTAGTCCCACCTTTTCCGGTCAGAACATTGCAATACGAGCAGAGAAAGACAGTGAAGTCAGAGGATTGACCATCACTAACCCGAATCGTCGGGGAACTGGACTGTGGATTGAATCTACCAATGCAACAGTCAGCAACAACACCTTTTCGAGCAACGACCGAGAAGGAGTTTTCGTCACCGGGACAGCTACCCCCAAAATTGAAAGCAATATCTTTACCAGAAATAAGGGGAATGGCATTTCAGTCGCTAAGACAGCGCAAGGAGAAGTCCGCAACAATCTGTTTCAAGAGACGGGGAATGGGATTGTCCTAACTGAGACGGCATCGCCTTTGCTCGCAGACAACCGCATTGTCCAAAACGTTGATGGAATCGTCGCCTCCAACTCCGCTGCCCCAGTCCTGCGTAACAACATTATTGAGGCAAACACGCGGTATGGAGTCGTAGCAAGCGGAGATGCCCAGCCCAATTTAGGGACTCAAGAGAATCCTGGGCAAAATCGGATTCGCAACAATGTTCGTTTCGATGTTGCCAACCTAACGCGCACGAATACTATCATCGCGGTCGGCAACGATATTGATTCTAAGAAGATTTCCGGGCGCGTGGATTTTGTGGCGACGTCGATACCTAGCGGTGGTTTTGCCGATGTTCAAGGGAACTGGGCGCAAGCCTATATCGAAGCTTTAGTTGCTAAAGATGTAATTGCTGGTTTCCCTGATGGGACTTTCCGCCCCAACGAACCTGTCACCCGCGCTCAGTTTGCCGCGATTATCAACAAGGCTTTTTCACCAGCACAGATACAGCCTGGGATTAATTTTGTCGATGTCAAAACTAATTATTGGGCTTATCAAGCGATTCAAAGCGCTTACCGGGGAGGCTTTTTGTCTGGGTATCCGGGTCAAGTTTTTAGAGCCGAACAGCGCATTCCCAGAGTGCAGGTTTTAGTTTCTTTAGCGAGTGGTTTGAAGTTGCGCTCTGAGGATACAAATGTGCTGTCTGTTTACAACGATGCCACCCAGATTCCTAGCTGGGCCAGCACAGCGATCGCTGGCGCAACTCAGAAACAGCTGGTGGTCAACTATCCCACTCTGGCTCAGCTCAATCCTAGTCGTGATGCCACCCGTGCTGAAGTCGCCGCTTTTGTCTACCAGGCGCTGGTGAATGCCGGTCGTGCTGAGGCGATTTCTTCACCTTATCTAGTCAAGGCTCCATAATCGCGACTCAACGTTAAGATGTATCGCGCCAGTTTTCCAATTACTGGATGCTGGCGCTCGATCGGTCGTATAATAAAAGTTAACCATCAGTAGACTGCTGATCGTTAACCTCAAAATGCGGGTATAGTTCAGTGGTAGAACGTCACCTTCCCAAGGTGAATGTCGTCGGTTCGAGTCCGATTACCCGCTTTTCTAGTGTACAGTGACTAATTATTTGTCGTCGGTGACAGATTGTTGTCGTCGGTGACAGATTGTTGTCGTTGTGACAAATTAATGTCGCTAAAGTAGCAGTGACAAATTAGTGTCGTCTTGCTGCATAAAAATATCTGAATAAAAAATGCCAGATTGGGAAGCTGACGTTCCTTTCAATCCACTCTGTTTTTTGTTTAGCTCTTTCAAACCACCCCTACCCCTAGTTGGGATGGTCGTTGAAACTACCCTAGCAAGCAAAGTATTAGCCGTTGGTGAAGCCTTTCAAACCACCCCTAGTTGGGATGATCCTTGAAACTGGTGACGGATTGAATTTAGATTCTACTAATTTCTTTCAAACCACCCCTAGTTGTGATGGTCGTTGAAACAAGGAAGTTTCCGCAGCGATCGCAGAAAGTGGACTACTTTCAAACCACCCCTAGTTGGGATAGTCGTTGAAACTATTCAGCCTGTTGATATGTCTGACGCTGTAGTAGACTTTCAAACCACCCCTAGTTGGGATGGTCGTTGAAACCCCAAGGATCTGCTGGAGTGTCTGGTGTAGTGTACTTTCAAACCACCCCTAGTTGGGATGGTCGTTGAAACCGGAGCCAGCTCAAACCTCTTGAACCAATGGATTCTTTCAAACCACCCCTAGTTGGGATGGTCGTTGAAACATAACAAGAAGGCATGGAAAGCCTACGACTGGTATCTTTCAAACCACCCCTAGTTGGGATGGTCGTTGAAACTCCTTGGCAAGCCACCGAACATCATCATCTGGTTCCTTTCAAACCACCCCTAGTTGGGATAGTCGTTGAAACCTCAATCTGGAGCGCCAGATTGAGATTTTTTTTTAAACTTTCAAACCACCCCTAGTTGGGATGGTCGTTGAAACTTTTGAATATAGTAGTGGGCGACACTCACTTGTTTTTCTTTCAAACCACCCCTAGTTGGGATGGTCGTTGAAACTCTACATTCTCGCGATCGCGGGAATCCTCCTCTTGTACACTTTCAAACCACCCCTAGTTGGGATGGTCGTTGAAACGTAGTTTCAAGCGTCTTGAAAAGTCAGAGCAGTTCTTTCAAACCACCCCTAGTTGGGATGGTCGTTGAAACTCTGCTTTTCGTAGCGATCGTTTAAATCCTTGGTAGTCCTAAAGATGTAAGGATAGGAGAGATACCGTTCCATCAGAAGCACTATGTCTGATTCCCAACCAACTTGCCCGGTTTGTCAGTCAACTCATGTCGTCAAAAACGGCA
>NZ_JAMPKE010000026.1:0-83611 GCF_039961955.1 Trichocoleus sp. DQ-A1
AGCCAAAGGTGATACGGCATTGTCTCTCGGTTGAGTATACAGGAGAGCGATCGCTCTGAATTCACTTGCCTCACATAAAGGTGCGAACTGACTCTTTCAGCGCTTCGCTATCGTGTCCTGCCTAAGAATGCCTTACAAGCGATCGCCCAACGATAAAGCAAAGTCTTGCAGGCACATTGTGGACAATAAAAACTTGTTACTACGTAATCGTACTTAAGTAAATTTACTTAGCTGTCAACTTAGAACTTCATAGAATCTTCATTTATTTTCCAGCAGCAAATTACTATTAAAGCTTTATTGGATAAGAAATTCCGCAACTATTCTTCCTTTACAACTTATTTTATTATTATAAACTTTCTGTAAAGCTACGGATAAACTTTGATGAGTAAACACTATACCTGGAAATGATTTCACGGCTTGATGACTGATAAGTAGAAACAACATTAAAACCTAAGTAATTTCTACAAATCGTTTTTTTCTAACTTTACAGGATTCACTTATTGACATTTTGAGTTAAATATACACCTGTATAAGGGCTGAAGAATTATCAAAATTAATGCTAGCCCTTCCGAAATACGCATACTTTTACCTGTATTCAAAGTAAGCCTAAGAAACGAACTTTCTAAGTAGTTACAGCTTCTGTTTATAAAAAAGCTGCGAACACCTAGGCATTTTCACTGCCAGCATCTATCTTGTATGAGACCGACTATGAATCTTTTTGCTAAAATCTCTGCTTCAGCCGCTATTGGTGTTACTGCTGCCCTGACGATGTTTGGGAATTCAGCAATGGCGTTCACAGTAACTCCAAACAACAATACGAATGCTTTGCTGCAAGCCTTGTTAGGCGACACGACTGGATTGAGTAACTTTTCTGTCAATGCCACAGGCAATGCTACTGCTTTTGGTCTTTTCAGTGACGACCCCTTCGGTTTGAAAGATGGCATCATCTTGAGTACCGGGAATGTCACCAATGTAGTGGGTCCTAATAATGCTCCAGGTAATGGTACAAGTTTCGGAACACCAGGTGATACGGAGGGTTCCTTTGATTTGGCTCAGCTCGATATTAGCTTTGACGCTGACGCTACCGTAGATAAGCTGTTCTTCGAGTATGTCTTCGGCTCGGAAGAGTTCCTAGAGTACGCTGGTACCGGGTACAATGACTCTTTTGAACTGTTGCTTAATGGTGTCAACCTAGCTAAGTTGACCGATGGCAAAACCGTCACGATTAACAACCTTGTTCCCAATCTCAACAGCCCTTATCACGCCGACTACATTGACAATCCAGAAGGGAGTCCTGGCACTGAGTTAGATGGCTACACCAAAACCTTGGCTTTCGAGGGTTTGCTGAACAAAAATGCCAAGAACACTCTCAGCATCAGGATTAAGGATGTAACTGATAGTCAATTAGATTCGGCGGTATTCATCAAAGGGAAGTCTGTGGGAGTCGTAGAGCCTCCGAAGGATGTTCCTGAACCCAGCTTGATGCTTGGTTTGCTGAGTGTTGGTGGTATGACCTTGATCAGCCGTCGCAACAAGCAAAAAGCACTAAAAGCTTAATCCGGCAGGATGGCAAAGATAGTTTAGGTGGTTTGCCTATCTTAGGCGCAAGAGTCTGATCTTGGACTCAGAACGCATAATTTTGACAAAGCTGTGTCTTTACAGAAGGCACAGCGATTTTTTTTATGGCTACTAACTTGCTCTTGCTGCTGTGATCTCGTTACTGATTCAACGATGAGGGCAATCTCCGCTGCTGGCAGAAACCCAAAGGTGAGACGGCATTCTCTCTCGATTGAGTATACAAGAGAGCGATCGCTCTGAATTCACTTGCCTCACATAAAGGTGCGAACTGACTCTTTCAGCGCTTCGCTATCGCGTCTTGCTCATCCACTAGCGCGATCGTAGTGCGTCTTGCCTAAGAATGCCTTACAAGCGATCGCCCGACGATGAAGCCAAGCTCTTGCAGGCAGATTGCAGCTAATAAAAACCTGTTCTACGTAATACTTCTTAAGTAAATTTACGTAGCTGTTAACTTAGAGCTTCATAGAATCTTCATTTATTTTTCAGCAGCAAATTACTATTAAAGCTTTATTGGATAGGAAATTCCGCAACTATTCTTCCCTTGTAAGTTATTTTATAATTGTAAGTTTTCTGTAAAGCTGCGGATAAATATTGATGAGCAGATACCTTACCTGAAAAGGCTTTCATGCCTAGATAGCTGGTAAGCAAAAACAACATTAAAGCCTAAGTAATTTCTACAATTCGTCTTTCTCCAACTTTATAAGATTCACTTATTGACATTTTGAGTTAAATATACATTTGTATAAGTGCTGAAGAATTATCAAAATTAATCAGTAGCTTTTACGAAATACGCATACTTGTACCTGTAGTAAAAGTAAGCCTAAGGAACAAACTTTCTAAGTAGTTACAGCTTCTGTTTATAAAAAAGCTGCGAACACCTAGGCATTTTCACTGCCAGCATCTATCTTGTATGAGACGAACCATGAATCTTATTAGTAAAATCTCTGCTTCAGCCGCCATTGGTGTTACTGCTGCCCTGACGATGTTTGGGAATTCAGCAATGGCGTTCACAGTAACTCCAAACAACAATACGAATGCTTTGCTGCAAGCCTTGTTGGGTGATACGACTGGATTGAGTAACTTTTCAGTCAGTGCTACAGGCAATGCTGATGCTTTTGGTCTTTTCAATGACGACCCCTTCGGTTTGAAAGATGGCATCGTCTTGAGTACCGGGAATGTCACCGATGTAGTGGGTCCTAATGATTCTCCAGCTACTTCAGGTTCCGGAACATTGGCTCAGCTCGATATTAGCTTTGATGCTGGCGCTTCAGTAGAGAAGCTGTTCTTCGAGTATGTCTTCGGCTCGGAAGAGTTCGTAGAGTTCGGTGGTTCCTCGTTCAACGACTCTTTCGAACTGTTGCTCAATGGCGTCAACCTAGCTAAGTTGACCGATGGAAAAATCGTCACGATCAACAACCTTGTTCCCAATGCGGCTGGGCCTTATCACGCCGACTACATTAACAATCCCGCAGGGAGTCCTGGCACTGAGTTAGATGGCTACACCAAAACCTTGACCTTTGAAGGTTTGCTCAACAAAAACGCCAAGAACACTCTCACCATCAAGATTCAGGATGTCGGTGATGTTTCATTAGATTCCGCTGTGTTCATCAAAGGGAAGTCTGTGAGAGTCGTGCAGCCTCCGAAGGATGTTCCTGAACCCAGCTTAATGCTCGGCTTGCTGAGTGTTGGTGGTATGACCTTGATCAGCCGCCGTAACAAGCAAAAAGCGCTGAAGGCTTAATCCGGTTTGGATGGCAAAGATATTGGGTTAAGTGCCTATTTTGAATTAGGCGCAAAAGTAGGATCTTTGATCCGAAGCATAATTTTAAATAGTGCTGTGTCTTTACAGAAGGCACAGCCCTTTTTTTATGGCTATTAACTGGCTCTTGATCCCGTCATCTCGTTACTGATTCAACGATTAAGGCAATCCCCGCCGCTGGTAGGAACCCGAAGGTGAGACGGTATTCTCTCTCGATTGAGGACATAAAAGAGCGAACTGACAAGTTAGCGCTTCGCTATCACATCCTATATGGGGATCAACTCAAGCCGCCAGACAGATTCGGCATCCTTTCAGTGGTACTCTGGAAAATGGCATTGCTAAATGTTAAGACTGTTTTCCCGTATCTATACAGATAGATTCACAACATAGGCACAAGCATGGTAGCCACCACAGACAAGACAAACGTAGGGCGTATTACCCAAATCATCGGTCCCGTTATCGATGCGGAGTTTCCCAGCGGCAAAATGCCGCAGATTTACAATGCCTTAAAAGTTGAAGGCAAAAACGAAGCCGGACAGGACGTGTCCGTAACCTGCGAAGTGCAGCAACTTTTGGGTGACAACCAAGTGCGTGCTGTTTCCATGAGTTCCACCGATGGTTTGGTGCGCGGCATGGAAGTAGTAGACACCGGCGCTGCCATTACCGTACCCGTTGGCCCTGCCACTCTGGGTCGGATTTTCAACGTTCTTGGCGAACCCGTAGACAATAAAGGGCCAGTCAATACTGAAGAAACCTTCCCCATCCACCGTCCGGCTCCCAAGTTCACTGACTTGGAAACGAAGCCATCGGTGTTTGAAACCGGAATCAAGGTGTTAGACCTGCTGGCTCCTTATCGCCGTGGTGGCAAGATTGGTTTATTCGGCGGTGCTGGTGTTGGTAAAACCGTCATTATGATGGAACTGATCAACAACATCGCGATCAATCACGGTGGTGTGTCTGTGTTCGGCGGTGTGGGAGAGCGTACCCGCGAGGGAAATGACCTCTACAACGAAATGAAAGAATCTGGGGTTATCAAAGAAGATAACCTCAGCGAATCGAAAATCGCTCTAGTCTACGGTCAGATGAACGAGCCACCCGGAGCGAGAATGCGCGTAGGCTTAGCCGCACTGACAATGGCTGAGTATTTCCGCGATGTCAGTAAGCAAGACGTGCTGCTGTTTATCGACAACATCTTCCGGTTTGTGCAAGCGGGTTCGGAAGTATCAGCGCTACTGGGACGGATGCCTTCTGCTGTGGGATATCAGCCGACTCTGGCAACAGATATGGGCGACCTGCAAGAGCGAATCACCTCCACCACCGAAGGTTCGATTACCTCAATTCAGGCCGTCTACGTACCAGCCGACGACTTGACCGACCCCGCGCCAGCAACCACCTTTGCCCACTTGGACGGAACCACTGTGTTGTCTCGTGGCTTAGCAGCGAAGGGAATTTATCCCGCTGTTGACCCGCTAGATTCCACTTCCACCATGTTGCAACCCAGTGTTGTTGGTGAGGAACACTACGCGATTGCTCGTGAAGTTCAGGCAACGCTACAGCGCTACAAAGAGCTGCAAGACATCATCGCCATTCTGGGTCTGGATGAATTGTCTGAAGATGACCGCTTAACGGTGGCTCGTGCGCGTAAGATTGAGCGTTTCTTGTCTCAGCCGTTCTTCGTGGCAGAAGTCTTCACCGGATCTCCAGGGAAATACGTGAATCTGCAAGAAACAATCAACGGTTTCAAGAAGATTCTGTCTGGAGAGCTGGATTCATTGCCAGAGCAGGCTTTCTACATGGTCGGCAATATTGAAGAAGCGATCGCTAAAGCTGAAAAAATCAAAAGCTAGTCCATAGGCATTTGCCATTAGTCATTAGCCTTTTTTCACGGGCTAATGACTAATGACCAATGACCAATGACCAACTAACAACTGACAACTCACAAATTATGGCTTTAACTGTTCGCGTTGTTTCTCCCGACAGAACTGTCTGGGATTCTAGTGCTGAAGAAGTAATTCTGCCTAGCACTACAGGTCAACTCGGTATCCTCAGCGGTCATGCTCCTTTATTGACCGCACTGGATATCGGTGTCATGCGTGTCCGTTCTGGTAAAGATTGGGTGCCCATCGCCCTCATGGGTGGCTTTGCAGAAGTGGATGAGAATGAAGTAACCATTCTGGTTAACGGTGCCGAGCGCGGCGACAAAATCGATCGGGAACAAGCCCGTGCTGCTTATACCGAAGCTGAGGCGAGGCTTAATCAGGTTGAGGGTGGTGGTTCCCGTCAAGAGCAAATTCAGGCAACTCAAGCCCTCAGACGTGCCCGCGCTCGTTTTCAAGCCGCTGGTGGCATGGTTCAAGCCTAAAGTCTGTCAACACTCAAATCTTCTGAAAAGCTTCTCCTGTAACTCAACGGGAGAAGTTTTTCGTTTGGGAGAGGTTAACAATCATGAGTATTGCACTCAGCGAAGCGATCGCTTGCTTGAGAAATTTAGAGCGTTTGTCAGTTGGGTGGAATATAGTGCAGCTCTAACGTTCGGTAGGGACTTTTTGACTGCCATGTCTTTACAGATGTATCCCACTTCTCAATTCATCTGCAACTAATTTGGGACAGCTAATGGCAAGATTGCTAATCAATGAACAATTAGCCATAAAAAACAATATTTATAAAATATTCCCATACCTGAGAATCTTTCCATCTGTTCATCCTTAAATGATCGAGCCAATTCATAATGTATATTTCGGCTATAAAATACTATAAATAAATACACAAATATTTTTACGAATTAATAATTATTTTTACACTTCCACATCTGCTTTTGACGAAAAATGATTAACCACTAGGCTCCTTTGTCTAAAAAATCAGGTTTGCTGCTGAATGGTCGAATATTAATCCTGCTACCTGTCGAAAGTTAAAAAATGCAAAGTTGAGGCAGGTCTCAAAAAGGCTTCAGTTGCAATGAATTCAACAAGCAGCCTATAAAAACCAAAGCAAAAACAGCCAGCTTTATGAAAATTTCCTAAAGCAAAATACCCATCTTTATCAACTCTTTAAAGTATTCAATATCTAATTAATCATTCCTTCATCAAAGCTGTGATATTACGGAGTGACTCAGAAAAATTGGCGAGTGTAGAGTTGCCGCAAATTTTTCATCAGCCCTAAGGAAGAGATTGATGTCAGTATTTACCAGCAGAATCGGTGCCCTGTTAGTCCTGTTGTTGTTTGGGGGTTCTGTAGGTGCCACATCCACCTCAGCTCAGTCAATCATTCCGGCTCCCAATGACACGAATACTCTGGTTAACCAGAATGGAAACCAGATTGACATCAGTGGCGGCACCCTTTCTAGTAATGGCTCGAATCTCTTCCACAGCTTCACTCAGTTTGGGCTGAATCAAAACGAGATAGGCAACTTCCTTTCAAACCCATCCATTCAAAACATCCTGGGTCGTGTCAATGGGGGAAATGCCTCAGTAATTAACGGTCTCATCCAGGTTACGGGTGGGAATTCAAACCTGTTCTTGATGAACCCCGCAGGCATTATCTTTGGCGCAGGAGCCAGCCTAAATGTGCCTGCCTCCTTCACCGCCACCACTGCTAACGGCATTGACTTTGGGAGCAATTGGTTCAGCGCCACAGGTGCCAACGACTATAACGCTTTAGTGGGTACGCCCAACGGCTTTGCCTTCGCAATGAGTCAACCGGGAGCGATCGCAAATGCCGGAAACTTGGCAGTCAACCCCGGACAGAATTTAACCCTACTCGGTGGCACCGTAGTCAGTACCGGGCAATTGTCAGCACCGGGAGGTAATATCACGGTGGCAGCAGTGCCTGGTGAGAGCGTAGTACGCATTTCTCAGGCAGGAAGTTTACTAAGTGTAGAAATTCAACCCCTAGCAGCAGCAGACAATCAACCGAATGACTGGAAGCTTCCGATTGCCTCCTTACCTCAGCTGTTGACAGGTGCTGGGGATGTGGGAGCCACGAAAATGACTGTCGCCGCTGACGGCACAGTTCATTTAACAGGTTCCGGTACTGCAATACCCACAGATACAGGTACTGTAATTGCTTCTGGTTCCCTGAATACCTCAAACACTGCCCCAGGACAAACCGGAGGCACTGTCCAAATTGTCGGCAATAAAGTGGGATTGGTAGGTGCCAACATTAATGCTTCCGGCACCCTCGGCGGCGGCACAGTGCGAATTGGCGGCGATTATCAAGGGAAGGGCACACTACCAAATGCATCGCGCACCTATGTCAGTAGCGACTCTCTGATTGCCGCAGATGCCCTCCTCAACGGCAACGGTGGAAAGGTAATTGTTTGGGCAGATGAGACAACCCGCTTCTACGGCAATATTACAGCTCGTGGCGGCGCTCAAGGTGGAAATGGTGGCTTTGTCGAAGTGTCAGGCAAACAAAACTTGGACTTTGACGGTTTAGTAGATGTGGGTGCGCCCCTAGGAAAGGGCGGTCAGTTGCTATTAGACCCGAAAAGCGTTGTCATTGATACCGCAGACGATGACAACAATCAGCTTGATGACAAGACAATCCTGGCTGATGATGGCAAGGACAACGATACATTCAAGATTTCCGCTGGCAAGGTGAAAACCATGCTTAACAGTGGCAATGTGTCAATTGCAGCCACGGAAAACATTGATGTAAAAAGTGCTATCAATGCCAGCAGCAATACCAATACTTACAATCTTGCGTTGGACGCTGCGACCGTCAACTTGAACGCTCCTATAACTCTCAAGGGCGGTCTGACAATTAATAGCACGCAGGCGCTGAAGATTGCCCCTAATGCAGACATAAATTTGGGGGGAGCCTTCTTGCACGAAAGCTCCGGATCGGTCGCTACTGCAAGCAATATTACCGCTGAAAACGGCATCAACTTTAAAAGTGCCGTCACCCTCACTGGAGCGGACGTTACCTTCAAAACAGGTACAGGGACGGGTGACATCACCTTTAATAGCACCCTGAACGGGACAAACCCAGGTGGTCAAAACCTGACTTTAGAGGCAGGCGACGGCACCATCCAATTCAAAAATGCCGTCGGTACTACCACACCTCTCGGCAACCTCACCATTAACAGCGGCAACCTCAACATTGCCGACGCAGCAGACATGAAGTTAGGGGGAGCTTTTGAGCAACTGGGGTCGGGAACCGTTTCCACTGCGGGTAATATTCAAGCTGAAACCGGCATCAGCTTTAGTGGAAATGTCACCCTCTCCGGAAATGTCAAACTCAATACCGGAACGGGTAACGGTGATATTGCTTTCACCGGAGCGATCGCAGGCAGTGGCAAAAACTTAGAACTGAGTGCGGGCACGGGTAACATTAACCTTGGTGGTGCAGTAGGTAGTAGTGATACCCCAATCGGCAACCTCACTATCACCGCTGCCAAAGATGTAGAGACAAAAGCGATCGCCGCCGCTAGCATTACCCAAAAAGCAGGTACAGGCACCACCACCTTTAATGGAGCATTGAAGACAAATACTGCCACAGGGATTGACTTGAGTGGCACTAACTTTATCTTCAACAGCCCTGTCACAACTACCTCCAATGGCACTGTCACCATCAACAACAGTGGCAATTTGACCATTGCTGCAAACGCAAACATGAATCTTGCGAAAGGCTTCAGCCAAACTGGCACAGGGGCAGTCTCCATTGGCAGCAACATTACCACTAGCAATGACAACATCAGCTTCAGCAGTCCCGTTACCCTGAAGGGAGATGTCAAGCTAGATACTGGAACTGGAGACGGTGATATTACTTTTAGCGGAGCCATTATAGGCGGTGGCAAAGACTTAGAACTGAGTGCTGGTACAGGAACTATTACACTGGGCAGCACGACGGGACTGGACGCTCTGATAATTGACAGTGCTGGCGACGTAACAACTGGAGCAATTACCGCCACCAGCATCACTCAAACGGCAGGTACAGGCACCACTAGCTTTAATGGAGCGCTGAATACCAGCGGTGGAAGTGGTATCAAGCTGACCACAAACGAAATTAAATTTGGGAGTACTGTCGATGCCAAGGCTAACCCCATTGTCCTGACTGCTGACAAGCTCGACCTGGGTTTATCAACAATTGCGGGTTCAAAAGTCACTCTGGCACCCAAATCTTCAGGGCAAAGCATCAGCGTAGGATTAGCCGCCAATCCTGGACTGAATTTCACCCTCGATCAACTGAAAAATATTACAGCTAGTAGTTTGACCATTGGGGATGCCACCAACACTGCAAGCATCCACATTGGGACATTCCTCAACCCGCTTACCGAGAATCTCACCTTTATTAGTAAAGGGACTGTAGATGTCACTGCACCGCTATTCGCAACTAACAATTTGACGATTACTAACGGTGGCAAGCTGACGATTGCCCCTAATGCAGACATAATTTTGGGGGGAGCCTTCTTGCAAAATGGCTCCGGATCGGTCGCTACTGCAAGCAATATTACCGCTGAAAACGGCATCAGCTTTACAAGTGCAGTCACTCTTACTGGAGCGGACATCGCTTTCAAAACGGGTACAGGGACGGGTAATATCACCTTTAATAGCACCCTGAACGGGACAAACCCAGGTGGTCAAAACCTGACTTTAGAGGCAGGGAACGGCACCATCCAATTCAAAAATGCCGTCGGTACTACCACACCTCTCGGCAACCTCACCATCAACAGCGGCAATGTCAACGCCGATGCTGCGATCAACGCCGCTAGCCTTACTCAAAAAGCTGGCAACGGTACTTACAGTGCGATAACTGCCAGCAACATTCAGCTAACTGGTAATATTTTTAACCTCAACGGTGCCATCAATACCACCAGTGGCGGCATCACTATCAATAACAGCCAGAAACTGACGATTGCTGCTGACGCAGACATGAACTTAGGAGGAGCGTTTCAGCAAATGGGGTCTGGAACTGTTTCCACTGCTGGTGATATTCAAGCAGAATCCGGCATCAGCTTTAGTGGAAATGTCACCCTAACCGGAGGTGTCAAACTTAATACTGGAACTGGCTCCGGTGATATTGCTTTCACCGGAGCCATTACAGGCGGTGGCAAAGACTTAGAACTGAGCGCAGGTACGGGAAATATTACGCTGAGCAATGCTTCCGGACTGGGCAATTTAAAAATTAACAGTGCTAGCGACGTACAAGCTGGGGCAATTACAGCAACTAGCATTACTCAGGGAGCTGTCACACCGACGACTGGCACCACCACCTACAGTACGCTGAACGCTGCGGGTGCGATTAACCTGAAGGGCAACATTTTTAACCTCAACG
The DNA here is from genome assembly GCF_039961955.1 of Trichocoleus sp. DQ-A1. Classification (NCBI taxonomy): domain Bacteria; kingdom Bacillati; phylum Cyanobacteriota; class Cyanophyceae; order Leptolyngbyales; family Trichocoleusaceae; genus Trichocoleus; species Trichocoleus sp. DQ-A1. The sequence continues at coordinate 10,613 of NZ_JAMPKE010000026.1, forward strand.
ATGCCATCAAGACCACGGGTGGGGGCGTTACGATTACTAACAGCGGTTTGCTGACCATTGCACCTGCCGCCGACATGAATTTGGCGGGAAAGTTTGTGCAGAATGGCACGGGTAATGTTGTTACGGGTGGAGATATTACCGCTAGCAGTATTCAGTTTGACCAAGGCGTTAGTTTAACTGGCGATGTCTCTTTTAACACCAGTGGCAGTAATGGCGCGATCGCATTCAACAGCACAATTGATGGCAATCACAATCTCACCCTGAACGCAGGTAGCGGCAGTATTAACTTCAAGAATAACCTTGGCACCGTTACCTCTTTAGGCAACCTGACGATTGACAGCGGCAATGTCAACGCCAGTGCTGCCATCAACGCCGCTAACCTCACTCAAAAAGCTGGCAGCGGGACTTATAGTGCGATAACTGCCAGCGACATTCAGCTAACTGGTAATATTTTTAACCTCAATGGTGCCATCAATACTACGGGTGGCGGTGTCACGATTACCAACAGCGATTTGCTGACCACTGCCTCTGTTGCCGACATGAATTTGGCAGGAAAGTTTGTCCAGAATGGCACGGGTAATGTTGTCACGGGTGGAAATATCACCGCCAGCAGTATTGAATTTCACCAAGGCGTTAACTTAAGCGGTAATGTTAATTTTGATACTAGCGGTAGCAATGGCGCGATCGCTTTCAACAGTACAGTTGATGGTCAGAAAAATTTAACTGTGAACGCTGGTATCGGTGATATCACCTTCAACAGCACTGTCAATACTGCTAGCCTAGCTACCACTGGAGTTGGTGGGACAACCAAGCTCAACGGCAACGTGACCACTGCTAATAGTCAAAGCTATGGGAATAATGTCCTGCTGACCGGGGATATCATCCTAAAGGGGGATGAAATTGACTTTTCGGGCGGAACGGATTCGGTTGCTGGCACGGGAAATCTGACACTTCAGACAGCAACGGTGGGGAAAGCGATCGCAATTGGTTTCGATCAAGATGCTTCTCTAAATATCAACGATACCGACCTAGCTGCTTTACATGACGGATTTAGCAGCATCACCATTGGCAATGCCAGCGGAAGCCAAGACATCATTGTAGATTCGGCAACCTTCAAAGATGCTGTAACCATTCAAGCGGGCACAGGGGCGCTGACGGTGCAGGGAATATCGCCGGGAATTACCAGTAATGCATCTATTCATCTCATCGGCGGTGCAACGACTCTTAATTCAGGCATTAAGACCACAGATGGAGGCAATCTTACCCTCACCAACAGTGATGTGCTGAAGATTGCTTCGGGTACAAAGATGACCTTAACCGGAGCCTTTGTGCAAAATGGCACGGGTAGCGTTTCCACCGCAGGGAATATCACTGCTAGCAGCATTCAATTTACCCAAGGCGTAAATCTTACAGGTTCTATCTTCCTGGAAACGGGTGCAGGCGATATTAGCTTTGGCAATACCCTGAATGGTAATCACGACCTAACTTTGAGTGCTGGTACTGGTAACATCAATTTTACAGATGCAGTCGGTGGTAGCAGCAAATTCGGTTCTGTAACCATTAACAGTGCCCAAAACGTTGTTTTCAAAAACCCAGTTACAACGACGAATAATGGTGGCGTCAGTATCAACAATACTGGAACGCTGACAATTGACGCTGCCGCAGATATGAACCTCGATGGAGCCTTCAGTCAAGGTGGGACGGGAGGAGTCATTACCGCTGGAGATATTACTACCACCAACGACACTATCAGCTTCAGCGGTGCGGTGAACCTAACCGGCGCAGTCTCTCTGAACACGGGTGCGGGAGTAGGCGATATCAGCTTTAGCAATACTGTCAATGGAACTCAGAACCTGAATCTAGCAGCAGGTACTGGCAACGTTATCTTTAATAATCCGGTGGGAAATAGCGCTGCACTCAGCAATTTGACAGTGAGTAATGCAGCATTGGTCGAATTTAAAAGCACTGCCAATCTGACCGGAAATCTCAATTTGACGGCTGCTGAAATTAACTTTGACGGGGGAGACAATACAATCGTTGGCGGCGGTACCGTTCAGCTTCAGCCTGCAACACCCGATCAAGCGATCGCAATTGGCGGATTTGAAGAAACACCAGCGCTGGATATCACCCAAAAAGATATTAATGCTTTGGGTGGCTTTAAGTCGATCGTCATTGGTAGTGACAGCGGAACTGGGACGATTGATGTCAATGCTGTCACCTTCGACGATCCAGTGAAAATTCAGTCTCCGAATGGCATCATCAACGTTAATGGGACAATTCAGGGAGTGGATGATGCCGCGATCGCTCTCAACGGTGCAACAACCAAATTGTCGGCAAACATTTCCACTCAGGGGCAAGACATTACCCTCGGTCAACTCGGCAAAACTGTGGAGCTGACGACTGATATCGCACTCGCAAGCGGCGGTGGTAACATCATCTTTGAAGGCAATGTTAGCGCTCAATCTAATAACCAGCAGGGACTGACGCTCAATCCGGGTGCAGGTCAAGCGATTTTTAAAGGGAACGTCGGTAGTCCGCATCTCCTGGAGTATTTGACTATCAATAATGACTTGGGTGTTGTAATTATCGGTGGCGAGAATGCAACCTTAAAAGGCAACAGCGCCGATATTTACCAGGAACTAACTGTCAACGCCAAGCAGACACTCTTATCAGGCATCATCACGACTTTGGATGGCAACATTATTTTTAACGGTGATGTCACCCTGACGGATGATACTTTCCTCAATACAGGCTCATTGGGTGCGGGTAACATTTCTTTCAATGGCACCCTGGATAGCGAAAAGGGCGAATACAACGACCTAAAGATGATCGCAGGCACCGGCAACATCTTCTTCGGCAAAACGGTGGGTGCGGGAGATGGTAAAGGGTTAGGCGCAATCTTAATTGAGAATGCTACCGATGTGACCGCCATTTCGACGATTGTTGCAGACAGTCTGACGCAGTTATCTGGTAGCACTACGACGCTGGCAGGTGACATTACGACAACTAAGCCAGCTGGTGTAAATATTACTGCCAATAATATCCAGGTGGGCGGCAGTCTCAACACCAATGGCGGAAAGGTAAATCTAACTGGGAATGGCGGAGTCAGCGCTAGCAATATCACTTCCAAAGGTGGGGAAATTAGCCTCAATAGCACTCAAGGTGCGATCGCGAGTAATGGCACTTTAGATTCATCTGGCGGCAAGGTTAATCTCACCGCCAATCAAGGCGTTACAGCAGCCAATATTACTTCCAAAGGTGGGGAAATTGCTCTCAATAGTAGCCAAGGTGCGATCGCGAGTAATGGCACTTTAGATTCATCCGGCGGTAAGGTAAATCTCACCGCCAATCAAGGCGTCACCGCTAGCAATATCACTTCCAAAGGTGGGGAAATTGCCCTCAATAGCACTCAAGGTGCGATCGCGAGTAATGGCATTTTAGATTCATCCGGTGGCAACGTTAGTCTAAATGGGAATGGCGGAGTCAGCGCTAGCAATATCACTTCCAAAGGTGGGGAAATTGCTCTCAATAGCACTCAAGGTGCGATCGCGAGTAATGGCACTTTAGATTCATCCGGTGGCAAGGTTAATCTCACCGCCAATCAAAAAATCACCACCAACAATATCACCTCTAAGGGTGGGGGAATTAGCCTTACCAGTGACACGGGAGCCATTAATACCGCAGCCTTGGACTCCTCTTCTGCAACGGGTGCTGGCGGTGCGATCGCTCTCAACAGCAAACAAGGCGCGATACAAACGGGAAGTTTGATATCCAAAGGCGATACGGATGCTGGGGGAATTACAGTTATCGCCAATGACAGCATCACGACGCTGGATCTTGACGCAACAGCGACTAAAGGTGCTGGAAATGCGATCGCGCTTAGCAGCCAAAACGGAACCGTACAGACTGGAAATGTGAAAACTTCCGGTTCTCCCATCACTGTCTCTGCTCAAGACAATATCACTGCTGCCAATATTGATTCTGCTTCCGAAAAAGGCACCGGGGGAGCGATCGCACTTACCAGCCAAAAAGGAGCCATTACCGCTGCAAATGTGACCTCCAAAGGTACAACCGGCGGGGGTGCAGTCACCGTTGCGGCTCCAGGTAGCATCACCACGGCAAATATTGACACATCTTCTACCAATGGCACCGGCGGCGCGATTCGCCTAACGGCGATAGCTCCGCTTCACGCTCTCCTAAGCGATGCAGCAGCCATTCAAAGCGGCAATTTGCTCTCTCAAGGAACAGCAGGCGGTGGGGATATTGAAGTTTCCGCTCAAGGCATCATCACTGCTGGAGTTATCGACTCTAGTTCCAGCTTCGGGAAAGGTGGTAACGTCACCTTGGCAAACCCGCTGATCGAACTCAACAAAAAGCCAATTGATGACATTCAAGTTGTCTCCATCAATGCCCAAAGTGGAGGAAGCGCCTTCGGAGGCGTTGTTAAAATTACAACCGATCGGTTCTTCCGTGCTACAGGCACTTTCACCGATTCCAAAAACCCATTTGCGACCAGCATTTCCACGATTGGAGGCGCTGGGGACGGCGCGATTCTGATTTCCCACGGAGGCGGTTCCTCCTTTACTCCCTTTGTCGTAGGAGATGCGACAGAAAACGGGACGGCTGGCGCTCTCACCACCGGAACCGGGTTCCTCAGTACAATTTTGCCATCTAAAGAATTTCCTGGCCCTTATCGCCAAGGCAATATTCAAATTACTCCCCGCCGTCCGGGAGACAACCTGCTTCCCTACTTCGGCGCGATGCCTCTGAATACGCCTACTAGCGTCTCTGACGTAACAGTTGATACGACGAGCGATCTGGATAGCACAATCACGTCTAAATTTGACCAACATCTGGGGCAAACGGGAAATATCACCAATCCGAAAGCAGCCGCCAACCTATTGAGCCAAATCGAGAAGCAGACGAGCATCAAATCAGCATTTGTTTATGCAGTCTTTGCACCGGATCAAGTTTCTAGTAGCCAAAAAACTCAAATTAACAAAGACGATGAGCGACTAGAGCTAATTCTGGTAACAGGAGAGGGGAAAACGAAACGGGTGCGCGTAGCAGGTAGCAAGCGAGGAGCGCTTGGCGCATCCGCTTCGCGATCGCAAATCCTGAAAGTCGCTGGAAAGTTGCGAAACGCCATTACCAATAAAAATAAACTGAATGACGACTATCGTGCCCCCGCCGAACAACTGTATCAGTGGCTAATTGCACCTATCAAGGACGAGTTAGAAGCCCAAGGTATCCAGAATTTAGTCTTCATTATGGATGCAGGCTTGCGATCGCTTCCTATCGCCGCCCTCCATGACGGTCAACAGTTTTTAATCGAGAAATATAGTATCGGTCTCATGCCTAGCCTCAGCCTCACCGATACCCGCTACGCTAACATTAAAAACGCTAAAGTCTTGGCAATGGGTGCCGACCGCTTTACCAACAAAACGCAAAATCCATTGCCTGCTGTGCCGGTAGAATTGTCGATGATTACTTCTAAGCTATGGCAAGGTAAATCCTTCCTCAACGAAGCTTTCACCCTGAAGAATTTAAAAGCACAACGCACTTCTACACCCTACGAAATTATCCACCTCGCAACTCATGCAGAATTTAAGTCAGGGGCACTCGGTAACTCCTATATTCAGCTGTGGGACACCCAATTGAGATTGGATCAAGTGCGTCAGTTGGGCTGGAATAAACCAGCGGTGGAATTATTAGTGCTGAGTGCCTGTCGTTCAGCACTGGGAAATGAAGAAGCCGAGTTGGGCTTTGCCGGGTTTGCGGTGCAAGCAGGCGTGAAGTCAGCGCTGGCAAGTCTTTGGTACGTCAGCGATGAAGGCACATTGGGGCTGATGACAGATTTCTACAAAGAATTGAAAAAAGCCCCTATTAAGGCGGAAGCTTTGCGACAGGCACAGCTAGCAATGTTAAAGGGAAAGGTGCGACTAGAAGGGGGACAACTGCATACTTCTGATGGCAATATGGCTCTACCTTCCTCTCTTGCATCAATCGGAGATAAAGACCTAAAGCATCCTTATTTCTGGTCAGCTTTCACAATGATTGGGAGTCCTTGGTAGAAAGTTAATGCATGAAAAAACCGCTGACTACAAATACTTCTTCAACAGCAACTCCATTTTCTCCTTCGTTGCTGCCGGAACGTTCTCTAGTCGCGTGAGGATTGCATATTTTAAAGCCGAGTGAGCATCAGAAACTGGCGGATTTTCACTCAAACGCCGAACAGTTTCTTGAATTACTTTTTGAGCATTGGTTGCATTGCGTTGCAGATTGGCAATGACCATTTCTACCGTTACGCTGTCGTGATCGGGGTGCCAACAATCGTAATCGGTTACTAATGCTAAGGTTGCATACGCAATTTCTGCTTCTCTGGCTAACTTCGCCTCTGGTAAATTAGTCATGCCAATGATTGTGGCACCCCAACTGCGGTAAAGATGCGATTCAGCTTTTGTAGAAAATGCGGGTCCTTCCATACAAACATAAGTACCACCGCGATGGAGCGTGACATCGGGTAAGTTTAAAGATGCGATCGCATCTGCCACAACTCCAGCCAATTGATTGCACACGGGATCGGCAAACCCAATATGAGCCACAATCCCTTCCCCAAAAAAGGTAGAAACTCGATTCTTGGTGCGGTCAATAAATTGATCCGGCACTACCATATCTAAAGGTTTCGCTTCTTCTTTGAGAGAACCTACCGCCGATGCAGAGATTAGGTACTCGACGCCTAGCTGCTTCATGGCGTAGATGTTGGCTCGAAACGGCAACTCAGAAGGCAACAGCGTGTGATTGCGACCGTGACGTGCCAGAAAAGCCACTCGCGTTCCTTCCAAAGTTCCCAATATCAAAGCATCAGAGGGGAAGCCAAAAGGCGTGGAGATTTGCATCTCTTCTACATCTTTGAGCGCCTCCATCTTGTAGAGACCGCTGCCACCGATAATCCCAATCCGAGCCTGAGTCATTTTTTTGCCTTCTTGCTACAACGCCAAGCTATTTTACGGGAAATTAGGGAGTGTTTGGATAGCCAATCTGATTTGTCAATGATGAGAATCACCAAATCATGAAGGAATTGTTACATTCTCTTGAAGATGGCGATCGCGCAGGATTGTAAAGAAATATTACAATATTTTTATATGTCCTCAGAATCTCGTTCTGCGGGATTCGCAGCAGTATTACATAAAGTTGCTAGAGAACTATGCCAGCTTCAGCTAGTTTACCCACAATCTCCGTTCAACAAATTGTTGAGCGAATCTTTGTCTTTCGCCAAATTTCTCGTACCGATCAACGTCTATTGATGTCAACATTCCTATCGCAGGAAACCCTAAGTGAAGCAGAACACCTGCTAATTAATCGCGTGTTTGATGCACTGAAGCAGGGATTGCTAAAAGTAGTGGATTAATTAAGAAGAGTTGACTTTTAACTTTATTTATGTCAGCTCGCTTAAAGTAGCAAGCTTGAGGGATTGATAGCCTTTTAACAATTTAAATAAATATCAAAAAATATATTATTTGGAAGTAAGTCAGTTAAGGTGAGACTGAATTTACATCAGTGCAGATGCACTTAATCCATAAAGATGAGCAATTCGAGAAACTCTCTGACAGCGATCGCACTGCTATGTTTCTATACCACTGGCTTGCAGCTAATCGCCCAAACAAAGGCAAATGCAGCTACACCAATTTTACAGGCTCAATCGAGACCTGCACAAAACCAAGGCGTATGTTCATTTATTAATGGAAATAACGTCAATATCCGTAGTCTACCCAATACTCAATCCAATGTAGTAGCTAAACTCAATAGAGGCGATACAGTTCGGGCAGTGCGAAAACAGGGTAACTGGGTTCAAATCTCTGGAAGAGTAACCTCACAACCCGGAGTGACTCCGGAGGTGGTTAAACCTCTGAAAGGTTGGGTACTCAATACTTACATCAATGGATGCTCTGAAGATCAATTCGATCGATGGCGGACATAAAAAATACCACTTAATTCGCTGTTCTATTGAATTAAGCTAATACTTGGTAGTGCTAAAAAATTAATGCATCATTAATTTTTTAGCACTATCCTATACGCTACTATTCTTTAGCGTTGGCAAAACTTTTCGAGCTACTGTAAATAGTTTAATTCAAACCTTGAAGATAGGTTTTTTATTGTGGAAGGGAATTTCTCAATTTAAAGCGCACTGGCATTTTATCAGACGGATAAATTAACAGGTTTTGCTGTAATTGTTCTAGAGAAGAACGACCCTTGACTAACTCCCAGTCGAAGTTGCGGAGCAATAATGCTAGCATCATCGTTCCTTCCAGCATTGATAAATGCTCCCCCAAGCAACGATGAGGTCCTGAGCCAAAGTCTATCATTGGCAGCGAACTATTTTCCTTGCTCTTCTCTAACCAACGTTCTGGCAGAAATTCCTCTGGATTAGCATAGACTTCTGGATCTCTTCCCGCAGCAAGCATTGACCAAGCTATTCTTGTACCGCGAGGAATCGCTTTACCCTCAATGAGGGTGTCGCGTTGAGCCTCCAATGAAGTCGAGCCTGAGGCTACTGAATAAAGGCGCAAGGTCTCCTTAATAATTGCGCTAATATAAGCCAATTCCTTGAGGCTTTCGGTATTTATCAAGCCTTTGCTTTGCCAAACTTGGTCAACGATGTCTCGTGCTTGCTGAAAAACCCTTTGATTGAAGCTCAACTCTCCTACTGCAAAGGATAAAGTATGAGCTGTTGTATCAGTACCAGCGATTAAGAGTTCAACACATTCTGCTATTAATGTGTCGCGATTGTATTTTGGTTCTTTGGCAGCGATTTTGACTAACATTGATTCGGAGAACCAAGAACTTACCTGTGGTAAATCGGTCTTGTTTTGTTCTCTAAACCGTAAAGCTAAGTCTACACGGGGAGTTAAGAATTCCTCTAAATATCGCCTTGCTGCCCAATAATCTTGTGAATTTTTAGAGGGCAAATATTTCATCCATATCTTCTCGCCAGTAGCTTGTCGTAGGAACCGATAGCCTACAACAGACATCGCTTCGTACACCTTGGAAACTTCCAGGGGCGGTCCTTCAGGAGTAGCGCTCTTTCTATCAACTGGAATTCCCAGCACGAGACAAGAAATCACTCTCATTGTAAGTTCTACAAACAGAGGATCTACCTGAACTTCTTTTGATGGCGGTACTTCCTTCAATGTAGCAATTACTTGCTCGCAAGCCTCGCTAATAATTTCTGCATATTTCGTGAGGCTGGTAGAACTGAATTCGGGATTCCAAGCTTTGCGTCGCCACTGCCACTCAGCCCCAGTTTCTCCTAATAGAATCGGACCACTGACATCGTTCCAAGCTTTGCGTAATTGCTCCGACCTGATTAAGCTACCATCTTTCATCCCATTGACAATGGTATCTTCGATAACTTTTGCTTTACTTAAAATAACAGCAGGCTGATTGACCTTCCATATAACATAAATCGGGCCTAGCTCTTGACTCCAATCAAACATTTGCTGGAATAATTTCTTCTGTTTCACTGCTGCTAATAGTTGAGGAAGATTTCCTAACAGCCAGTGTTGAGGAGGTGAAGGGAGCGATCGCAGCGATTTGTAAGTATTATTTTGTTTCCACCAGCGCCACCCAATTATTCCCGCTATGCTAGTAACGCCTAAGACTGTGGCTAAATATGGAAGTGAGTCGAAATAAGCAATCTCAGTAGTAATGTCTTGAAGCATGAATTCGCCTTTATCCACAAAAAACTACAGATTACCCAGATACTAACTTAACGTGAGTTCGATGGCTAGAGAAGGGCAAAAAGCTTTTCCAAACAATCAATTAATCAACAAAAGCCAAGAATCCATGCTTAAACAATAGCGATCGCTCAAAACAGAGAGTTATAAAGGACAAATAGCACTGTAGTCCTATTAAATCCCAAACCATCACAAGATAGGCGTGGCATGGAGCGAATTATATTGGGCTAACAAAGTAACTATGCCAGGTTTGCACCAGTTTCTCAGCCGCTATCGTTCCTTCCAGAGGGAAACATGAAAGAAATTCTTTATCAGTAGTGGAATCGTAAGGCCCTTCTTTAACTTCAAAAATTACAGTATTTGGTACTAAAGCGATCAGTGTATGATAAGTTCCTTCGAGGAATTCAATACCAGAAGTTGTTCCATCGGCACTAATCTGTTCTTGGTGAATAATTGCGCCTTGATCGTTAAATAGAAGCATTCCTACGGCTCCCTGCAAAATCAGGCACAGCTCGAATCCATTGTGACCGATTTCCCGTTTATGGCGATGGGGACGCACATAAGTCCCTGGTTGCAGACAAATAAGCGATCGCTGAACTTTTTCATCTAAAGCGTGGAAGTTGTAACTTTGTCGTAAGCGATCGCTACTGGATGCCTGTTGAGCAACTGTATCTATTAAATTTTGGTCGAGACGTTTAAACATTTTTCTCCAAGGAAGTTTCTGACCAGACTTAGAAGTCTGGTCAGAAGGTAGGGTAAAAATACTTCCGATCAACTAGACACTTAATACTACTGAAGATGGAATATTGCCCACCATTGAAGGTGATAAATACTCCAGATACCACTCAATTGTTTCAGCTAGTCCTTTATCAAAAGAATATCGGGGACTCCACCCAAGCATTTTTTGCGCCTTTTCTGCCGATACCTGCTGGTGCCAAATTTCCCCGTGGCTTTGATTCATAATTACCGGCTCTATGTGTTCGCAATTCATCAGTTGCTGGAGCTTTTGCACGACTTCTAGCACCGTCCAACTACCACCCATTGCGAAGTTGAAAGCCTCTCCATGAACTTCTGGACGAGCTAGCCCTTCAAACATTGCAATATAGGCATGGGCTGCATCTTTGACATATAAAAAGTCCCGCATAAAATTACCTTTATCGGGCATACGAATGAGAGGACTTTCATTGCTCAGTAGCCTTCGGATCGTATTTGGGATTAGTCGGCTCCAGTTTAAATCTCCACCACCGTAGATATTACCAAATCGCCCTACAGCCACAGGCAACCCGTAGCTGTGATAGTAGCTTCGAGCAATTAGGTCAGCGCAGCTTTTAGAGACATCGTAAGGATGTCTGCCCAGCGTTGGCATATCTTCTGTATAGGGTAAGACGGGACTATCACCGTAGGCTTTATCACTTGATGCCACGATTACCCGCCGCACCAAATCCGAACGGACGCGACAGGCTTCCAATATGTTGTATGTGCCACGAATGTTTATCTCAAATGCCAATCGAGGTTTCTCAAACGCCAAACCTTCTACCGACACTGCTGCTAAGTGAAACACCGTATCAATGCCGCGATCGCCAATCACCTTTTCAAGTAAATCGTAATCCTCGATTGACCCAACAACATTGTTGACACGATGAACGATTCCACTACGCACAAAATGACTGTCTGGGTTCCAGTCAGCCAGTATCGTCGTCACCGTCGCGCCCTGCTCTAATAAGCACTCAGTCAACCAAGAACCCATAAAACCGGAAGCTCCGGTTACTAACACTCGATGACCGCGCAGAATATCAATCACTGATGCACCTAAATTTAGAACTAACCCTGCACTAATATACAGTTTGCACATCTATCCAGAGTGTGATGCACACTACTTTTTTGTGAGAGAATTAGTTTTTTATGGATTTTGCGATCGCACTGATGAGATGAGCCATCGGCGAACCAAAACTCTAACCAGAGATTGCAGAAACTCTTTAAAGTTGCTTGAAATCTTAGTCTTGGAAGGCTTCGGAGTTTCCATCTTCCCCTCAAAACAGCCAAAAGCCGCTCTAAGTCATCCCACCATCAATCAGGTTACACAAGTAAAAAATGCAATCCTGACCCTGCTGCTGGCGCTGTTCATATAAGCTTGAGCCTTTGCACAAAACCAAGGCGTCTGTTCATTTATTAACGCTAATAATCTCAATATCCAAAAAAGTTCCAGCACTAAATCACAAGCGATCGCTAAACTCAATAGAAGCGCTCGTGTCCAGGCGGTGCGAAGACAAGGTAACTGGGTTTAAATCTCTCAAAGAGTAACATCACAACCTGGAGCGACACCGGAGGTGGTTAAACCTCTCAAGGGTTGGGTACTCAAATACTGATATTAATAGATACTCAAAAGATAAATTTAATTGATGGCGAAAATAGGGAAGCCGCTCGTTTTAAATCTATTAGACTTCCCCAATTCTCCGTAAAATCCTAAGTGCTAATTAGCGCCATCTAGTCCCAACGAGGAATATCGGCATCTTCCCCACCAATACCAATTCCGGTGTTAAATATTTCAGCATCGGTAAGAGTCAGGTCATCCATTGATGCCCCATACACATTAGCGTCATAAATTTTAGCGTTCGTAAAATTTACGGCGTTGAGATTGGCTTCCTGAAAATTGGCATTCGTTACAAAAGCTGATGTTAAATTAGCTGCTGTCAAGTTTGCCTTCGTCAGATCGGCACCTTCGAGGTTCGCATTCGTCAGGTTAGCGCCTTGCAAATTGGCTTCTCTCAAGTCAGCACCAATCAAATGTGCGCCGCTGAGATCGGCTCCTGATAAATCGCAGCGAACACATTCCCTCGTTGACAATAGCTGTTTTACGTGTAGCGGATTCTCCGCTTTCACTGGCATAGTTAAAAATAGTGGAGCGAGTAATGTTAGGGTCGCGAATAGCTTGAGTTTCATAATACTCCCTTTTATCAAAAAGGTTGTTCCGTTTTCTTCCTCACCCCTTTATTATCTCACTAAGATTCTGTGGTAGACATTGATTGATGCCACATATAACTTGTGATAGAGAACATAGGATTTAATCACTCGTTAGCAGGATTGCGACACTGCTTAATTGGGATAAAATGCGATGAATTTCTACCACTAGCCTTCTTCAACGTGGTTTGAGCTTACTGATGGCGATCGCATCAAATCGCATCGATCTGCTTTTAATCTATCTTTTGGTAGAGAAAGAACCTCAATCCTCTCCTCGTAACAACCAAAAGCCGCTAAAAGTCATCCCCGACTCATCCGGTTGCACCAGCAAAAAGTGCAATCCCCGACTCTGCTGCTGGCGCTGTTGATAAGCTTGAGCTGCTGCCGTAACTTCTTTATCCTCAAAAGTAGCAACAATCCAGCGGTCAACCAACCCAGCCTCTAATACCAACCCATCCGGCGCACCCGCAATGTAATTAAGAGACACGGGACGGGCTTCTTGTAGCCAACGCGCCAAACGCATTGATTGCCGCCCACCGTAAATTACCACACCAGGAACGGGCACCGTAGACGCTAAACCCAGATTGATCGGCAAAAGAAATTCTGGCATCTCCAGAATCGGAATCGGGCGTTCTGCAAAAGCTTCCACCACAGCAACCGCCGGAAGCGTGGCAAATCGCCATTGTTCTCCCCAAAGGTTTTCTGGCAATGGGACTGGCGGCGGTTTGTCCAGAGATGAGAGTTCGCCAGTGTAGGTATAGTTATCGAGTTTGGGGTATTGTTGCGCCTTCTGTTGCAAATATTCCTTCAGCGCTCCAGTGCGTCGAGTCGCTTCCACCTGAATACCCAGTTGTTGCGCCGCTGCCTGAATCAAACTCAAGGACTGGGGACGAAACACTTGGATGAGATGCGGCAGATTTCCACCCGCTGCTTGCTGCAACTGAGAAACCAGCCAGCTAGCATTCGCTTCAGATTGAGGACAAAAAGCGTCATAACTAAAGCTGCGTGTGGCGTCGCAAAGCAACAACTCCCACAACACCTGCCCTTTTTCATCTTTGAGAGGACGCCGATAAAAATCAGCTTGCCAAACCCGATTCATCTGTTCTCTGTTCCTTTGCGTCCTTTGCAGTTCAAAAAAAAGCAGGTGGGCAGCGCCCACCCTACTTTTAGCTCAAAATCGAGTCAATTCATACCTAATGTAGGGGCGTGCCGTTTGCCCCTACAAATTTGCTACGCCAGCGCGCTTGCCAGAATTGGTTCAGTACCGACTGAAGTTCCCGGCGCGTACACCTGAGTCACATAGTCCGCAATCATCCGGTCGGTGTTGAATAGCGGCGAATTTGTCTTAATCGACGCCTTCATCATTTGAATCCAGCGATGAGAAACTCCCTTCTCATCTTGGTCATAGTAGAGAGGAACGATTTCCTCTTCTAGTAGGTGGTAGAGAGATTCCGAATCAATCCGGTCTTGCAACTCCTGGTCGCTGGTGTGGGCATCTTCCCCAATTGCCCAGCCATTGCTTCCCTTGCCATCTTGTCCTTCTTGATAGCCTTCGCACCACCAGCCATCGAGCACACTGCAATTAATGCCGCCGTTGAAGCAGACTTTTTGCCCACTCGTACCGGAGGCTTCTAAAGGACGACGCGGGTTGTTCAACCAAACATCAACACCTTGCACCAAATGTTGACCCGTGTAGATGTCGTAATCTTCAACTAAGGCAACTCGGTTGAGAATGTCTGGGTGCTTGCACCACTCCATCAACCGCTGGATAATCCGCTTGCCTTCTTCGTCATGAGGGTGCGCTTTACCGGCAAAGACAATCTGCACGGGTCGTTGGGAATTCCCAAATATCCTCAAGGCGCGTTCGGCTTCCCGCAGCAGCAAATCACCCCGCTTGTAAGGGCTGAAGCGTCGTGCAAATCCGATCGTCAGCACGTTGGGGTCTAGCAGCTTGTCGGCGGCATCAATGCGGAATTGCTCTTCACCGCGACTAATCCGTGCCAATTTCACTTTAGAACGGGTATGAGCAATCAGGCACTCTTTGAGAACTTGGTGCCGCCACCAGATTTCCTCATCGGGAATTCCGTCCACCTTTGCCCACATCTGTTTGTCAGCCATGCGGGTTGACCAATCTTCACCCAGGTACTGGGAATAGAGGTCGCCCATCAGGGGTGCTGTCCAGGTACGCGCATGGACGCCATTGGTAATGTGACCAATGGGCACTTTCTCTTCACTACGGTCGGGATAGAGAATGTTCCACATCTTGCGGGAAACCTGACCGTGCAGGTCGCTGACGCCGTTAGCAGTGCGACACATCCGCAAAGCTAAGACGGTCATGCCGAAGGGTTCCCAAGGGTCGCCCAGGCGGCGTGCCCCTAAGGCGAGGAATTGCTCGCGCGACAGACCCAATGTAGGCCAGTAGTGGGCGAAGTAGGAATCCATCAGGTCTGAGGAGAAGACATCGTGACCTGCGGGAACGGGGGTGTGGGTGGTGAAAACGCAGCGATCGCGCACCAATCCCTCAATGTCATAGAAAGACTTGCTAGTACGCTGAATTTCTTGTCGCGCAATCTCTAGGGTGCAGAATGCCGCGTGACCTTCGTTCAGATGACAAACCGATGGATCGATCCCCAGTGCTGCCAGCGCCCGAACGCCGCCAATTCCCAGCACGACTTCCTGGGCGATGCGGGTTTCTTGGTTGCCGCCGTACAGGTGCCCTGTCAACCAGCGGTCAATTGGATCGTTGTCGTGTCGGTCGGTATCTAGTAGGTAAAGATTGACGCGACCGACTCGCGCCAGCCAAATTTGGGCTTTAACTATCCGTTGCCGGATTTCCATCTCAATCGTGATGGGTTCCCCTTGCTGGTTTTTGAGCAACTCCAGGGGCATCTGGTCAAAGGGATTGTTAACGTAGTTTTCTTCCTGCCAACCGCCACTATTCAACCGTTGACGGAAATAACCTTGGCGATAACAAAGCCCTACCGCGACCATCGGCACGCCTAAATCAGAGGCGGACTTCAGGTGATCTCCGGCTAAAATTCCCAAACCGCCGGAGTAGATAGGGAGCGATTCGTGGATGCCAAATTCCGCACAAAAATAGGCGACGGGTCGCTGTGGGGAAATTTGCGGCGCGACGCGCGACGCCCAAGCATTTTTTTCGTTCATGTACTTGTCAAATTGCTCGACAAGTGCATTCACCCGTTTGATATAAGCGGGGTCTTGAGCGAGCTGGGTGAGGCGCACTAAAGAAGCTGATTCTAAGATGGCGACAGCGTTATGTCCGCAGCGGTGCCATTCATCAGGATTAATGTTCTGAAATAGAGAAGTGCGATCGCTCGTCCAACTCCACCAATAGTTATATGCCAGGTCTGCCAATCGCTTGAGAGGAAACGGTAGCTTCGCACGCAGCGTTTCAATTGTTGTCATAAATTCCGTTGCACTACACTTGACAGGCTTGCTCTTGACGTTCGTCTGGATAGGGAGCGTGTTATCTTCTACCGGTTGTTTGGCTTTTAGCTAAAAAAAGTAGAGGCGCTAAGAGCCTAAAAACATCCTGCTATCCAGCCCGATTTATAGCTTTACAGGATTTCCTATATAAACTGTGTTTTTTTACACTCTTTACATTTTTCCCCCAAAAATTAGTCAAGTAATCTAAGGAAGATTATGGTTTTGTTAAGTTTTATCAGACAACGCCCAAACCGTGCCTAATCTAAACAGCCGGTTTTGCGACTTTCTCAACCCCAGACTGGCTGTAGTTGTGCCAATTAGTCATGAAAATTACAGTTAAATTGGTTAGAGTACCAACGATTCATTAAATTAACTAAGGGGGAAAAAGCCTCAACTGACTCGGCACCCCGGTTGTTAAACTCTCAATTTTCAAAGTCGCTTTAGCTTATGAATCCTGCCCTGACTCAATTTGGCGATTGTATGTCCCACCTCACTGGGGTGCGGGCAATTATGAAGGATATTAAGGAAACTCTGCAAGCAGGTATTGGACAGGAATATATTAATTTAAGTCCTGGGAATCCAGTGATTTTGCCAGAAGTAGAGCAGTTATGGCGGGATTACACCGAAGAATTGCTCGCTAGCTCAAATTACGGGAATGTAGTTTGTCGCTATGGTGACTCTCAAGGCTATGAGCCATTAATCGAAGCGGTAGAAAAGGATTTCAATCGCCGCTACGGACTAAATCTGACTCATCGCAATATTTTGATCACCCCCGGCAGTCAAACGCTTTATTTCTTTGCCGCAAATGCCTTTGGGGGCTACACCACAAGCGGTAAATTAAAGCAAATTATCCTGCCGCTGAGTCCAGATTACACGGGGTATGGGGGTCTGACTTTAACCCCAGAAGCCTTATTTGCCTATAAGCCAGCTTTAGACATTGATGCCGCTGCCCACAGTTTCAAATATCGTCCGGACTTCAGCAAACTGAAGATTACAGAAGATACGGGCTGCGTGTTATTCTCGCGTCCTTGTAACCCAACCGGCAACGTCCTCACGGATGACGAGGTGAAAAAAATTGCCGATTTGGCTGCGCCTTATGATGTCCCAGTCTTGATCGATTCTGCGTATGCACCTCCGTTCCCGGCGTTAAATTTTACCGAGATGACGCCGGTATTTGGAGAGAACATCCTGCACTGCATGAGCTTATCGAAAGCGGGGCTACCCGGAGAACGGATTGGGATTGCAATTGGGGATGAAAAGTGGATTCAGGCGCTGGAGTGTTTCCAGACAAATATGTGTATCCATTCATCTCGGTATGGGCAAGCGATCGCAGCCCGTGCAATTGAAACGGGAACGCTAGCAGAAATCGCTACCACAGTGATTCGCCCCTACTACCAGAAAAAGTTTGATGTTGTGGAAAGCAGTATCGAACAGGCAATGCCCAAAGATTTGCCTTGGTTCCTGCATCGCGGCGAAGGAGCAATCTTTGCATGGCTGTGGTTCCAAGATTTACCCATTACAGACTGGGAACTGTACCAGCAGTTAAAGCAAGTCGGTGTCATTGTCGTACCAGGTAGCTCTTTCTTCCCCGGATTGCGCGAAGAATGGGCGCACAAGCAACAATGCATTCGTATTAGCCTGACTGCTACAGACCAGGAGATTGAAATCGGGATACAGCGCTTAGCGAAGGTGGTAGAGCAAGTATATTCAGTTGTTAAATGTTAGAAAGCTCTGCCGGACAGAATTCGCGGCGATGCGAACTAAGTCAGAAAAGCGCGAACTTTTAGAAGTCTCTGTGTCGCCGCCCCTTCCAGTTATCAAAGCATTCACTACCGTGTACACATATCTTTGATTAAGTGGCAAAACGTTGATTGCTCCCCCAATTTATCGGGGGTTAGGGGGATCAAAACCGGACTGGCAAGTACAAGAAGATTTGTGCGTACACGGTAGGGCATGAAAAAGAATACGGAATACGGAATACAGAAAGCTGATGACCAATGACCAGTGGTTAGAAATTGGCACAATTGTTGCCGCTCAAGGGATGAAAGGGGAGTTGCGGGTGTATCCGGAATCCCAATTCCCAGAACGCTTTGAGGAACCGGGAGAGCGTTGGATGTTGCGACCGGGCGAGACAGAACCGCAGCCAGTGAAATTGGTGAAAGGGCGGTATATAGATGGTAAAAATCTATACGTTGTACAGCTTGCTGAGGTAGAAAATCGGGATCGAGCGGAGGCGCTAGCGGGAACCAAGTTAATGGTGAAAGCTTCCGATCGCCCGATCTTGGAAGAAGATGAATACCACGTTCTAGACTTAATTGGTTTGGAAGTTTTTCTTCAAGAATCGGGAGAAAACTTGGGCGTGGTGGTGAATGTAATTCCGGCTGGCAACGATTTACTGGAAGTGCAGTTGCACCAGCAACCTGTAGCTGTAGCGCCAGAGGATGAGCCGGAAACACCCCAGAAAGGGGAAGTCAATCGAACCAGTAAAAAACGGAAAGTTCTTAGACCCAAACCACCGAAGCTGTCTACCATTTTGATTCCTTTTGTGAAAGCGATCGCGCCTGTGGTAGACCTGGAGAATCGACGAATTGAAATTACGCCGCCGCCTGGATTGCTAGAAATGAATCAGGAAGCTTGAATTTTTTCAGAATCCCAGCGCGATCGCAACCAAGCATCTATCTCGGAATCTATCTCGGAAAATTATTTCCCAAAATAACCATGCCGTCCTTTTGGGGACGGCATGGTTACATTAACGATTCTTTGTTAATTGCTCAAGAATGCTGGTGAAGTCATTACCAAAGCGCTGGCACTGGCGCTGCCTCAGTCGTCTGCGGTTCGGTTTGAGCTGTATCTGGAGTGCTTGTGGTCTCTCCAGTGGTTGTTGTCGGACCAGGAGACGGTGTTGTCTGCACCGTTCTTCGCTGAATCGTTGTCTCTTCCACTCGACGGGTTCTGTTGAGGCGAGTAGTATCTGTCGCATCGGCTGCTTCAACCATACTCACATTGCTAGCCATATTCTGGTCATCCAATGTGGCGCTAATCTCCATTCCTGGCATGAGGTTCAACCGAGTTAGATCCTCTGGTGAGAGCATCATACTTCTGGTTGTACCGTCTGGCAGTCTTAGCGTGACTACATTGCCTCTAACGCTGCTGACGGTGCCTCTAACTACTTGATTCGTGTCGGTTGAGTTAGGAGTAGTTGTGTTGGTGTTGGTTGGATTGGCAGTAGGTGTGTCGGTGTTTGTTTGGCTAATGAGCTGCCTGGATTCACCTTCTACTGGGCGAGCGATCGCTGGAAACACCGATACTGCTGAGAGTAACAGTGTTAGCATCGTACCTGTCAATACTTTGGTTTTTTGTAAACGCATTACACCCTCACTTTTAAAATATTTGGGTAATAAACTTGACTATCGGCAACAGTTGTACTTAGCAACGGATGAAAATGCCTGGATTATTGCCCAAATCCTATCTAGCTCTACTGAAGATTCAATCTACCGGACTATATAAGCCCTTAGGAGTAGAGCTGGGAATAAAATCTGACTTTGTGAGACTTGACAAAACTAGGAAAATCCAATTTTAAACAAGTCAGTCAGCTCAGTGTGATTTACAGTTTTGATCTCTGATAATAAGTTCCATAAGAGTCGTTGACCAGGGAAAAGAGAGGACAGGAATGCTGGGAGGTAAATTACCATCTGGAAGCTTCAAGCTGCTGTGCTTCAGTACAGCCGTTCTATTGCTGGGCGTTCGGCAGCAGACGGCTGCCTCAGTTCCAACACAAGCTTTGGCAACTACCAGAGAGGCAACGATCGAATTGCCTGTTTCGGAACCACAATTGCCTCCTCTGGGGGCACCCTCTCTCTATCTGCCTTTGGAGGAACTCTCCCCAGCGAGTACCACGCCCGATACTCATTTGGTGATTAAATTAAGCGATCGCCGCGTCTATGTCTATCGCGACAATCAGGTGAAAGCAAGTTATCCGATCGCGGTCGGTAAAAAGGGTTGGGAGACGCCTACAGGCACGTTTAAGGTGACGCAAATGCTACGCAATCCAGCTTGGCAGCATCCTTGGAATGGAAAGGTCGTCCCTCCAGGCGCAGATAATCCTTTAGGAGCCAGGTGGATCGCTTTTTGGACAGACGGACGCAATTTTATCGGGTTTCATGGCACCCCCCAGGAAAAACTGGTGGGACAGGCAGTTTCTCACGGCTGCGTCCGGATGCGTAATCAGGATATTTTGGCTTTGTATGCACAGGTCAACATCGGAACTCCTGTAAAAGTAGAGCCTTAGAGTCCTGAAAGTTGCCCAATTAAAAATACAGCGGCTTGTTAATTTTTAATTAAACCAAAGGCAACAAAATCTCAAATTCGGTGCCAATGCCTGGTTTAGGTTCTCCGCTGGAATTGCTAGGAGTGGCATACCCCTGAGGAGATCCGCTCTCTGGGCATCCACTGCGCGAGTAATCCTCAGGACATACACTAAGCGAGTCGCCCAAACGGCATACACTACGCGATCGCATTCTTAATTTTCCACCGTGCTTCGCCGTCACAATCTGATAACTTACCGATAAACTCGTCTCTTTAGCAGAGCGTTTCTCTACAGAAAAAGACTCAAGAATTTGCTGCTGTACTTCCGGAGACATCCCAGGGCCATTATCGGCAATGCGAATGGAAACCCAGCGCGAATCAGAAACTCCTGTCTGACTTGCCTTGTGCGAACAAACCTCAGTCGTGATTTCGATCCGAGGTTTCTCTTGAATATTCGGGGGCGATGTTCCTTGAAAATCTTGAGTAAACTGCTGAACGACTGCTTGATTAATCAATGCATCAATCGCATTCGTCAGGATATTCATGAAAACCTGATTCAATTGACCCGCGTAGCATTGTACCGGCGGCAAATGACCATAATTTCTGATAATTTCAATTTCGTTGTTTACACGACTTTTTAAAAGCAAAACAATACTATCTAAACAAGCGTGTAAATCGGCAGGCTTAGGATAAACATCATCAATATGGCAGAAGTTTTGCAGACTCATCACGAGCTTTTTCAATCGTTCTGCTCCGGCTCGGATGCTGGCAATTGAGCGGGGTAAGTCCTGTTGTACAAAATCAAATTCTATGTCTTCTTTCAGAGCCGTAATTTCTTCAGGAATCTGCGGCAGATGTGTCTCATAAGCAGACAGCAATTCTATCAAGTTTTCAGTATAAGTTGAGACATACGTTAAGTTCCCCCAAATAAAGCCAACCGGGTCTAAAATTTCGTGAGCAACTCCATCTACTAAGCGCCCTAAGCTTGCCATTTTCTCACTTTGAATCATCTGAGCTTGGGTGCGTTCATATCGCACCTGAGCTTCGATTCCCCGGATTTGCCAAGAAACAACATTCAAATCCTGAACATCTAACAGCCGATAATCAGATTCTCCCACTTGCACTACGACAGGTTCTGCCAAAAATTCAGGCGATCGCCGCAGCGCCTGCTGGGTTGCTGTCAAAATCGGCGTACTATCGGGAAGGATTAAAACCTCAGAGTGGGCGTACTTGTAGAGGATGTGCAGCGGTTTGTGCAAAAACAGCTCTAGTCGATGAGGACGGATCAGGTACTCCAAAAGCCGCCGCCGCGAAATCATCCCGGCAAACTGACCCTGTTCGACTAAGATGGCTCCTGGCAGTAGAGGATGCTTCTCAAAAATCCGGGCAATATCCACACCCAGACAGATGGGTTTCACCAGAAAGTTGTACAGCGGCAATTCCCCAAGAGTTGACTCTATAGAGAGGTCGCGATCGCTCCCTTGGGACAAGGACGGAAGTGATATAAATCCGTTTGGTACCGACACACAACGCCCACAAATGCAGCAGTGAAGCTGGAATCAGCTATGACCATAGACTACCATTTTCAGCAGTTTTCCACCTGCCCTTGAGGTTAATTTCTGCTACTATTTTCCAGAAAAATTGTGAACAAGCGCCTTAACCGAGTGGCAATCGGATCTCGAATTCTGTGCCCATCCTTGGTTGTGAATCTTCTATCTCCCTGGAATTAGCTAGCAACTGTGCCGCTGCTGGTGCCTCGCATCCGCTAGCCGCACTATAGATTCTGTCTTGCCGGGGATACGAATCTGCGATTCCTATTCCTACGGCGGAAGCTACGGGCACCGACAACGCTTCAACTACGGAACCATTATGGGAGGCGGTGCTAGGAGGAGGATACGCCAAAGGCGAGCAATCCTCTGGACATACACTACGCGATCGCACCGATAAATGACCCCCGTGTTTCTCAGTAACAATTTGATAACTAATTGCCAATCCCAATCCCGTTCCCTTGCCCACCGGCTTTGTAGTAAAGAACGTCTCAAAAATCCGATCCTGAATTTCTGGTGGAATTCCCGGCCCATTATCCGCAATCCGGATTACGACCCATTCAGAATCTTGGATTTCTAAAACTTCCGTCGTAATCTCTATCTGGGGTTGCCAATCCGACCCGTCAGTGACTCGATCTTTGAGTGCATCAATCGCATTACTAATGATATTCATAAATACCTGACTCAGTTGACCTGAGTAGCAATTCACCAGTGGTAAATCGCCATATTTTTTAATTAATTGAATCCCCTGCTTGATGGGATTATTTAAAATTAATAAGGTACTTTCAATACATTCGTGTAAGTCAGCAGGCTGTCTCTTGGTTTCATCCATATGAGAAAAGTTTCGCAGACTGCCAACGATTTTTGTTAATCGTTCCGCACTCAGCTTCATACTTCCTATCAACTTAGGCAAATCTTCTAGAAGAAAATCATATTCAATTTCCTCTTTCAATTCTTCGATTGTATTCAAAGTTTCAGCTTTTTCATAAGCTGCCAATAAACCGATTAAATTTTTGTAATAAGTTTCTACAAAACCAAAATTCCCATTAATGCAGTTAATGGGGTTTCTAATCTCATGGGCAACCTCAGCAACCGTCCGTCCCAAACTCGCCATTTTTTCGGTTTGCAGCATCTGAGCTTTGGTTTGCTCGTTGAGCAACTCGGTTGTGAGTTCATGAATTTTTGACTGTGCCACCAATAATTGATGTACATCTAGTAATCGGTAAATTCCTGGCGCTAACTCTACCACAATCGGTTCATAGAGTAGCTCAGGAGGTCGTTGCAAAGACTGCTTTGCCGCCGCTACAATTAACGTATTGCCAGAAAGTTTCAAAACATGGGTACTGGCGAATTGATATAAAGATTGTAAGGGTCGTTTTAAAAATAATTCTAGTCCATAAGGACGGCTCATTTGTTCTAAAAATCGTCGCCGCGAAATCATTCCCGCAAACTGACTTTCTATCGTTAAAATGACCCCTGGTAGCAGCGCATTTCCTTCAAATTCTTTGTTAACTTCCTGCCCCAGACCAGAGGCTTCTATCTGAAAATCGTATAGCGGAAGCTCTTGAAGGGTTGACTCTAAATTGAGGTTCTTTATCTGGGACAGAGGAAGAACTGATAATTCCGGCGGAGATTCTTGCCAAGCCATCATAAATTACCTCAATCAGTTCTTATTCGCTGTATAGGGAGATGCAAAATTTACTTTATCCCCACATTCTACTGATTTAAGTTATAAATTTTACAGCTAAAACCTTAGTTTAACTTTAAATATGATTTAAAGATTTGATTAACCTTTGGTTAAAAAATGACGGCTCAAGAGGTTTTTTAATTGTTATAAAAATACAATAATTTACACTTTTTACTAAACTAAAACAACTCTATATATTTATCTAAAGCGGAATAATTTGTATTCAAGAAGTTGCAGATGGCTCAAAAACGGATGAGCGATCGCGCGGAATGCGAAGCAAATGACCTTGAGACCGATCTCGCCCAGTCTGTTTTGCTTGATAAAGCTTTTCGTCCGCCGCTGCAATCAGCATTGCAGGTAAAAAATTTGAGCTAGGAAAGATCGTGGCAACGCCTAAACTCAGGGTGATGCACTCGCTTACTTCTGAGCAAACATGGGCTATCTTCAAGGCTTTCACAGTCAATCTGATGCGTTCTGCGACCTGAAGGGCACCCTCTAGCGATGTGTGCGGCAAAATCACGGCAAATTCTTCGCCCCCATAGCGTGCCACTAAATCTTCCGGTCGCTGCACCGCTTGCTGGATGGCACCCGCTACCTGTCGCAAAGTGTCATCACCCGCTTGATGACCGTAGGTATCGTTGTACTTTTTGAAGAAATCAACATCGCACAAGATCAGCGATAATGCTGAATTACTCGCCTGCATCTGGTGCCAACAGGAATCGAGATAGTCATCAAAACAGTGTCGGTTAGCAACCCCAGTCAAACCATCAGAAGTGGCAAGACGCAGCAATTTTTGGTTTGCTGTTTCCAGATGAGTATAGAGTCGAGTCAGTAATTCAGTCGCCAATTCGTGAATTTGCGACTGAGCAATCAGTAATTCATGTACATCTAATAATCGATAGACTTGCGGCGCGACCTCCACCACAATCGGTTCATAAAGTAACTCAGCCGCTCGTTGCAATGAGTGACGCGCCGCCGCCACAATTAACGTATCGCCGTTCAGAATCAAAGTTTCCGTTTCGGCAGAACGATATAAACATTCAATGGGACGTTTGGAAAAGAGTTCCAATCCGTAGGGACGGCTCATGTATTCCAAAAATCGCCGCCGCGAAATCATCCCAGCGAATTGACCCTGCTTCATCAAGATGACGCCTGGGAGTAGCGGATTGGCTTTAAGAGTCTGAGTTACTTCCCAACCAAGTTGATGATATTCAATCTGACAATCGTGAAGCGATAGCGATCGCAGCGTGGACTCTAAACACAAGTCTTGCTGGCTTCGATTGGATGACAAAGGAAGTGATAAAAATGCGTTCAGCACAGGGTACCCCGCTGCATGAAAACGCAGCAATGGAAGCTTGAGTATACTTCAAGCTTAGGATAGCATTTTCACTAGCAATCGTCCGTGTTACAAACTACAAAGGTTCGGTAAACTCCGTAAATTTACGGTAAAGCAACCGATAGATAAGGGAGAAAGCGAGCAACTTTTGGTAATCGGGTTCGTCCACTAGCACATTCATCAGCCCTAGTGATGAGTAGTAATAACCGCTAAAATGTCTTGGCAACCTCATAAAGCTAAAAAAGGCTTCTCACGATCCAAAGCATGAATCAACTGCACAACGCTTTCACCTTGTTTTTGAGTTTGCTGGTAGAGGCAATGCCTTTCTTACTACTGGGGGTATTGCTCTCCGGTTTGCTCCTGTTGTGGATTGATGAGGGCAAGCTGATTTCTGCCATGCCGAAAAACCCCATTTTGGGGGCATTTGTAGGCAGTTGTGCGGGCTTTTTGTTTCCGGTGTGTGAGTGCGGCAACGTGCCCGTGGCGCGACGGTTGCTGATGCAGGGAGTGCCTGCACCTGTGGCAGTTGGGTTTTTGCTCGCGGCACCGACCATTAATCCGATCGTCATCTGGTCAACCTGGGTAGCGTTTCGAGATCAGCCAGAAATTGTCGTGTTGCGGGTGGTATTTTCTTTATCGATCGCGACAATTATTGCCTCGGTTTTCAGCGTTCAATCTAATCTGAAGCCGTTACTGCAACCCGCGATCGCTTGCGCCATACCTCAGATGCAAACTCAAGGGGCACGGGAAGACGATACTCCCACCTTGTTAAAATCCGGCACGTTTTGGCTGGGACAACCGCAACCGATAATGAGCGCCGTTGGCGTCTCCGGCGGTGGGATGATGGGTCAATCGATTACGTCAAAACCCCTGCCTTTCAAGCTGCGGATGTTCCTTGATAATACAGTGCAAGAGCTGCGGGAATTGGGAGGCGTGTTAATTTTGGGAAGCGCGATCGCAGCGGCGATTCAGGTACTCGCTCCCCGCGAACTGATCCTCAGCTTGGGTCAGGGACCAATCACCTCCATCCTTGCGATGATGGGATTAGCGGCTCTCGTGTCCATTTGTTCAACGGTCGATTCCTTTTTTGCCCTTTCCTTTGCCACAACATTTACCAGCGGCTCCTTGTTAGCCTTTCTGGTATTTGGCCCCATGATTGACCTCAAAGGCATCGGTTTGATGTTATCCATTTTCAAACCCAGAGCTGTGTTTTACCTATTTGGTCTTGCAGCTCAGCTGACTTTTATAATGACTCTCCTGTATACGTACTTTTTCTAAGATGAGTGGTGAGTTGCAATTGGCTCAGGGAAAACAGATTCCTAGAACGATTCACAATCAACCCGTCTTAAATTAGCGATTCGTACCCTTACCAATGACCAATCAACCAAAAATTATTTCTCAAAAATTTATAATTCCCGGCTTGGATGTCCTAGCACTAACGGCTTGGGGAGCCTTGCTCCTGAAATATTGGTTCACGGGTCAGTTATACCTGCTGATTCACAAAGATTACTTTAAATATGTTGTTGTCACTGCCATCTGCTTGTTAATTATGGCGGCATTGAGCGCCATGCAACTGATTGGGAAAATATTAAATAACCGGAAGGAAAAGCGGTCGGTGGCAGTTCTTCAGCACATCACCCTATTTCCTCCTGGTTGGAGCAGTGTATTGTTACTGTTGACGGCAATCGCTGGTTTATTGGTTGCCCCCCGCGCCTTTAACTCAAGCACAGCGCTCGATCGGGGAATTACCGATTCTTTGACCTTGACACGAGTGCAACCCCAATCATTTCGCTCTTCAACAAGACCGGAAGAGCGATCGCTCATGGACTGGGTGCGGACGCTCAACTTCAATCCAGAACCCGATACCTACACGGGTCAAAAAGTTAAAGTAAAGGGATTTGTTGTCCATCCACCAAAACTCTCTGAGCAATATCTGTTAATTTCGCAATTTGTGATTACCTGCTGTGCCGCAGATGCTTATCCCGTGGGACTGCCAGTGAAACTCACTGAAAACCGGACAGCTTATGCCCCTGATACTTGGTTAGAAGTTGAAGGTGAGATGATCACTGAAACTCTAGAAAACAAACGCCAACTCACCATCAAGGCAAACTCCCTCAAAAAAATAGAAGCACCGAAGAACCCGTATGATTATTAGACGATTTTAGATTTTAGATTGGCGAGGACGAAGGCAGTGATAAATCGAAAATCAAAAATCGAAAATCGAAAATGGGGGCAACCTGTTGACCGTCTAGCGCTAGCGCTAATGCTGGTGCTAAGCGTGGTGATTGGGCTAGTCGTGTGGGGTGGCGATGCCTGCGGCACGAACTGTTTTTTAGTCACCGGGCCTCGCGTGCGGGATTTCAACTGGCAGGGAGAAAAAATAGGTGTTGAGGATACTTCCTTTATCCTCACCTTTAGCCGCCCGATGGAACACAGCAGCGTGGAAGCAAATCTGCGAATCGCTCCACCTTTGGGGGGTAAATTCAGTTGGGCGGGGCGGAAGATGTCTTATACCCTCACTTCCCCAGCATCCTATGACACTGACTATAAAGTGGAATTACAGGGGGCGCGAGAGCGCTTGGGGACTCAAGGAAAAACAGGAAGGGCAATTCAGCCGTTTACGAGTCAGTTTCGCACCCGCGATCGCGCTTTTATCTACCTGGGCGTTGAGAAAGAAGAACAGGGACAGTTAATCCTCTACAACCTCACCCAAAACAAAAAAACCGTTCTGACGCCTAAAGACCTCGTAGTGATGGACTTTAAGGTGTATCCAGATGGTGACAAGGTTTTGTTTTCTGCCACCGACGCGACGAATAACCAACCCGGTGTATTGGCGCAACAACTGTACACCGTCAGTACCGGACTCCATTACAAAACCAAAGGAAAATCTGAAAAGGATCTCGATCCCCCAGGCAGAATGAATCTGGTTTTAGATAATAAAAACTACCAGAATCTCAAATTTGACTTAGCGGCGGATGGGCAAACGATTGTTGTTCAGCGGGTGAACAGCCAAAATCCAGCCGAATTTGGCTTGTGGGTAGTCCGACCGAATGCACCGCCGCAACCGCTGAATAACCAACCGGGCGGGGATTTTTTGATTGCGCCGGATAGTGCCTCGGTGGCAAGCGCTCAGGGAGAGGGCATCGCGATTCTGCCGCTGACACCAGGAGCCAAACCGCTAGATTTTCTGCCCAAGTTTGGGATGGCGCTGGATTTTGCCAGAGATGGCTCGGCAGCAGCGATGGTGAAATTTAATACAGATTACACGCGATCGCTCTTTTTAGTCACCAACCAAGGCGCACAGAAAGAACTGCTGCGAACAAATGGCTCAATACTCAACTGTCAGTTTGCTCCTTATAAGGAAACGCTCTACTGCCTGCTGACTCAGTTACTGCCAGGCGAAGAGTACCAAGAACAGCCTTACATTGCGGAAATTGACCTCCAGACAGAGAAAGGAATTCTGGATGCAAAGGCGATCGAGCCGCTGTTGCTCCTGCCCACCCAGCGGGATATTCAGATGAGTCTGGCACCGGATGGGTTAGCGCTGCTGTTCGACCAAGTTGTGACCAACGAGACGGCAACCGCGGCAGACAGTTTGAGAACCAGTGAAGGACAAGCGATCGCGACCAGTCGCCTTTGGCTGCTTCCCCTGAGCCAGCCAGAAGCTGCACAACCCCAAGCCCAGATCCAACCAGAGGCGCTGCCTTTCGCTGGATTTCATCCGCGCTGGGTACCATAAAAGAGCCAAGTTTTACTCATTTAAAAGGCAAAATAAAGAAGGAAATCCCTAAAAATTTTGCCTTTTAAATTTTTTATTTTTAAAATTTAATAATTTTTATCCTTCAAGGGTGTGCAAATACATAACTTCCTCGATCGGTACCGACAAGGAGAACGCGATTTTTCCTATGTAGACCTCAGTGGAGCCAGCCTCGGCGGGGTCAATCTCCGCGATATAAACTTAACCGGAGCGAACTTGAGCGGTGCCAACCTCAGTTGGGCTTCTCTGAACCAATCCAAGCTGATTGGTGCTTGTCTGCGCCAAGCCGATATGCGGAGTGTCAACCTCACAGGTGCCAATCTTAACCAGGCAATTTTGAGTCGCGCTCGGATGGTGAAAGTGGACTTGCGTTTAGCCACTCTCCAAGACGCCGACCTCAACTGGGCGGTGCTTCAAGAAGCCGACTTGAGCGGTGCTGACTTGCGTAGGGCGAAGCTGGATCAAATCAATCTCGAAAATGCCAAACTCAACGGCACTCAGTTAATCGAAGCCGAGTTGATGGAGGCAAATCTCCGTCGCGCTAGCTTGGTTGGCGCAAACCTCAGCAGTGCAAATCTTCGGGAAGCGCATCTAGAAGCTGCGAATTTACGAGATGCAATTTTAGTCGGCACCAACTTGACGGAAGCCGACCTCAGTTCCGCCTACTTGCGGGCGGCAAATTTGACTGAGGCAGACTTGCATCGGTCAATTCTCATCGGTGCCGATTTGAGCGAGGCGATTCTCAATAGTGCTGACTTGAGTCGGGTAAATTTAACGGGAGCGTATTTACTCAAAGCCAGTTTGCGAAAAGCTTATTTACTGCGAGCGATCTTGCAGGATGTGTATTTGTTACGTGCCGACTTGAGCGAGGCAAATTTACGCGGGGCGGATCTGCGGAAAGCTGATTTGAGCGGGGCATACCTGGGCGACTGCACGATGTCCGAGGCAAATTTGGGCGACGCCTATCTTCTAGAAAGTCATCTGATTCGCACCAATCTCGACCAAGCGCAACTGACCGGCTGTTGCATCAGCAACTGGCATCTTGAGGATGTCGATCTTTCTAAGGTGGAGTGCCGTTATGTTTTTACCCGGTTTAATTACGCGACTAAAAAACCGACTGAGCGCTTTCCAATCGGTCGGGATTTTGAGCCGGGGGAATTTGGCAAGGACGATAGCACCGGGGACGCGGAGGGTGCGGAGGGTGCCACTACCATAGAAGTTTTTTTGAAAGAAGCTCCGAATTGGGAAGCGCTGGTGTTTACTTTGGCTCAGGTGCAACTCGATTCTCCTGACTTGCAACTCAGTATTAAGTCTTACCAACCCCAGGAGGAGCAGTATCTGTTAAAACTGGCGTCGAGTCATTTTGTGAATGCGAAAACTCTGTCTCAACGAGTTTTGCAGATCTACCCGGAGATGCTCCAGTTGGTGGAGTCTAAGCGACAAGCGATCTTGGATCTGCTGGAAATCAAGGTTCGCCCAGAAAATCCACCTGTAACGCTGAAGGTACCGCCACCGCCACCGCCACCGTTACTTCCGTCGCCTCCACCCGATTATCGGCTGCGGATTTATCAAGAGGTGGTGAAACAGATCCAACTGATTATCCTCTCCCAAGCGCCAGAGCAGTTGGTCGAAAGCGTGCAGCGGTTGTTGAATTTCCTGAAGAACGAGGGGATCTCGACCGAAGAAATCCAAAAGACAATGATTAGTCAGGCGCTGGTAAAGCGAGCAAAGCAAGACCAGACGTTCCAAAAGCAGTTGTTGCAGTGGGAGAAGACGGCGGATGAAACGGTGCGTTTTTCAATGGTGGGGGAGTCACTCCGGTTAGCGATCGCGCTCATTTGGCCCCATCTTCCGCAAAAATAGAGTTGTCTATGTAGATGAGACAGCTCTAGCCCCACCCGCGTTCAACCTGGTACGCTCAAGGGAGGCGCTGGTAACACTGTGTATGCGATCGCTGAATAAAAATTCCCACAACCATCTCTTCATCAAGGTAATTCCCTATTTATTATTCTTGGGGATTTTGGGGATAACGCTGCTTTCTTTGCTTAGCTTAGTTGGCTGGAATATCTTTTTAGAACAGCTTTCTCACTTTAAACTGCAATATCTTATTGTAGGGTTAGTGTTATTTGCCTTACTCTTACTGACTCGCAAAAAACTCTTAATCTTGATTAGCCTATTTTGTATTTCTCTACTTTTGGCAGAGATACTCCCTTGGTATATTTCTCTATCGCCAAAACCGGGAAATAATATTGAATCTATCCGAATTTTAAGCTCAAATCTGAATACGCAAAATAAAAGCTATTCAAAAATATTATCTGTCGTTAGAAAAGAAAAACCAGAAATTGCTGTCTTTTTAGAAGTTAACGACGCTTGGATAAAACAATTAGATTCTCTTCTTGATATTCTTCCCTACTCCATTAAAAAACCTAATCCTTATAATCTAGGTATCGCCGTTTATAGTAAGCAGCCTCTCACCAACGCTTCTATCAATCTTTTTGGGACAGATAAAAATAATAGTATTGTTGGCAACTTTACGATGAACGGACAATTGATTTCCCTGATTGCCACTCATCCGCTACCGCCCGTCAAACCTACCTTCTTTCATTCTCGGAATCAACAGCTAGACAAAATCAGCCAATATATACAAAAATTGAAAACCCCAGTTGTAATGGTTGGGGATTTAAATATAACTATGTGGTCTCCTTATTACAAAAGATTTATCAATAAAACTGGGCTGCATAATGCCCAGAAAGGATTTGGAATTCTACCGAGTTGGCCTATGAAAGCTTCTTATTCTCAAACTCTCCCACCTTTCTCTTTTGCTTTATCCATTCCTATCGATCATTGTTTAATCAGTCCAGAAATTAAAGTCAAGAATATTCGCACTGGGCCGAATGTTGGTTCAGACCACCGACCTTTAATTGCAGACTTGGTAATTCCAGAAAAGAAATGAACCACTCCAGGCGCAAACAACACAAAAGGTAGAAATGAGGGCAAGATAGGTAAACTGAGAGCGCAAGTAATGCAATACGTCCCCTTAGTGGTGTTCGCTCCTTAGAAATCCCTTCCCTAGCCCCTTAAAAGGGAGGAAATTTGCCCCTTTTGTTAATCAGGGTTTGGGGATCGAGCCTTAACCGAAAAAGATTGGGAAACGATCGCTAGAAAAAGGGAAAATGTTTGCCAATAGACTCGGCAGCAGATTATCCTAAAGAACGCAATTTATGAGTTTCGGGTGGTTAAGAACCATTGTTTGACAATATTAATGTTTCTACGGGTAGCAGAGGCAGTGACGGCAAAACCGCCGGTCATCAGTTTGATGGTTGGTCGCTAGAAGAGCGAAATCCCGATGTGATTAAAGCTTGGATGCCGGTATGGGAATGGTTCTACCGCCACTATTTTCGGGTTCAAACGGATGGCTGGCATCATATGCCCCCCGAAGGGAAGGTGCTGGTTGTCGGTTCCCATAATGGAGGTTTGGCTTCGCCCGATACTTCGATGTTTTTGTATGACTGGTTCCGCCGGTTTGGCTACGAACGCTTAGCTTATGGACTCATGCATCCGTCTGCTTGGAAAACTCCTATCTTCGCGGTGCCAGCTGCCCAGGTAGGGGCGCTGATCGCGCATCCGAAAGTAGCGATCGCTGCCCTCCAGCGGGATGCTGCGGTACTCGTCTATCCTGGCGGGGCTGAAGATATGTTTCGTCCTTACAACCAGCGTTATCAAATTCATCTAGCAGGGCGTAAGGGATTTATCAAACTGGCACTGCGGGAAGAAGCGCCAATTGTACCGATTATTTCTCATGGTGCCCACGAGACGCTGATTGTTCTAGCAGATTTCTACCAGCAAGTGCGACAACTGCATGAATGGGGCTTTCCCTGGAAGTTAGATGCTGAAACGGGTGTATTTCCACTTTATTTAGGGTTGCCTTGGGGAGTGGCAATTGGCCCGATCCCGAATTTTCCGCTGCCAGTGCAAATTCATACTCGTGTCCTTGCCCCGATTGTGTTTGAACGCTATGGTCGTGCAGCAGCGAGCGATCGCGCTTATGTGAATGCTTGCTATGAAAAAGTTTGTACCCAGATGCAACTTGCACTAGACCGTTTAGTTCGAGAAGTTAGCGCGAGGCAATCATCCGCACCCTAAAAAGGCACAGGAACTAAACCAACTGCGAAGAAGCCAGAGAAAAGAATACAAGAGGGCGATCGCACCGGGGATCTTCCCCTCCCAACTCACTTTTTCACCTAGGAGCGGTGAATTAATGAAGGCGAAGCACGCTTGAGAGTAACGTTGCTTCGCTATCCCGCGACTAATTATCTATATTGATTCATCCTCGGTATCGTGATAGAGATGAGGACTTGAGGGTGCCAAAGCTCAAGTGAATCTAGGGAGAAGCAATCGAGATGAAAACAAAGGGGTTGAGATGAGCATAGAGAGTTATCCACCACCAGTAAACCAGCTGCTCACCTATGGCAATTGCGCCGAGATGGACTTTGACAATTGGCCTGACTATCTGGAACTCGGTATTGCCCCCACGGACATTCCTAACTTGATCCGCATGGCAACAGACAACGAGTTATACCGGGATGATGAAGACACGCTCGAATCCTGGGCACCCATTCATGCCTGGAGAGCATTGGGCCAACTCCGCGCTGAGGCTGGCATTGAGCCGCTCATGGGCTTGTTTGAGAAAGAGGAAAGCAACTATTGGGAATGGATTGCCGAAGAACTGCCATTAGTCTATAGCATGATCGGGCAAGCCGCGATTCCGGCTCTGGCGGCTTATCTAGCGGATACCTCTCAGGCGATATTCCCCCGCACAACGGCTCTTAACTGTCTGGAAGACATTGCAATCGATCATCCTGAGGCTCGTCCTGAGTGTGTTGCGATTCTCACCCATCAACTGGAATCGTTTGCAGAAAACGGCTCAGAATTGAATAGCTTTCTCATAGGTTCCCTGGTCGATCTGAAGGCGGTAGAGTCCGCGCCGCTGATAGAGCGTGTCTTTGCTGCTGATACCGTGGATCGTTTCTTGGTAGGAGACTGGGATGATGTGCAGGTGGGATTGGGCTTGAAGTCGCCTGAAGAATTACCGAAGAAAGAATTTAACCAGAGCTTTCAAAGAAAGGGGGTCAGCGATTCTGGCTTCACGGGTTCATCAATTTCTCAGGAAGCAAAAGGCTTTCGCCCTGGCAAGAGCGATCCCAAAGCCAAGTCTAAAAAAAAGATGTCCAAGGAGTCACGCAAGAAAAACCAGAAAAAGCGGAAGTAATTTAATCGGGGTTAGCGATTGTTGAGGTGCGAACTGACAGGTCAGCGCTAGGCGAACGCCTCGTTTTGAAGACACGCGATCGCCTCTGACTCAGCTGGGATCAACGATATATTTTTGCTCCGGTAGTACATTGTGCGATCGCACATCAGTTGCCTCTGTCGCTGATTCGGTATCAGCGATCGCCTGCACAGACTCTATAAACTGGCTATCCAGCAAAAAAACTCCTCTGGCAAAGCGGACGCTCCAATATCCCCCTGGACGCCGGTCAACAACGACCCCCTCTTCCCCAAGCTGAATCACATCAGGAGGACGCAGCATCGGCATCGGTTCCGCTGTTTTAACGTAAGGCGGCAACGTTACCACACGGACTCGCTCACCAATTACAAATTCTTTAGACATCAGTTTTTAGGTAATGAAGTAGTTGGGTGTCAGTAGTCATTAGTTCTAAGTTCTTTGCGAGTGACACCAATGACTAATAACAACTGACTAATGACTACTTATCAAATATTCAAGGCGCTTGCCAAATCTTTTGGTGATATTGCTCTACATTTCTGTATGGATCTTCAACAGGGTGAGCATGATCGTGACCATGCCCGTGCCCATGCCCATGCCCATGTCCATGCCCATGATGAGAATGATCGTGGGCGGGAGTGTGCCCGTTACTGTTGCTATTGGCTGCTATCCTGAATTTGCACATTTCGCAATTCATTTGCACTTGCCCCAACTGCGTCTCAATTTCTCGTTCTCTTAATACAGACAACAACTGAGGGTGAATGCCCATTTCTGGTAGGCAAGTCATGGAAATATCCGGGTATTGCTCCTGTTGTTGCGCCGTGATGTCGAAAATCTTTTTAACTAAGACTCCGGTAAATAGGAAGTACGGCAGGACGATAATGCGTTTTGGCTCGTAGAGTCTAGCACGGCGGAACCCTTCTTCTAGGCGAGGATGGGTAATGCCGATAAAGCAAGTTTCAACGGTGGCGTAGCCGCTACCTTCCCACAGAATCCGGGCAAGCTTATAAACATCGCTGTTCGCATCAGGATCGCTGGAACCCCGACCGACAAAGAGCAGAACCGTTTCTGAGCGATTGTACTGGGGTTGGTCTAATTCCGAAAGACGCGATCGCCACAAATCCAAAATCCCTGGCGTAATCCCAAAATGACGCCCATAGTAAAACTTCACCTGGGGATGTCTAACCCTTGCCCGGTCTAACTCATTCGTAACATCAAACTTATTGTGTCGAGCTGCAAATAGCAAAATCGGCAATACAGAGAGTTCCGTGTAACCCTCTTCTACACAGCGATCCACCCCCTCCTGTATCGTGGGGGTAGTGAGTTCTAGAAAACAAGGTAAAACAGGACGCGACGGGTCTAACGCTTGATACGCATCGGCAAAATCTAGAAGACTCTGCCGTCCATCCTCATCTTTGGTGCCATGACCAACCATCAACAACGGACGACGCAAAGGTAGCGGCGGCAATTGAATCGACTGGGGAGTAGGGGATTGCAGTCCCATCAGATCGGTTGAATTTATACTAGGCATCAATTTGATTGCTCCTTTCCCGTGCAAGGCAGGAAGTTAGACTGTATGAAGGTAGTACTAAGTAGGCATTCTGGCTTCCGAGAGTCACCTCGTTTACAGCTGCCGCACAGCCCCGGATTTGCACCGGCGTTTCCCCACGTTGTTACCCTTTACGTGTGCCTTGATATCTTAGCCGATCCGGTCGCAGCTCAAAATCCAGGGGGAGGGGGTATTCCCAAGACTCTCCAGATGCCAGTTTTTGATGCCCCATCAAAACTGAAGGAAAATTTTCCCCACTTTATCGAGTATCATTCGCAAGTTTGGCGATCGATCGAGCAACTCTAGAATTGATTGACCGTTTGTGGCTTTTTTACAAAAGCGGGATTCTCCCATTTTTTGTAGCTTATACAACCCTATCAATTCAAACAATTGCTGACTGTATAAAGCTAACCCCATACATAGAAGTCTGATAAAAAATACAAATTATCCATTACAAAATACTGCCCTGAGTGCGACGACGTACCGCCAGTGCTAACCCGGCAAAAACTAAGGAAGTCATGCTTGAAGGCTCAGGTGTAGATACGGGTGCAACATTTAATTTTACTCGACGCCCTGTTTGCATCGAGAGTGAAATATTTGCCGAGGTTGATGAAGAATACACTTGCCATCTGTTCAACTCTCTAGGCGGCGCAGTGAATTGCACCAACATTTCCCAATTGCTGTCAAGCGAACCAATGGCTAAACCATCAGTGCAACAAGCTCCCCAACCCTGATTTGAAGTAAAGAGGGGGCCAGTAGAATTTGCAGTTGCCTCACCTAAATCGTCTACAATTTTTAATTCCGCCGTATCTCCCAACAAGTTAAAGCTCATTTTAGCTGCTCCACCTGTTGGATTACCCGGCTTAGAATGAACGATGAACAGTGACAGCCCATCAATAGCATCTACAAAAAAAAGGTGAGATTGCTTAGCCGTTAAAGTCAGAGCTGGATTATTAAAAGATGAATTATAACCTTTGCTATACTGGTAGTAATTGGCTGCTGTTTTGATTGTACTGAAAGCTTCAACCAACCCCAAAATATTACTATCAAAGTCACCCAAGCCGGGTTTAGATTCTTGCGACACCTTAAGCATCGTGGCGGCTTCGGAGCGCTGGGCAAAGAATGGAACAAACAGCGCGATCGCTACCAACATCAAAAGCTTTTTCATGACTTGTTATTTTGTAGATGCTTTGCTCACTAAAACCAGAATACGTTTATTTAAATAAAGTTATAATAAAGTCAAATTAATAAAATGGTGAATTTAATAATTTTTACATCTTTATTTCAGGGAAAATACGAATTGACTTTAAAAGAAATATCGGTTCTTCGGAAACGCTTCCTCCTAGACGGAACCACCCCATTTAATTTTTCTTTATTTTCCACAGCGAACCCTCTTCTGTTACCTTCGCAAGGACAGAAGAGGGTTTGCCAATTGATATGCTTTCTAAATGAGCTGAATTAAGGTTTAGAAAACCGGAAGTTTTACCTTTAATTGCCGCTGAAGTGGCACGTTAACGAAATCCTGCGGAAGAGGATGTCCCTCCTAATATCCGAGAGTATCCGCTCCCCCTAAGGAAGTTTAAAAAGCAGGGTGGTTTCATACAACCCTTAGAAAATATCGAGGCATTGCGACATTTTGTAGGGGCATGGCAATCAAAAAGCCCCTACCGCCAACCAAAATCAACGCTACATAATTTTCTTTTAATAAATGAAACCACCCTGCCTTAGGGAAGCTTAAAGAGGAAGGAACCGAACCACTCAAAGTCCCCTTTTTAAGGGGTATCATCAGTGGGTAAGCGTGTCACAAGAATTTTCACACCTCCGCTAAGCTGCCTTTACCCAATAAACCTAGCCGCATGAATGATTGAATAATTGTAGAGCTTCTTCTTTGAGAATTCCTTTGGTCACTTTTATTCTCTTAGACCCTTTTTTAATAATTTCTTCGCTAGATAAGTCAAGCTGGGGAACACCAGCCTCAATTAAGTCTTGAATGGAAGCTCCAAATATAATTTCAGATATCCCTGCCCATATACAAGCTGTTGTACACATTGGGCACGGTTCGCAAGTTGTGTACAAGGTATAACCTTCTAAAGAAGGATTTTTCATTTCTTTTGTTAAACAACGAATCGCGTTAAGTTCTGCATGGGCAGTTGGGTCATTATCCGTTTCCACAGTATTGTGCGCTTTAATAATTACTTGATTATCTTTAACAATTACTGCACCGTAGGGAGCATCTCCTAGCTTTGCTTCTTCCAGGGCTATCTTCATAAACTTTTCTATTTTCATCCAACTCCTGCGACAAAAAAATCTTTTTGGATAAGCCTTATCTTATCCTATTTTAAGGTAAGGCTATAAATTATCATCCTTAAATCAACTGAATAAAATGCTAAAAAACAATCGCTTTATTTTTAAACATTAGCAGTCTATATCAACCACAGTAAAGTATTCCGTCAATCAGAATATGTTCGACTTCCTTCAAGAAAGCCTGCAACAACGCCGCGCTTAGTTGTTGCGGGTCAGTACGAGTAATTCGCG
Organism: Trichocoleus sp. DQ-A1; assembly: GCF_039961955.1. NCBI lineage: Bacteria > Bacillati > Cyanobacteriota > Cyanophyceae > Leptolyngbyales > Trichocoleusaceae > Trichocoleus > Trichocoleus sp. DQ-A1. The sequence goes on from NZ_JAMPKE010000026.1 coordinate 48,752, forward strand.
ATACCAAAATTTTATCGAGCAGTTTCGTGACCCTAGTATAAGCTTGAACGGCTAGAGCTAGCATCAGGCTCCTACAACTCTTTAATTAATCGGGAATTATTTTGATTTCCTTCCCCGTGATGTTACCCTAAGCGACAAGATGAACGTCTTCGTTCGATAGAGTGATGCCTATCACCCTGTTATTTATTAATGTCTTGCTTCTGGAAACTCTACTATGCGCTTGACTTCGCTCGATGTGTTTCGAGGTATTGCCATTGCGGGAATGATTTTAGTTAATCAGGCGGGAGTTGCCGACCAAGTTTATCCTTTCCTGCAACACGCAGAATGGCACGGCTGCACCTTGGCAGACTTGGTATTTCCCTTCTTTCTATTTATTGTCGGCGGGGCAATGACCTTTTCCCTTTCCAAATACGCGGAAGGGAACCGCCCTACTGCCGATGTTTATAGACAAATTTTACGCCGAGCGGCGATTCTTTTTATTCTTGGTTTGCTGCTGAACGGCTTCTGGAATTATGACTTCAGCTCCATCCGCATCATGGGCGTCTTGCAGCGGATTAGCCTTGCCTACCTGGTGGCTGCTCTGATAGTTCTTAACGTGCCACGCAAAGGACAGTGGGTACTCGCAGCACTGCTACTCATTGGGTACTGGATGGCGATGTCTTTGATCCCGGTTCCCGATTATGGAGCTGGTGTCTTAACGAGGGAAGGGAATTTTGGCGCTTATATTGACCGCCTGATTATTGGCACAGCGCATCTGTATAAGGGAGATAATTTCAACTCAATGGGAGATCCTGAAGGTCTTTTCAGCACTCTTCCAGCAGTTGTCACCGTCCTCACCGGCTACTTTACGGTTGACTGGATACGCACCCAACCAGTACAGTCACGCACCAGTATCGGCTTGGTCTTGTTTGGCATTGCTTGCCTAGTCGCTGGATGGGCGTGGGGGTTAACGTTTCCCATCAACAAGAAACTGTGGACGAGTTCTTTTGTGCTTTTCACAACTGGTTGGGCGTTGCTGTTGCTGGCAGCTTGTTATGAATTGATGGAAGTGCGGAAGTTCCGTCGATGGGGAAAGCCGTTTGAAGTTATGGGGTTAAACGCTATCTTCGCGTTCGTCGCCTCAGTTGTGCTGATTAAAATCCTGGCTAAAACCCACGTTGGAACCGGCGAAACCGCCCCAACTACTTATAACTGGATCTATGAGAATGCCTTTGTGTCTTGGGCGGGAGCGATGAACGCCTCTTTATTGTTCGCCATCGTGACATTGCTGTTCTGGTGGGCGATTCTGTACGCAATGTATCGCCAAAAGTGGTTTTTGAAAATCTGAGACAGCACTTCCTCATGACTCCAGAAATGACCGGGATCACTTAGTTATTAAGGTGTTGTCACAATTTTTTCTAGCTTGCATCACTGGGGATGGTTCGGAAAAAGCTGAGAGTAGAGATATCAAATTCTTGATCTGACCATGACAGCTGAGTTTTTTCCGACCCAAGTGACTATCGAGGATCTAGTTGCTCAGATATTCGTCTCCCGCCGGATTACTCCTGTGAACCAGTACCAGCTGCAAACTGTCCTGCTCACTAAAGATTGGCTGGATGAAGAAGAACAAACCATGCTCAATCGGCTATTTTATGGTGTCCGGCATGGTTTGCTAAAACTAGGGGAATGAGTGAATTCTACTCAATAGGGTGGTAATAACCTACGGAATCCATGCAAGATCACCACAAGCATGAAGAACAGATTCCTCAGGAAAAGATTAAACACGGGCAGAAACAATGCTCGTTGCTCTACACCCCGCTCAGAAACCTCAGTTAATCTCCTTCCCAATCCTTCCATCCAATTAATATTTCTCGGCATTTTCCAAAGACCATCAAGCCACAGGGAGGGAATGCCGACTTTGCCTACAGATGCCCCGATAATTCCGCCTAAGATTGCTGCTGTGGTATCTGTGTCCCCGCCGCAACGAATGATTTCTAGGATGGCGGTTCGATAATCTTGCTGATATCTCAACCAGACATAAATCACCACCGGCACTGTGTGATAAATATAGCCAGTGACGCCTGTGCCCAGCCCCATGTGGGCGGCAAAGGATTCTGTACTTTCTTGGGCATCTGCACTGTCGCAAGCTTTTTTAATTAGCTGCAAGAATTCACCAGACTCTGCTCCTAGGATCTTTTCAAGAGTGCGATAGTAATCTTGGGGCAAAACATACGATTGGTGACTGGATAGATGGGATGCGATCGCTACCGCCAAAGCCCCATGTTCTGCTTTTGGATCGGTATGGGTGATGCGGGTGGATACTCGGAGGAATTCGCGTAATTTTTGGATGTCGTCCCCATAACAGACACCAATAATGGCGCTTCTCATCGCGGGGCCATTTCCAGCAGAGAAAACACCAGCGCGATTGGGGGAAAATCCCAGCCATAGCCTCAAAATCGCTTTTAAGGTAGCATATCCGATACCTGCTGGCAGACCCAGTAACCAGAAGCGCAATTTCCAAGCCAGTTGTTTCGCAAATATCTGGACATCCCCACCCGCAACGATTAAAGCTTGGGCAACCATGCAGGTGTGTTCCGTATCATCGGAGACCATGCCTTTACCAAAGAAGAAATGGTGCCTGTTTATTTGAGGATAAAGGCGATGTTGTCGTTGTTTAGATAAGCCTTCGTAAGGGAGTCCGATGGCGTCACCTACAGCAGTTCCAAGTATACAGCCAATGATTGCATCTGCTTTTTGAAGGGGCATGGGATTAACGAACCGCCAAGGACGCAGAGGACGCAGAGAGAGTTAGGAAGAGAGAACGATGCGGCGGATGCCGTCTTTGAGGAGGGAGACGTTAAAGTTGATGAGCAGGGCAAGGGGATAGTTGGTCATTTTAAGGTAGGAGAGGACTTGGGCTTGGTGAATAGGATCTAGGTTTTGAACAGCTTTCAATTCAACAATTAGGACATCACCAACCAGAAAATCTAATCTGCCTTCACCCACTTGATGACCTTTATAGGTCACAGCTAGCGTTTTCTGAGGTTTAGAAAATATTCCCCGCAACCGAAACTCTACCTCTAACGCCTCCTGATACACAGACTCCAAAAATCCCGGCCCCAGCACTCGATGCACCTCCATCGCCGCACCTATCACAGCATACGCAAGTTTATCCACCTCCTCACTTGGCTCTCTTCTCTTGGCGTCCTTGGCGTCTTGGCGGTTCGTTCTCATATACCCTTCCCTACCGTATGGCAAAATTTATGTAAAGCCGTCTTCATTTATTCTTCCCAGCATGACCGCAACAATCCCCGCCCTCGCCAGCCAATACGACCCCACTACGACAGAAACCAAGTGGCAGAAGTTCTGGGAAGAAAACCAAGTCTTCAAAGCCGACCCGAATCATCCAGGCGAACCTTACTGCATCGTGATTCCGCCACCCAACGTCACGGGTAGCTTGCACATGGGACACGCCTTTGAGAGTTCCCTAATTGACACCCTCGTGCGCTACCACCGGATGAAAGGACGCAACACTCTGTGGGTACCGGGAACCGACCACGCCAGTATCGCAGTGAACGCCGTACTGGAAAAACAACTGAAGGCAGAAGGAAAAACTCGCCATGAGGTGGGACGCGAGAAGTTTTTAGAACGGGCTTGGCAGTGGAAATCGGAATCAGAGGGAACCATTGTTAATCAGCTGCGGCGTTTGGGCGTCTCGGTGGATTGGACGCGGGAACGCTTCACGATGGATGAAGGCTTATCCAAAGCAGTGTTGGAAGCTTTTATCCAAATGTATGAGGAAGGACTGATTTATCGCGGCAATTATCTGGTGAACTGGTGTCCCGCGAGTCAATCGGCCGTATCTGACTTGGAGGTGGATAATCAAGAAGTCAACGGGCATTTGTGGCACTTCCGCTATCCCCTCACCGATGGCAGCGGCTATGTGGAAGTAGCCACAACTCGCCCCGAAACGATGCTGGGCGATACAGCAGTGGCGGTGAATCCCAACGATGACCGCTACAAGCATTTGATTGGGAAGACGCTGACGCTGCCCATTATGGGGCGAGAAATTCCGATTATTGGCGATGAATTGGTCGATCCAGCTTTCGGGACGGGTTGCGTGAAGGTGACACCCGCCCATGACCCCAATGACTTTGAAATGGGTCAGCGTCACTCTTTGCCGTTTATCAACATCATGAATAAGGACGGCTCCTTAAACGAAAATGCCGGAGAATTTCAGGGGCAAGACCGCTTTGTTGCCCGGAAAAATGTGGTGCAGCGACTGGAAGCAGACGGCGTTCTGGTGAAAGTAGAGGAGTATAAGCATAAGGTTCCTTATAGCGATCGCGGGAAAGTCCCGGTCGAACCCCTCCTCTCAACTCAGTGGTTTGTCAAAATTCGCCCTCTCGCTGACCGGGCGCTAGGGTTTCTAGACGATCGGAATTCACCGGAGTTTGTCCCAGAACGCTGGACGAAGGTTTATCGCGACTGGCTAGTAAAACTAAAAGATTGGTGTATTTCTCGCCAACTGTGGTGGGGACATCAAATCCCAGCTTGGTATGCGGTAAGTGAAACAGGCGACGCAATTACCGACGAAACGCCGTTTGTTGTCGCCCGTACCGAGGCAGAGGCACGGGAGAAGGCATTTGCACAATTTGGAGAAAATGTCAAGCTAGAACAAGATCCAGATGTTCTCGATACCTGGTTCTCTTCTGGTTTGTGGCCTTTTTCGACGCTGGGTTGGCCCGAACAGACGCCAGATTTAACAACCTATTACCCCACCACAACCCTCGTGACAGGCTTTGACATCATCTTCTTCTGGGTTGCCAGAATGACGATGATGGCGGGGCATTTTACGGGGAAAATGCCTTTCCAGGACGTTTACATCCACGGCTTAGTGCTGGATGAGAACGGCAAGAAAATGTCTAAATCTGCCAACAATGGCATCGATCCGTTGTTGCTGATTGACAAATACGGTACCGATGCCCTGCGCTACACCTTAATTAAAGAAGTGGCTGGGGCGGGTCAAGATATCCGGATGGAGTACAACCGCAAGACCGATGAATCGGCAACGGTTGAAGCTAGCCGCAATTTCACGAACAAATTGTGGAATGCTGCCCGGTTTGTGATGATGAATCTGGATGGCAAGACACCGCAACAATTCGGGAACCCCACCCCAACCCTCCCCGTTAACGGGGAGGGCGAAACAAAAAGTAACGGAGGAGATTTAGAACTCTGCGATCGCTGGATTCTCTCCCGCTACCATCAAGTAGTGCAGCAAACCGGCGACTACATCAACAACTATGGTCTTGGTGAAGCCGCTAAGGGACTGTATGAATTCTTTTGGGGCGATTTCTGCGACTGGTACATTGAACTGGTCAAACCTCGCCTGCGCCCAGACGCCCCCGCTTCCTCGCGGTTGGTTGCTCAGCAAACTCTCGCTTATGTGCTGGAAGGAATTCTAAAATTACTCCATCCTTTCATGCCGCACATTACCGAGGAAATTTGGCATACGCTGACTCAAGCGAATGAAGGCAAAAGCTTAGCGTTGGAATCTTATCCCAAATCCGATCCAGCACTCATTAACCCGGATTTAGAGCAACAATTTGAGCTGCTGATTGGCACAATTCGGACGATTCGCAACTTACGGGCAGAAGCAGATATTAAGCCTGGGGTGAAGGTGTCAGCAATCTTGCAAACTGAAAGCGATCGCGAACGGCATATCCTCTTGGCTGGCAAGTCTTATATTCAAGACTTGGCGAAGGTGGAAGAATTAACCATCCCAGGGACAGCCGAAACACAACAGCCGCCTTCATCTGCCGAAACACCCAATCAGGCGGTATCTGCCAACGAAAAAGGCAACTTTAAAATTAGCCCAATTTTCTTGCCATTTTTACTGTTGCTGCCGTTGCTCTTTTTAGTGGGCACTGGTGTAATTGCGGTGGCAACAGTGGCAAAACAAATTCTCGGAACCCGTGTCTCAGAAGCCAAACAAGTTGGTGCGACGAATCCTCCATCCACCGTTTCTCCCCCAGAACCGGCGAGTACCGCACAAGCGGATACGCCACAAGCGATCGCTGGTGTCGTGGGTACGGTGCAAGTTTCGATTCCCCTCGCTGGTGTCGTCGATGTGGATGCTCTGCGTGCCAAGTTAGAGAAAAATTTGAACAAAGTTGAAGCAGAAGCAAAGGCCCTTTCGGGACGTTTGAGCAATGCCAAATTTGTTGATAAAGCACCCGCTGATGTCGTCAAGGGAGCGCGGGATGCCCTTGCCGAAGCCGAGACACAGGCAGAAATGCTGCGCGAACGACTCGCGCAACTGTAGAAGCGATCGCGTAGGGGTAAAGATATCTCGCCCCTACGAATCCCACTCTGGGTTACACACTCCTTCTTGCGGGGGAAGAAGAAAAGGGTTGTTTAAAGTAGAATACGCCCGTAAAGTTAGGGTGCCCAGTTTTATTAATTTAAAGACAAAATACCAATGCGATATTTTGCCGAAGTGCAAAAAAATGAATCATCGGGCAGTCTGGAATTGCGAATCCTAGCTGAGCAAACCTCTGACAATATCTGGGCAGTGGTGGAGAAGGAATCTGTCGTTCCCGCCGCTGAGATTCCATCCTTAAGCGAAGGTTTGTTGGTTCTGGCAGACCTTAGCGAGAATCAGCAGATTCTAAGTATTCACGAAGCCAAAAACTGGGTTTTGGATTTAGTGCAGCAGTACCTGACAAGTAGCATTACTCCCGCTTTTTTGCAGCAGGAAGCCGAACGTGCTGAACACTGGCGGCAAGACCTTACTTTACAAAGTCAGGAATTAGCTCGCAAAAATTTGGAAATGGAAGCGCGTCGCGAACAAATTCAAACTTTAGAACAAGAACTCGAACAGAAGAAGAAGCAACTAGAAGCCTTAGAAGCAGACCTAAAAAAGAGAGGCAGTAACTAGAGGGAACGCCGCATCAGGGGACGTTTGCAACCCTTGGCAATACTTCTGGGATCTGAGATAAGAACCCTAAACCCCAAACCCCACCCCTTACAAGGAAAGGGTGGGGCAGAGGTGAGAAACCAATTACTCACGTTAAGACATTATCGTTGGCAACCCTTGGCGACGGCTTGGGGAGAAGCACGCCGGTGGTGGTTCGTTGCGGCTCCCCTAACAGCACCACAGAGCAAGCGAGATGTTGAACCAGCTGGGTCGTGATATCGCTAACTTCCAGACCGCCCGCAGTGCGGTATCGTAGCGATCGCAATACAATCAAATCAAACGAACGAGCTGTATTGAGAATCGCTTGCGCCACATTCTCATGCTTAATCACTTCAATCTCAAAGTTCGTCTCCGGTGCCCACTTTGAGGCTAAAAGAGACAGTTGCGATCGCGTCCACGCTACCTTAGCTGCCGAAGTTCTAGCATTGCAGACGTGTAACAACGTTACCTGAGCTTGATTGGAATCGGCTAGAATTTTCGCAAACCGTAACGGTTGCGTCCCTTGCCCCGTCAAGTTTTCCACCGGCACCAAAATGCGGTGAAAATTCATAGGTGAATCCAAGAGGCGTGTCACCACAACTGGACAATGGGACGCCCACAGCACGCTATCAATCACATTGCCAAACAAACGCGCCCTGAAGCCCGTCCGTTTGCCCCAGCCCATCACAATTAAACTCGCTTTTTGTTCGCGGCTAGCGCGGCTAATTCCGCGAGCAATGTCGTCATCTAGGCGCAGCAACGGCTCGGTTTTCACACCCAGTTCCCCAGCGAGTTCCGTGGCTCGCTCAAGTAGCATCTCACTGCGTTGGAACGCAGCTTCCATTTGCGGTGCGTCCATCTGAGCATTGGTTGTCGTAATCGCTAAAGGCACAATTCGTCCAGCTTCATGCCGCGCCAATAGCGCTGCCATTTCCATCAAATACTTCTCAGTTTGCGGATTGTAGACGGGTACAACTACTGTAAAAGGATGGCTTGCCGATGCCTTTTCCCCATCCAGTCGAGTTTTATCGCTCTCCAGTGGCTCAGCTTCCGTTACGGTTAATCCGGGTGCGAACTGACTGGTAATCAACGGTCCTAGCGTTGCCGTCACCAGCATTAAGACAATAACGCTGTTTAAAACCTCTTCCGTTAGTAGTCCAACCCGGTAGCCGACGAGAGTAGCAGCCAGCGTTGCCGCAACCTGGGGCAGCGACAGCGACCACATCACGAGCATCTCGCGCCAGTTGTAGCGGTAGACAAATTTAGCCAACAGAGCCGCTAAAAACTTACTACCAATCAAACCCACTACAATCGCTAGCGTCAGCCAGATAGAACTGAGCGTTTTAATAAATGCTGGGATATCAATCAGTAGCCCCATATCCACAAAGAAAATGGGGATAAACAGGACGCTTCCGACAAAAACCACCTTTTCTTTTACTTGCCCTTCCCCCACAACATCATTCACCGCCAGACCGGCAAGGAAAGCTCCGACAATTTTTTCCACACCGATTAGCTGGGCACCCAACGATGCGAGAAATAGTGCCAAGAGTACAAATAAAAATTGATTGCCTTCTTCTTGCCCAGTGCGCCGGAAAAACTCTCGACCCACCCAGTCAAAGCCAAACAAAATGACGGCAGAGTAGACAATCAAAGAACCAAAAAGGGTGAGTAGCTTCACAACCGTGAAGTCACCCCCATGAATTCCCACACAAACAGCCAATACCAGTAGAGCGCCAACATCAGTGAAGATGGTCGCTCCAATTGTCACCGTGACGGCTTCGTTCCCTACAACGCCGAGACGGCTCACAATCGGGTAAGCCAAGAGAGTATGGGAGGCAAACAGAGAGCCAATCAAAATTGAAGCGTTCCAGTCAAAGTTGAATACACGCCCCACGATTGTTCCCATAATTAGGGGCACTAAAAAGGTAAACGTGCCAAAACCGGCAGAGCGATGCTTCGTTTTGCGGAACTGTTCAATGTCAACTTCTAGCCCTGCCACAAACATCAGGTAAACTAACCCGATATCTGATAGCAGCTTCATCGTCTCTGATTCTTTCTGAAGCAGCTGCAACCCATTAGGCCCAAGAACCACTCCCGCTACCAGCAAACCAACCAGTCCTGGCAGTCGCAGCCGCTCAAAAAGGATGGGCACGGTCAAGATGACTACTAGCAAAAGAGCGAAGGGAACAATTGGTTCCTCTCGGAACACATGCAAAATCGGTTCCATAAACAGCGGCTTGGAGATGAGTTTGAAGCGATGCTTGCAAAAGTCAGCGATGCTGACTTTTGAAAACATGGTGGTATCACTGGAGACATCCTACAGAAAAACCGTTTTTTGCGCCCTACCCTAAAGAAATAGGGGTGCTGGGTGCAGTAGATGAATATATTTTGGATCTACGGGATGCCCCAATGGAAGTAGAGTTACAGAAGTTTTTGCGCCCTAAGCGCGAAGGACGGATATTTTGAGGACAAGACACCTTTAATTTTTAGGCGTTAAGTTTCTAGGGCATCCGCTGCCTATAAACGGATTTGGCTCAAAATGTACCTCAAGCGGTCGTAGTCGTCCTTGAGAAGGACGCTGAGGGTTCGTCCTGCCTGCACCAACCAGTCACGGTCAGCCTTGCGTAGTTGATAAATTTCTCGAATCGCTGCTGCAATCAGCGCCTCCACCGGCGCACCCATGACCTGCAATAAGGTTCTTAAGAAATCCATCTGTTCGCTGAAGTGAACAATTTCCTCCGGTTCGCACTGGTAAACCGCTTGATGAATTTGCGGCGGACGAGGCGGCAGGTACTGATAAATCGTTCCACCCAGGCGCTTAGAACCATTGACCCCTTGATGGGTAGCTTCAAAACCAACAATAGCGGCGCGGAACTCGGTTTTCAGCATGGCAAATATTTGGGGTTGCTGCTCTCGCAGTTCCTGCAATGATAGCCCCAAGGCTCTTGCGCGGTGAATGGAATCAATGGGACTGGTCGCCGCATGATAAACAACAGCAAAGACGAGATTTCCCGACTCTTCATCCGTAGCTTTGACCCAACTGCCAAAGGCTGGCATGACAGGGAAGCTCAAGTCTTCTGGATCGAGACACTGTGCCAGGAATTCAGTCGTTGCCGTCTCAATCACCTCAGCAATATGGTTGGCGGGGCGATCGCCTGTGGCAAACTGTGGCAGGGGAAGTCGCATATTTTTGGTAATGGATAATCGGTAATGGGTAATCGGTAATTAGTCGTTCATGTTTCTTTAGGTAAAAACCATGAACTTTGAAGCATGACTAATTACCAATTACTTTTTTCCAATCTTATTTTGCTTTTTTGCGACCTGCTGTTGTCTCTGCAAGTTCTAATTCTGATAGTTGGAAGGTGACGAGTTTATCCCAATTTCCCCCTTCAAATAGGACTGCTGCCTTTCCCTCGCCAACCCGTTGAACTAGCCCTTTATAGCCGTAGTAGATATCGTTAGTGTTCTTTACTTGAACAACCGCTCCAGGCAGAATCATGATTTTTTCTCGGTTAAGTTTTCATTTATTAGCTTAATAGCAGTTAGCTGTCATTCGTCATAGGTCAAACCAGCGACCTATAACGAATGACAAAAAGCTAAAACTTCAATCGGTGTCGATAATTTGCTACAGACTCTACAATCCCCAGCGCCAAAAAATTCTTCAACATCGCCGAACGACCATAACTAACCCAGGGAAGGGGAATGCCGGTTACGGGTGCAAGTCCCATCGTCATGCCTAGGTTAACGACCACCTGAAACACAATCATCGATAAGACGCCAATTGCTAATAAAGATCCAAAGTTGTCTTTGGCATTTTGGGCAATAATCACCAAGCGCAGGCAGATCAACCAAAAGATAAATAGCAGAAAGAAACTGCCTGCAAGTCCGAATTCTTCACCAATGGCAGAGAAAATGAAGTCAGTGTGCTGTTCCGGAATAAAGTTAAGTTGGGTTTGGGTTCCCTTGTGAAGCCCTCGTCCCCAAAGTTCGCCTGCGCCAATGGCAATACGAGATTGGATCAGATGGTATCCGCCGCCGAGGGGGTCTAGATCCGGGTTAAGGAACAAAATCAATCTGTCTTTTTGATAGTCTTTCAAAACTCCCCAGAAGATTTGCCCTAACTCGCCTCCCACCAAGTTGACGACAATCGCTCCAATGGCACCCGACAAAGGCCACGGTAAGGTGCGCCAACCAATAATGCCCATGATTGCCGTCCAGATGAACCATCCGGGCATAAATACGTTAAACAAGATAGCCGAAATCACTGGAGAAGCTAGCAGGATTAGCCAGCCGGGATTGGCATTCCCCCAGTAGAGCATACCCAGCACGATCGCTCCAAACACCAAGGAGGTTCCCAGGTCGGGCTGCAAAAATACTAAAATCCAGGGAACCCCAGTCACCGCTAAAGCTCTCAAAACAGCGGGAATCGTGGAGGCGGGTCGAGCATGTAGAATAGCAGCCAGGGTGATTATCACCCCTAATTTGGCAAATTCAGAGGGTTGAATGTTAAAGTCGCCGATAGTAATCCATCTTTGGGCACCTTTGGCGCTGGTACCAATAATCATCACCGCGATCAGGGACAAGTTGGTAATGCCATAAAGAATCCAGTGCCACTGGAGCAGGTTCTCGTAACGCGATCGCGCGATAAACATCGCCAATATCAGCCCAATGAGGCCCACCAGCCAGTGCCACCACCAGTCGGTCAATCCCTGGTTAAGTTCGGCACTGCGGATCATCACACCTCCAAAAATGGTGAGTCCAACAATCAGTCCCAATAGCAGCCAATCTACCTCTTGCCAAGGGGAGAGCAGCGATCGCCAGCGAAAACCAGTTAGTGACTTATGCAACATTGCTAAACAATTAAAAATTAAAAGTTAAAAATTAAAAAGGCAAATTTTTTACTTTACCTTTTTAATTTTTCTTAAGTTAAGGCAGCGACAGAAACTTTGCCCGCGATCGCTTGAGCGATCGCCATCAGCGCTTTCGCAGAAGCCGACTCTGGATCGGCAACCACAATCGGCACTCCTGCATCGCCCCCCTCTCGCACGGGCATTTCTAGCGGTACGCAGCCCAGCAACGGTACGCCGAGTTCTTGCGCCATCTTTTCACCGCCTCCAGAGCCAAAAATGTCATACTGCTTGTCGGGCATATCCGGCGGAATAAAATAACTCATATTTTCCACCATTCCCAACACGGATACTCCCAACTGCTGGAACATCTTCAAGCCCTTACGCGAATCCAACAAAGCCACCGTCTGCGGCGTCGTTACAATGACTACCCCAGCCATTGGCACCGCTTGCGCTAGCGTTAACTGGGCATCTCCAGTGCCGGGAGGCATATCTACAATCAAATAATCCAGTTCCCCCCACTGTACTTGGTAGAGAAACTGGCGAATAATTCCATTCAGCATGGGTCCCCGCCAGATCACCGGCTGATCCTTATCAATCAAAAACCCCATTGAAACTAATTTGACGCCGTAGTTAAAAGCCGGTTCCAACTCTTCACCATTAGCACCTTGCCGCACGCTTACCTTGGCGTCTGGCAATCCCAGCATTGTCGGGTCATTAGGCCCATAAATATCCGCATCAATCAGACCGACTTTAGCTCCTAAATGTGCTAAAGCCACTGCCACATTCACCGCTACAGTACTTTTGCCCACACCGCCCTTGCCACTAGAAATCGCGATGATATTCTTTACACCAGCAATTCCGGCGCGATCCGGAAGCGACTTTTGTTGGGGTGTCTCAGCGGTGACATCTACCACGACATCTGTCACTTCTGGCAAATTTTTCTTGAGTGCCTGTTCGCACTCTTCCACGATGAACTGGCGTAGTGGACAGGCAGGTGTCGTCAGCACCAGAGTGAAGCTGACTTTTCCGGAGTCAATTTGCACATTGCGAATCATGTTCAACTCGACCAAACTCTTGCGGAGTTCGGGATCTTGCACGGGTCGCAATACTTCTAAAACTGAGCTGGCATCGAGCATAACTAGGTTACTTGCATTCCTTATCCCAGATATTGCACCTGGGACAAAACGATCGGGGTTCTCTCTCTTCAAGTATCTTAACGGTTTGTTTGACGCGATCGCGCTATGCAGTTCAGGGTCTAAATTTAGATTGTTAATTACTAATTACTAATTGATAACTCCCTCTATTTGCCTCTCCCCCTCTCCTGAAACCTGTATTCTCAGTTCTCAGCCCTCAGCCCTCAGCCCTCAGCCCTCAGTCCTCAGTCCTCAGTCCTCAGTCCTCTCTAGTTTCTAGCCTTGAGCTTGTAAACCCACCTGTTCGGCAGCTTGGGCTAATTCAGTAGCAACACGAGCTGAGTAAGAGCCAATCATCCACCAAATTAAAGGTGACAACCAACCGCGCAACGTCACTGAATAAGATACATACGTGCCGCAGACCGTCGATTCTACCTGGTACGTCACCCGTTTCTCAACTCCTGGGATTGCCAGCATTCTCACACTGAGTAACTCACAGGGACGGACACGCTCAACAAAAACCCGGATGGGAATAGGTAGCCAGCGCGTGACTACCTTGTAAATCAATCCCGGTTTGGCAATCAACCCGCTGGGGACATTGGTGCTGGCAAGTAGAGGATGCCAGGATACATCGCCAATATTGATTAATTTTTGCCAGAGGACATCCACAGAAGCAGAACTAACGGCGCGGTAAGTCCGAACCAGGGAAAATTTAAAGGAAAAACCCTCTCGACCAGCGATAAACTTTAAGGAAAAATTGAGAATCACAACACTCCTCCTCGCACCAAGTCTTCAAGGGAACTTATTACTTTAATCCCTGGGATCATTAGGTAGCATCCCCCTGTAGGATATTTCGATAGCCTGTAGACGCTTTATTCAACTTGCTGCTTGGGTTCAGCAGACCCGATTTAAGATAGGCTGTAAGTTCCCCTGCGATCGCATAGAGTTGAGTGCTTTGACCCGATTAAAGCGGCTCACCCTGACCCCGAAAAGCAAGCTGACGTGGTACAAGCGATCGCGCCCGTACAAGCCGGTATCCTGGGTGAACTCAGGCGAACTCCCATCCCGATTTATTCAATTCAATACCTTTTTCCTTTCCCAATCGCTTTTGTGAACAATATTGACTTGAGATTATGACAGCTTTTCAGACGGACGTAACTACTTCTGCTAAGGTTTTGCCCCCAGATGACTCGAAAGCTAGGGTCAGCCAGTTTATGCAGCAGCTGCAAGACCAAATCTGCGAAGGTTTGGAACAACTGGATGGAGTTGGGAAATTTCAACAAGATGCCTGGGAACGAGAAGAAGGCGGCGGCGGTCGTTCCCGCGTCCTCCGCGAGGGCGCAGTTTTTGAACAGGGTGGCGTTAATTTTTCTGAAGTCTGGGGTCAACAGTTACCTCCGTCGATTCTGGCGCAACGCCCGGAGGCGGCTGGGCACGGCTTTTATGCGACTGGCACCTCAATGGTCTTGCATCCGCGCAATCCCTACGTCCCGACGGTTCACCTCAATTATCGCTACTTTGAGGCAGGGCCAGTTTGGTGGTTTGGCGGTGGGATCGATTTAACCCCTTACTACCCGTTTGCAGAAGATGTCGCTCAATTTCACCGCACTTTAAAGCAAGCCTGTGATGCCCATCACCCAGAGTACTACCCCACGTTTAAACTCTGGTGCGATGAATATTTTTATCTGAAGCACCGGCAAGAAACGCGGGGCGTTGGAGGACTCTTCTTTGACTATCAAGATGGTCAGGGAGCCTTGTATCGCGGCCCGCACGCCGATGGACCAGCAGCTGTTTACAGCAACCAAGTGGGGACGCCTTCCCCACGCAACTGGGAAGATTTATTCGCCTTTGTGCAGCATTGTGGTCAGACATTTTTACCGGCTTACGTTCCCATTGCCGAGCGGCGGCAAAAGATGGAATATAGCGATCGCCAGCGGAATTTCCAGCTTTATCGTCGCGGTCGCTATGTGGAATTTAACCTCGTCTACGACCGAGGCACCATTTTTGGTCTTCAGACGAACGGGCGCACCGAGTCAATTTTGATGTCTTTACCGCCTCTAGTTCGCTGGGAATATGGCTATCAACCCGAACCAAACACCCCAGAAGCCGAGCTTTATGAAACTTTCTTAAAGCCGCAAGATTGGGCAAACTGGACACCTCCCTCGGAATCGCAGGTCTGAGTTAGACTACGGGAAAAATCCCGCTCTCATCGCACCCGGTTGATATACTTGCCCATCTTTAGAGGTGAGTGTTCGTGCTTCACATCGACCAGAAAACATACACGACCCAAAACGGCACGAAGATTATCGTTTTGACACCAACAGGACGGCTGGATATCACCACAGCTTTGCAATTTCGCGTGAAATTACAAGAGAGTCTTTATACACTCAGTCGTCATGTGGTCGTAAATCTTGGGAGAGTGAATTTTATTGATAGTTCTGGCCTCACCTCATTGGTGGCAGGGATGCGAGATGCGGATAAGGTAAACGGGAGTTTCCGCCTTTGCAATCTGCTTCCAGCCGCCAAGGTGGTGCTGGAAATCACCATGATGGATTCGGTATTAGAAATCTACGAGAACTGTAACGACTGCTTCAACCCCCCGGATGCCCCTGGAACCATCCTCTCCCCTAGAAGAGGAGGCGATCCCTTTTTTCCGGATATTGAAGCAGAGTTGTGAGTAACACTGGAATCTTCTACCTGTATGATTCTGAGTGCTATCTTAATGGGCGATCGCGCCAATCCAGTCTGCTAGAAGCCGAATTTAATGTAATTTTTTTCAAGCTTTGCTTTAAGATTAGGCGAGCTGAATTTTTGGTAGCTCTAATCTCTAAGTTAGAGTTAGACTACTGAAAGCTCAAATCATGGGAGCAATCGTAGTAAAATGCGGCTCCTATCTAGATATTAAATATAGACGGAGCTTCCGGAGCAAGGAGGTCTTGGTGATTCATATCGATCAGAGAACACATACGACTCAAGACGGGACGACAGTCATCGTCTTAGCCCCCACTGGACGCCTGGATATTACAACCGCATGGCAGTTTCGTCTGAAGTTGCAGGAATGTATTTCCAAACTCAGTCGCCACGTAGTTGTGAATCTCGGTCAAGTTAATTTTATTGACAGCTCTGGTCTAACATCCTTGGTGGCAGGAATGCGAGATGCTGACAAAGTAAAAGGCAGTTTCCGCATATGTAACGTCCATCCAGAGGCAAAACTCGTTTTTGAAGTCACCATGATGGATTCGGTGTTTGAAATTTTTGAAACCGAGGAAGAGGCTCTTGAAGGAGTGCCTCGCAGCATGGTCAGCTAAATTATTCATGAGTTATGCAGTCAATCGTCCTTAACTAAGGACAAAAGATTTCAAATTGCTAGCTCAGCGGAAAAATCTTCGCGCTTAGTGAAAATATAGGGGCCAAGCAGTGCCCCCCAGATGGCTCTGCCTGTTTGGGGGTCAATTCCCTTGTCATAGCTTCTAAATTCTTGATGCCGCGCCTCAAACCCTAAAGAAACCTGGTAAGTTTCTCCTTGATAGGTAAAACAGCAGGGGGCATCAGTCGCGGGTGCGGTAGAAAAGTGATAGGTATTTTGAGCTAAGGGTTGCTGAATGACGGCGAGGGTACAGCCGGGGAGAAGTTCCATCTGTTCTGGTGTAAGCGTCTTCAGCAAGGCTGGATTTTGACCGGCACCTCTGACCCGATCGGGATCTTTCAGCATATAGTATTGCACCATCAGCGAGGCTTGAGAGGTGTCGCTGTGGCGCAGGCGCAGAATCCGAGGACGATAGGGACGATCCAGTTGCAGGATGTTCGCTTGCTCTGCAAACAGGGTGAGGCTATCTTCTGCAAACAGCGGTACGGGTCGCAGCCAAAGGCGGAGGTTTACGTACCAAGCGGGTTCTCTTGTCGCTTGTTCTGAATTCTCAAATTCTCCAGCTATATATTGAGCCAGGAGCGTTAGTTCAGGAGAAAAAGTCATTGGGAATGGCTAATCGATAATGGGTAATCAGCAATCGGAATTTAGGATAAGGAAGGCGTATCTCTAACTTCTAAGACCCTTTTCCCAATTACCAATAGAATAATTTCTGCGATCCCCGGCATTGTATCGCCGGGAGTCTCTACAAGACATTGCCTTGGCAAAGGTGTCCAAAAGCTGTGACAATGAGTTTACATCGCCCTCAAACTTAAAATTTTCCGGTGAATAACGTCCGCACTGTATCAGACACCAAAAGAACTTTCTATACCCTACACACCCGCCCCATTAACTCCATCTACCGGCGGGTGGTAGAAGAGTTGATGGTGGAAATGCACTTGCTTTCGGTCAATGTGGACTTTCGCTACGACCCCATTTATGCATTGGGCGTGGTGACATCCTTTAACCGCTTCATGCAAGGCTATCGACCAGAACGAGATAAAGAACCGATTTTTGAAGCCCTCTGTCGAGCAGTCGAGAACGAGCCGCAACAGTACAAGCAGGATGCCCAGCGGCTGGAAGAATTAGCCATGCGTCTGGGTGGGAAGGATATCGTTGCCTGGTTAAACCCAACGGCTCCTAGTCACGGCGCTGATGACTTGCACGCTGCTGTGCAGGCCATCGCTAACAATTCTCCGTTTAAGTACAGCCGTTTGTTTGCGATTGGTTTATTTACGCTGCTGGAAGTAGCAGATTCCGATTTGGTAAAAGACGAAAAGCAGCGGATTGAGGCGCTCAAGCAAATCTGTAATGCCTTAAACCTGCCAGAAGATAAATTACTCAAAGACCTAGAGCTGTATCGCAGCAATTTGGAGAAAATGGCTCAAATGCAGCTGGCTATGGAAGATATGCTAAAAGCAGATCGAAAAAAACGCGAGCAACGTGGGGATAAAGGGGTTGTGGTGGCTCCTCCCAATAGTTCTCCAGAATCAAGCGTTGCTCCAGGCACTTCTCAAGACTAGGCAACTTGTGTTGAAGCTGAGAAAGCCTTCCGTATGATAGCGATCGCTCATCCGATTCCCTTTTGATGGGCTAAACATCCGTAAGTAGTGATGGGTCTTCAGTCATTTGCCAAGAGTCATTAGCAACAAACTAATGACTCTTGGCAGATGATTTAAGGGTTCGCTTTCTTTAGCGTTGTTGATTACCAACTGCTCTCCAGAAATGAAGTTCGGTTTGGCATCTCGGTGGTGAAATGCAGCCTCCCCTCGCAGCACTTATCCCAGCTTTCCGAGATCCGCACTAAGTTGAGAGATTAGCCCGGAAGTCAAGTTCCGGGCTGGCTTGGCACCTGACTCAGAAGCCGGCAAGATAGGAGTTCCCGTACATATCCGCGTCTGCGATCGTCAGCAGCTCCGGATGCTTTCACCAAAGAGAGCTATTGGTTACACCCAGATACTGCCGATGTAGCCTTAAACCAACGCTTCTAGGCGCTGGATGAGTTGTGGAGCTGTCAGCACACCCTCAATGCGCTCAACTACCTGACTATTTTTAAATAAAACCAACGTTGGTAGGGCGTGAATTTGATATTGGCTCGCCAAGTTTGGATATTTATCCGTATCAATTTTTACAACCTGTAACCGTTCGTTCATCTGGGCGCTTACCTGCTCCAGAATCGGGACCATCATCTGACAAGGACCGCACCAAGTCGCGTAAAAATCCACCAACACTGGCTTTTCAGACCCAGACAGTAACTCTTGGAAATTGTTGAACTGCTTTTTAGTTGCCATGCGATCAAAGTGTTTTCTGCTCTTTCACGACAATCGTAATCTTTTGGCGTATTGATTCGTTCAGTCCGAGGTACGAATCGACCTAAGATCGTTAGCGCAGTTAAATAACCGCGTTCATAACGGATCGAGAGGAATTTATTGATGGAAGCATTGCCAGAGAGCCAGCAAAGATTGCGCGGACAGGTTGCCATCGTTACCGGCGCTTCACGAGGAATTGGTCGAGCGATCGCCCTAGAATTGGCATCTGAGGGAGCCAGTGTAGCGATTAACTATGCCAGTTCTAGTGGAGCAGCCGAAGAAGTCGTGAGTGAAATTACCGCAGCAGGCGGTAGTGCGATCGCCCTCCAAGCAGACGTATCCAAAGCCGATCAAGTAGACGCCCTCCTGAACACCGTGATGGAGAAGTGGAAGCGCGTTGATGTCTTGGTGAATAATGCTGGAATTACCCGCGATACCCTGTTGTTGCGGATGAAGCCGGAAGATTGGCAAGCCGTGATTGACCTTAACCTCACTGGCGTCTTTTTGTGTACGCGAGCTATCAGTAAGGTGATGCTGAAGCAACGCTCCGGGCGCATTATTAATATTTCATCCGTTGCCGGTCAGATGGGCAACCCCGGTCAGGCAAACTACAGCGCTGCCAAAGCGGGAGTGATTGGGTTTACAAAAACCGTCGCCAAAGAACTCGCCACTCGCGGCATTACAGTCAATGCTGTTGCCCCTGGATTTATCGCCACCGATATGACGAGCAATATCAAATCAGAGGAAATCTTAAAATTCATCCCCCTCGGTCGTTACGGTCAACCAGAGGAGGTTGCTGGTTTAGTTCGATTCCTAGCCGCCGATCCGGCTGCCGCCTATATCACGGGTCAAACGCTCAATGTGGACGGCGGTATGGTGATGGCATAGCGACCATAGCGGCAGAGGACTGTGAGCGTAGTGACGCTCTCCTCGCGGTCGGAGTGGGAAAGAGAGAGGCAGACGAAGAATAACATCCATCACTGCTTACTATGGAGTTAGTCTTGCTCCCTGCGAGGGAAACTATGCGAATTTCTTTTGAACGGACTGGCGGCTTTGCTGGGATGCGCCTGACAAAAGTTTTTGACATTACGACTCTGCCTGCAAATGAAGCAAATCAGCTGCGCCTCCTGATTGACGCAGCTGATTTCTTTGATTTGCCTGCCGCGATCGCTTCCAACACTCCCCAACCCGACCGCTTTCAGTACAAGCTAACGGTGGAAGAAAACACTCAGCAACATACTGTTTTAGTGAGTGAATCCGCCGTACCTGGAAACTTAAGACCGCTGCTGGAATGGCTGATGGCAGCTGCACGCAGAAATTAAAAATGAAGAATTGCCTCTTCCATTTTTAATGCACGCATTTTTAATTTAAATCACTCCCACTTCTTGCCAACCTTTGCGGACTGCATTCTGCTCCTTGGAGCCTTCGCCGTAGAGTTCTCCAGCGACTGTAATGAGAGTATTCGCAGCCCGTTTAAAATTCGCTCTAGAGCGCAGGCGATCGCGTAAAGCGATATACCAGATTTTCCCTGCCTTTTCCCAAGCGTAGCCGCCAATTTCCACTGCTGCTAAATAAAAGGCACGGTTGGCAATCCCTGAGTTAATATGCACGCCTCCGTTATCTTCCAGCCCTTTGTAGCGGTCTTTATAAGTCGCAGGCTGGGGGTCTTTGCCTAGCACTGGGTCGTCGTATGCTGTCCCCGGTGCCTTCATTGAGCGAATCCCAACGCCCTTAACATTGGCGGTAAACAAACCTTCCCCGATAATCCAGTCAGCTTCCTCGGCGGTCTGATTGAGAACCCGCTGTTTTACCAGAGAACCAAAGACATCGGAAAAAGATTCATTCAGAGCGCCGGATTCGCCGTAATAGATTAGATTGGCTTCATATTGGGTGACGCCGTGGGTTAGCTCGTGACCAATCACATCAATCGCCTTAGTAAAGCGTTCAAAAATCTCTCCATCCCCATCACCGTAGACCATTTGGTCGCCGTTCCAAAAAGCGTTGTCATACTTCACGCCAAAATGAACCGTCGAGTCCAAACGCAGCCCTCGATTGTCGATGGAATTCCGCTCGAACACCTGCTCGTACAAGTCATAAGTTGCACCCGATCCGTCGTAGGCTTCGTTGATCGCGGCATCTTCGCTGGGAGGATCGCCTTCACTCCGCACCAAGGTGCCTGGTAGATCGTTGCCATTTTTGGCATCAAAGATGGTACGACGCTTCTCACCCGCTGATGCTGCGAACGAGAT
This sequence comes from Trichocoleus sp. DQ-A1, assembly GCF_039961955.1. Lineage (NCBI taxonomy): Bacteria > Bacillati > Cyanobacteriota > Cyanophyceae > Leptolyngbyales > Trichocoleusaceae > Trichocoleus > Trichocoleus sp. DQ-A1. Next base: position 69,636 of record NZ_JAMPKE010000026.1, read on the forward strand.
ATTCCCCACTGTCAAGCGCCGTCCGCGAAACTGTTCTGACACGGTTAAGGTTTGAAAAGCCCATGCCCGCTGCTCAGGGTTGCCATTCTGGAGAACCTCCTTCAGCATATGAGGAGGAACGATACAACAAATGGGATGAAGTCTATCGCAGCAAGGTTGCAGCCCTACCGCTCTTTTTTTTGGTGAACGCATAAATTATTTCCTTTGTCAAGGACAGAGCATCAAAAAGTGGATGATAAACGCATTCAATCCAATCCGCTCTAGTTATCGAGAATTCGGCAATTTCGTTACAAAAAGTAACTCAAACGTGCGATTGATTGCTCTAGCTGTTTATTATGTACCTCCCCCATATCAGTCGAGGTGAGGACTCTCATCCTCTCCGATTAGCACTCTGTGCCAGTGAGTGCTAAATTGACTAATGGAAGCGCTCTGAAAACCTAAAACATGGCAAAAATCGTTGCATTTAATGACGAATCGCGGCGGGCACTAGAGCGGGGCGTGAACGTCCTGGCAGACGCCGTTCGCATTACGCTGGGGCCGAAAGGGCGGAATGTCCTTCTAGAGAAGAAGTTTGGCGCACCCCAAATTGTGAACGATGGTATCACCGTTGCCAAGGAAATTGAATTAGAAGACCCCCTGGAAAATACAGGCGCTCGACTGATTCAGGAAGTGGCATCCAAGACGAAAGATATTGCGGGTGATGGCACGACGACAGCGACGGTTCTGGCTCAAGCGATGATTCGTGAGGGCTTGAAGAACGTAGCGGCTGGGGCAAATCCAGTGAGTTTGCGGCGGGGAATCGAAAAAACGATCGCCTTCTTAGTGGAGGAAATTGTAGCGATCGCGAAACCAGTGGAAGGTAGCGCGATCGCTCAAGTGGCAACCGTCTCCGCTGGTAACGATGAAGAAGTCGGCAAAATGATTGCCGAAGCGATGGATAAAGTCACCAAAGACGGCGTGATCACCGTTGAAGAATCCAAATCGATGGCAACGGAACTGGATGTCGTCGAGGGGATGCAGCTGGATCGCGGCTACATTTCTCCCTACTTCATCACCGATTCCGAACGGATGGTGGTGGAATATGAAAACGTCCGGATTTTGATGACGGATAAAAAAATCAACTCTATCCAGGATTTGATTCCCGTCTTGGAAAAAGTTGCCCGTTCCGGTCAAGCTTTGCTGATTATTGCCGAAGACATCGAAGGAGAAGCTTTGGCAACTTTGGTGGTAAATAAAGCGCGGGGCGTACTGAATGTAGCCGCCATCAAAGCGCCTGGATTTGGCGAACGCCGCAAAGCGATGCTGCAAGATATCGCCGTTCTCACTGGCGGTCAGCTAATCTCAGAAGAAGTTGGTTTGAGCCTAGATACCGTCTCCCTGGAGATGCTGGGAACCGCTCAGAAAATCACCATTGATAAAGAAAACACCACCATCGTCGCTGGTGATGCCAAGACGGCAGATGTGCAAAAGCGGATTGCCCAAATTCGCAAGCAGCTAGAAGAAACGGATTCTGACTACGACAAAGAAAAGCTGCAAGAGCGAATTGCTAAGCTTGCCGGTGGTGTCGCCGTCATCAAAGTGGGTGCGGCGACCGAAACCGAACTCAAAGACCGCAAGCTGCGGATTGAAGACGCCCTCAACGCGACCAAAGCTGCGGTGGAAGAAGGTATCGTTCCAGGCGGTGGCGCGACGCTGATTTACCTGAGCAAGAAAGTTGCTGACATTAAAAATAGTCTGGACGCCGAAGAAAAAGTCGGTGCTGACATTGTGGGCAGATCTCTAGAAGCTCCCCTGCGTCAGATGGCAGATAATGCCGGTGTCGAAGGCTCTGTCATTGTCGAGAAGGTGCGCGAGACTGATTTGAATATCGGTTACAACGCGGCTACCGACACATTTGAAGACCTGATCGCCGCTGGGATTATCGACCCTGCGAAAGTTGTACGTTCGGCGTTGCAAAATGCCGGTTCGATTGCCGGGATGGTGTTGACCACTGAAGCCCTGGTTGTCGAGAAGCCTGAGAAGAAAGCGGCTGGTGCCCCCGATATGGGCGGCATGGGCGGCATGGGCGGCATGGGCGGCATGGGCGGCATGGGCGGCATGGGCGGCATGGGCGGCATGGGCGGCATGGGCATGATGTAGTCCATTGTTCGCGTCCCCAGCGCCCACAGGTTGAAACCTGAAGCTAAAAACACAAAGCCCACCTTTGTGGACTGAAAGAAAAGCAGCTTGTCTCAAACGGCAAGCTGCTTTTTTGTAGCGATCGCTCATTGTAAGAGTGTTACAGTATTGAAAAATTATAGGGTTCAAACCTACTTAACTGGGATAATTCCTCAAACTTCTGTTTAATCAGCATTTTAGGAAAATTTTCAGTAAATACTGTTACTTTAGGTAAATCATCGGGAATCTTATATGAAGGGAGTTCCTTAGATATTTTTCTTTCAGCTAGAGGATTAACTTTAACAATGCTAGTCTTTTTTCTTCACGGGGTTGCTACACGGGATGTTAAATATGGAGATAAATTGAAAGGTTTTATTACAGAAGAGTTTACCAAAAGAGGTGAATTACTCCCTCACTTTTATTATAGTTTTTGGGGCGATGTTTTAAATGATGTTGGGAGGATGTGGAACTGGATTCATCAAGATTTACAGGAAGTTAAAAAGGAATCTCCAAATTTAGATATTCAAACCATTTTGAGGTATCAACACTTTAGACAAGGCTTTCTATCTGAATTCGTTGGAGATGCTTTCACCTACCTTAATCAAGAACGGGGCGTAAAAATTAGAGAACTGATTGCAGATCAACTAGAGGACTTTATAAGACGTAACCCTGAAGAAACTGACCTTCATATTGTTGCCCATTCCTTGGGAAGCGTCATCCTATGGGATAGTTTGTTCTCCGATAGATTTGATTCTGATGATGCGGCGTTTCATATCCGTACAATGATTAAAGGACTAGGTGATTCCACCTCCAGAAGACAAGTTTACCTAAGGAGTATTACCACAATGGGTTCTCCTATTTTATTCTTTAACACCATGTTAGGTATTAATTTTAATAAAGTTAAATGTTTTGCTAAAAATTATAAAAACCAAAGTTTGAGATGGATTAATATAATTCATTCCTCTGATATTATTGCCTATCCGCTTCGGACAAGCTTTAACATTAATTCGTCTGATAACATATTTTTACAAGATGAGTATATTTTAGATCATGCTAACCTGGCGGAAAATACTGCCTATACTGTCGGTCAAGTGGATGCAGCCTTAGCTTTAGGAGTTGTTGATGCTCATCACTGGTATATGAATTGTTCTAAAACAGCTAATTTAATTACTGATAATATTTTATCTGGTAAAAATATTATGTATGATGTTATATCTCGCTTAAAAAAAATACCTGAAGTTAAAAATGTTTTAACTCCAGTAAACTATATCTTTGATAAAAAATTACTGCATCTAAATTTTAGAGATGGTAGCGGTAGTATACAAATGTATGTTAATTTTGCCAATATACACCATGTTTATATATTCGATACTAATGAAGATCGCAAATTTGCAGGATATTTTGGGTGGAATTATGCTAATAGTTTTCAGGAAGAAATTGAATTAATTAAAAGAGAATTTTTCTGAATAAAGAATAGATAAAATTCTAAAATAAATACTGAATAGGAGTAAATGCAAATGACACAAAGACGCCCCCAGCCTGCGGAAGTAGTTACACAATACAATGTAGACGAAGACGATGATAATTCTTTGTTTGAAGACTTTTACGATAAACCCGGTAGTCTACCAGGAACAATTTTTATTAATAAAAATTCTCCGCCACCCAAAATTATCTTAATTGACTACAACGAGGCAAACCGCATCTGCATGCCACTTGAGACCCCAGCAGCGTGCGCTAGCTATTTGGATACCGAGTCGGTTTCTTGGGTGGATGTGTTGGGCTTAGGAGATGAAGAAATTTTGCGAGAATTGGGACAGGTTTTTCATTTACATCCATTGGTTTTGGAAGATGTGGTAAATGTACCCCAGCGACCCAAAGTGGATGATCAGGGAGACCATCTGGTGCTTATTAGCCGGATGGTGATGCCTAAAGAAAAAGGCACTGGCTTCTACAGCGAACAAGTGAGTTTAATTTTGGGGAAACATTATTTGCTCACTGTGCAGGAGGAACCACTGCGGGATTGTTTTACACCCGTGCGCGATCGCATTCGTCACAATAAGGGCACTATCCGCAAGCGCGGTGCCGATTATTTAGCCTACGCACTGTTGGATTCAATTATTGATGGCTTTTTTCCGGTGCTGGAAGTTTATGGTGAGCGAATTGAAGACTTAGAGGAAGAAGTTATCGCCAATCCTACACGTAAAACTCTAGACAAAATCTATCAAGTTAGGCGCGAATTGTTGGCACTCCGTCGCGCTATTTGGCCCCAGCGAGATGCCATAAATTCCTTAATTCGAGATGGGAGTCCTCTTATTTGTGAAGAAGTCCGAATTTATCTAAGAGACTGTTACGATCATGCGGTTCAAGTAATGGACATGGTGGAAACATATCGAGAACTATCCTCTGGGTTAATGGATGTTTATATGTCCTCGGTTGGTAACAGAATGAATGAAGTTATGAAGCTTTTGACTGTAATTTCCAGTATTTTTATTCCCCTCACTTTTGTTGCTGGAATCTACGGCATGAACTTTAATACAGAAAAATCTCCATTCAATATGCCGGAACTAAACTGGTATTTGGGCTATCCGCTTTGCTGGGCATTAATGATAGCGATCGCATCTGGTTTAATTTACTTTTTCTGGCGGCGCGGCTGGTTTGATAATTTTTCCACAGTTAAGGATGACTAGCATCATGTTCATAAATTACTTTTCTTATAGCCTGTAATTTTTTGCTAAAAATTAATGGAAGACAAAAATTTTTGTTTTTAATTACTTAATTCTAAAGTACAAATAAGTAAGTTTCTTTTTTTCAAAAAATAAACTTTGTAATTAAAAACTTTCCCCAATTAACAATTACCAATCACTAATTACTAATTTTGGATGACCGCAATTTATTCATCTTGACTGTCTACATCATCTGTGTCACCTACATTTTATACCGAGTTTTTAAATCGGTAGATAGAAATCAAGTGATAGTCCATCTCGATCGAGAATCCTTAAATGGACAACTGGAAGCACAAAATCTAAGAGATCGCGTCGATATCCAATTTAAGCTGGAAAAGCGATACCAACTAGATCGACTGCGCGAACTATCGATCCAGATTGACAATAAATCTGCGGAGCATTCAATTGACGTAGACTGGGATCGCAGTTCGCTGACAGATTTCGACGGGCGATCGCGGCGAGTGATTCGCCTGACGCCCAGCATGATTCTGGATCTCTCCCAGCGTCAAGTTTATAGCTTCATTGGGTCTGGAAAAATTCTTAAAGAAAAAATAACTGTTGAAGACGTTCTCCAGCGCGACTTGCAAACCGATGTTTTGAAAATCTCAGCGTCCCTTTTTGATCCATCCAAACTCAAAAAACTCTCTAGTCCTGAGAGTACGCTGCACTTTTCTCTAACGCTGGTGCTGCATTTATTTAGGTCTACGAGTGAGACGGGCAATTCCGTTACTCACATTTTGTCTTGTGACTTTACAGTTAAAAAAGCTCCTTGGACAGATGTAATGCGTTGGAATCCCAGAGAAACAACTAAAAAATAAAAATTGAGAAATTCTTAAATTTTTATTTTTGTTTTGGGCACTGGGGAGGCTTTACTTTCATCCAAGCCCCGTTACCACAGTAGGGGACGGTACAGAAAAAGCCCCTACTGGTAACGAGAAAAAAAGCTAGTTTTTAATTTTTAATGGTTAAGCAATGTCTTTGACTGCGTATTGCGCTTCGCAGCGCAAACCAGTGGCAATTCTAAAAAGTTCTTGACCTGTGTGCAGGTAGCCTTCATCATAGTTGAGCGTAAAAAGTTCTAACTCTTCAATGCCATCTGCTACTTGATTGAGGCAGTAGTAAAGGTGAACTGCTGCGCCAGCAACATTGGCTGGATTAGGCAAAGAACGAAAAGCCAGCTGAGCTTGTTTGAGATAGTTACGACACTCTTTCAGGTAAGCCTGAAATTGTTCCATCAGTTCATCATCAAAAGGATCGGCTGAAAGTTGGTCTAGTTGGTCTGCCAGAGGATTGAGAATGCGACAGATCAAGCGATTGACCGGCACATAGACTTTCTGAAGCCATTGCTCCAGTTGTTCGTCGGCATCTATTGCTGTCTGTCGATGCGCGTAGTATCGGTTTTCAGCGTTGGCTTGCTGTTGTCGATGCGCGTAGTATCGGTTTTCGGTGTCGGCTTGCTGTTGCCGCTGCGATCGCGCTGAAGTATCGGCTTGCTGGTATCGCTGCGATCGCGCCGAAGTATATGTCGCTGATGATTCAGCTCGTCGCGACGGATGATTGTTAACAGATTGTTCGTGTCTCAGGCGATCTTTGAGCAGCATCTGGTCATAAGACTGCCGCTGTTGAGGGTCACCCAGTATTTCGTAAGCAGCATTAATCCGGACAATTTGCTCGTGGTTCGCTGTTTCGCGATTACCATCTGGATGAAACAGCTTCACTAGACGCCGGTAAGCTTGCTTGATCTGTACCGGAGTCGCTGCGGGACTAATATCAAGGGTGTCGTAGTGAGTGGAATCTGTCATGGAAATAGCTTTCTGTCAGAGGCATGAGTCATTAGTAGGTAGAGGTATGACTAATGACTCATAGCTCATGAGCTTTTAACTAATGACCACTAACAGTTACTGTAGCGTCAACCCAGCACAGCTGGCACTCGCGGTTCTGGATCTTGGAACAGGGGTGTACTTAAGTAGCGTTCTCCAAAGCTGGGCTGAACCATGACAATCAATCGTCCCTCATTTTCGGGGCGCTGAGCGACCTTGATGGCAGCATAGAGGGCAGCACCCGTGGAAATGCCGGAAAGCAGTCCTTCTTCACGAGCAAGACGACGACCGTAGGCGATCGCATCATCATCTGTCACTGCGATTACCTCATCAATCAGCTCAACTTTCAGCACTTGGGGAATAAACCCAGCACCGATGCCCTGAATTTTGTGGGGGCCAGGGCGTCCGCCGGACAACACTGAGCTACTGATGGGTTCGACGGCGATCGCTTTAAAACCCGGTTTCCGTGGTTTAATCACCTCTGCCACACCCGTAAGCGTGCCGCCAGTGCCTACTCCAGCGACCAGGATATCCACCTGCCCGTCTGTATCCTCCCAGATTTCCTCAGCAGTGGTTTCCCGGTGAATCTGGACGTTGGCTGGATTGCTAAACTGTTGCAGCATATAAGCATTAGGCGTGCTGTCAACAATTTCTTGCGCCCTACGAATGCAGCGGCTCATCCCCTCAATGCCAGGGGTCAGTTCCAGTTCTGCTCCATAAGCCCGCAGCATCGCCCGTCGTTCGGTACTCATCGTGTCTGGCATTGTCAAGATCAGCCGATAGCCCCTGGCTGCTGCCGCCATCGCTAGAGCAATACCCGTATTCCCAGAAGTCGGTTCCACTAAAATTGTTTTGCCTGGGTGGATCAACCCCTGCTCTTCTGCCGCATTAATCATACTCACCCCAATCCGGTCTTTGACCGAGGCAGCTGGGTTCATCCCCTCCAATTTCACCACGATCCGAGCCAAACAGCCTTCCTCTTGGGGAATGCGGTTCAACTGTACTAAAGGCGTCCGACCGATTAATTCTGTAATGTTTTGAGCAATCCGCATAGATTTTAGTTTTTTTCTTGGTTATGAGGAGTCAGAAGTCAACATCAATCATTAAAAAGTGCAAAATTAAAAATTAAAAGAAGTATGCTTCTTTTAAAATTTTTAGTTTTCAATTTTTAATTTTTAAATGTAATACATGATGTCAAGCTGACGCCTAGAATCCCGTTTTTCTGCTAAATCTTGAAGCGTGTATCCTTGTAAGACCGAATTAGCTGTTTGATGCACTTCCTGCCAGATTTCCTCTACCACGGCACTTTCTACCGTTTTGGAAGTGTTGTTGTTCTCAGAAGGTTTGGCATCCAATCCTTCCAGGCAACTCACAACTTCTAAGAGCGTAATTTTCCAAGGTTCCCGCGACAGCAAATAGCCTCCCTTTGCTCCACGTTGGCTACGCACTAAACCGCCACGCCTCAATGTCGCCAGCAGCTGTTCTAAATATCGATCGGGGATATTTTGTTGAGCCGCAATCTGCCGAATTTGTAACGGTTCGTTGTCGTTGTAGTGACACGCTAGCTCTAACAGAGCCAACAGCGCATATTCTGTTTTACAGGAAAGTTCCACAAGCTTGAGATCGAGTGTGAGGGATCGTCTATTCCAGTATACCCCGGTTCTCCACCGGAGTTTGTCGGTTTAAGCATTCGCCAATAAAAAAGCCCCGCTAATACGGGGCATAACCGGGTTCGCAAAATTTCCGACACAAAAGCTGGGAGCAGGGGAGCAAGGGAGAAGAGGGACAGAGGGAGTAATCACCCCTTACCCATTACCACCTGTCCTAGCAATGTGCGGGCTACTACTTACGTCTCCCTAGAAGCTGAACGTTGTTCTGAGCGTGCCAATAACGGCATCTTCGTTATCGTCATTTTGGTTGGGAGCGGTAATCCAGATGATGCCGGGAGTCACGGAGATGTTATCCGTCAGCTGGTACTTGTAGAATCCTTCGAGGTGATAAGAGAGATCGTTCTTAATCCCGACTGGGCTGCCTTGAACTTCAAGACCTGCCAAGTAGGGTTCTACACCTGCAAAAATTCCCAGGATATTCCCCCGCTTACCCAAATCGGGGAAAGCCACACCTAATCCGTAGTACCAGACCTCGCCTCTGGTACTATTTTCAACCGCGCTAATATCAGTCTTACCAACGAATCCGCTCAGGGAGAATCTGTCGCTCAGTCGTAAGGCAGCCTCAAGACCATAGGAGTTAGTAATCAGTGCGGTATCCCTAGCCAGTACTAATGGAAACCGAGCGCCTGTTCCAGTTGCAAGAGTTGGATCGTTAGCTCCGCGAGAACCTGTTACCGGCCTAGCGCCAGCCGAGCGCGGACTTCCACCAAGGTCGAAAATCCCGTCACCCCGGTTATGGTAGCCGTGGACGTAGGTTGCAGCTAAGCCTAAGCGATCGCTAACGGTAAAGTTGAGTTGGGCGAGAGCAGAATAATCCCCGCCGAACAGACCAACCTTATCAGCAGGGTTATTCCCATTATCTGCCAAGTAACCCAGGCTCAATGAAGTAGGACCGAGAATCGGTGCTGTACCTACACCGAGCCTGATCCCGATACCGGCACCGCCACCGATTCGATAAATAGGACTCTGCTGAGCAAAAGTTGAGAGTGCTGCGGTACCACCGTCTCCGTCATAAAAGTAAGGGTTGAGGACGGGAGCGTAGTCGGCATGAATTCCACCGGCAGCAGCAATGTATACTTTGGAAGCCCCAAAGGGGAACTCATACGCTAGCCAGTCTAGAAAAATATCGTTGTTGTTACCGGGATTCAGGTCAAAGGTCTGGTTGCCCTCGAATGAACCATTAGGCTGAAAAGGTGTAGTGTTACCAGCCGCAAGACGGGTGTGCAATACATCTCGACCCGTGAAGCTGGTTTGGAAGTCTAAACGAACGCGATCGCCAAAAATGGTATTGGTGTCCTCGCGATCGCTAAACTCGTCCGTGACAGCGAAGATCGCTTCACCCACGAGTTTGGTGGTTGTCGAGAACTGATGGTTTTCTAGGAACGTCACCCGCCCTTCCAGGTTATCTACCCGCGTCCGGAGGGTTGCCAGTTCTGCCCCAAATTCATCGATCAGCCGTTGCAGCGTTGCCAAATCTTCTTTGGTAACGAAATCTGCTGTAGACGCGGCAATTAATTTCTCGATTTGCAGCAAACAAGCGTTCAAACCCGCCGCAAATTCATAACGGCTCATTGCCCGGTTGCCCCGATAGGTGCCATCCGGATATCCTGCTATACATCCATAGCGCTCTACTAGGCTTCGCAGCGCTTCGTATGCCCAGTCGGTTGGTTCCACGTCCGACAGTTGGGAGACGTTTGTGACTTGGCTTTGGGAGTTATTTCCTTCCTGGCTGTAGCGATTGATTTGTTCTAAAACGCTGTTGTTGCCAACTGTATTTCCTGCTGGAGCTGTTTGAGCCAGCTTTGAGTCGGCAGCTGGCATCACAGGCAAAGATGTGCCTTCAATCGTTTCTACCCCTAGTGCTTGAGCTGAGTCAGCGGTTGCTGGCTCCTGGCTGGGTGCGACTGCCAACTGTTCTGGCGCTTCCGTCGCAACAACTTTCTGCTCTAACTCTGACTTCTCAGCGGTAGCTGAAAATACAGGGATTGAGCTGACTGTTGGGGTTTCTGGCGCAGTAGCGATCGCTACTGGCTGCAATTCTGGTAGTGCCTCTACCGTTTGGGGCTGAATCACTTCTTTAGCAGCAGGCGTTTGTGCAGCGATCGCTGCCGATGAAACCACCAATGCTGCCCCCAAAACTGCTGGGCTGAATACCAGCGATTTCCAGATAAATTTAGCCATCTTTCCTCTTTTCCTCACACACACCTTATTCAGAAAGATTGACATCCTTCTTAATTTTTCCAGTCATCCTACCACAGCCCAGAAATTGCATTAGGTAATAAATCATACAAAAAAGCCCCGCATTGAGCGAGGCTTTACTGATTTCATTTCACAATATTAGGCGAGCTGGATTAACCCAGTCGCCTAACTTTTGTGTTACTAGAAGCTGAACGTAGTTCTGAGCGTACCGATAACAGCGTCGTCGTTATCATTGCTTTGACCGGGAGCTGTTAGCCAGACAACTCCAGGAGTAACAGAGATATTCTCCGTCAGCTGGTACTTGTAGAAAGCTTCAATGTGGTAGGGTCGATCTTTACCAACTGGAACCCGAGCACCCTCAAGTTCGAGACTTCCCAGATAGGGTTGGGCACCGGCGAAGATCCCCAAAACGTTACCCCGTTTCCCTAGGTCAGGGAAGGCTACCCCTAATCCATAGCTCCAGACTTCACCATCTCCGTCACCAATCACTGTGACGTCGCTATAAGAGACAAAGCCACTGAGTGAAACTCTGTCACCCAATCGGAAAGCACCTTGTAATCCATAGGAGTTACTGACCGTTGGACTTGCGTCAGCTGATATACCAAGTGCGGATGAAACGAAGGGACCAATAACCCCTGGATTATTGGCTAAAGCGGTACCAACTACACCCTGGCCTCTGCCACTGTCGAATATCGAGTTGCCGGAACTATGGTAACCGTGAACGTAGGTAGCCGCCAAGCCGAATCGGTCGCTGACAGTGAAATTTAGCTGCGCCAGAGCAGAATAGTCCCCATTGAACAGACCACCATGCTGATTAATACCTAGTCCAAGCGGTGTGCTATCGGCAGGATTATTGGCATTATCTGCTAGATAACCCACCGTTAATGAAGTGGGACCGAGAATTGGTGCCCGACCGACACCCAGTCTCAGACCAGCACCAGCACCGCCCCCGATGCGATAAATGGGGCTGTACTGAGCAAAGGTTGAGAGTGAGCCGCTACCACTGTCACTGACTCCGTTATAGAAGTAAGGATTCAAAACAGGGGTGTAGTCGGAATGGCGTCCTCCAGTGGCTGAGATGTAAACTTGGGAAGCGCCAAACGGAAACTCATACGCCAGCCAGTCTAAGCCAATATCATTGCTGTTGTCGTTGTTGAAACCGAGGTTAAAAGTCTGAGTTCCCTCGAATGTGTCGGGGGTTAAAAGTCCCAGGTTCCCAGCGGCGAGACGAGTGTGCAATACATCTCGACCTGTGAAGCTAGTTTGCAGGTCTAAACGTACCCGGTCTCCAAAGATGGTGTTGGTGCCACGGTCATCGACATCCACATCCAAGTCGCTAACGCTAACATCACCCGTAAACGAGTCCGTGACGGCGAAGATCGCTTCACCCACCAATTTGGTGGTTGTCGAGAACTGATGGTTTTCTAGGAACGTCACCCGTCCTTCCAGGTTATCTACCCGCGTCCGGAGGGTTGCCAGTTCTGCCCCAAATTCATCGATCAGCCGTTGCAGCGTTGCCAAATCTTCTTTGGTAACGAAATCTGCTGTAGACGCGGCAATTAATTTCTCGATTTGCAGCAAACAAGCGTTCAAACCCGCCGCAAATTCATAACGGCTCATTGCCCGGTTGCCCCGATAGGTGCCATCCGGATATCCTGCTATACATCCATAGCGCTCTACTAGGCTTCGCAGCGCTTCGTATGCCCAGTCGGTTGGTTCCACGTCCGACAGTTGGGAGACGTTTGTGACTTGGCTTTGGGAATTATTTCCTTCCCGACTGTAGCGATTGATTTGTTCTAAAACGCTGTTGTTGTCAACTGTATTTCCTGCTGGGGCGCTTTGAACCAGCTTGGTGTTCGTCGGTGCTGCCATCGGAACCGACACGCTGTTGTCTACGCCTAGAGCTTCGGCTGAATTGGCGGTTGCTGCGTCCTGGATGGGCGTTGCTGCCAACTGTTTTGGCGTCTCTACTGCTGGCACTACAGGTACAGACGTGCTATCAAGCTTCTCTACCTTTAGTGCTTCTGCCGAGTTGGCGGTTGCTGCATCTTGAATCGGCGCTACTGCTAACTGTTCTGGCGTTTCCACTTCAACTGCACTCAGCGCTTCGGCTGATTTAGCGGTTGCTGAAAACACGGGGGCTGAGTTAGCTTCCGGGGCTTGGGGTGCAGTAACCAAAGCCACTGACTGAACTTTCGGTAGGTTTGCCTCAGTCGTTTGGGGCTGAATTACTTCAGAGGTTACGGGCTTTTCAGCTGCGATCGCAGCTGAAGAAAGCACGAGTGCCGCTCCCAAAACTGCTGGACTTACTAGCAGAGATTTCCACATTAATTTAGCCATCTTTCCTCTTTTCCTCACACACACTTTTTCAGAAAGATCTTTCAGAAAGAGTGACAATCCTTCTTGATTTTTCAAGTCATCGTAACACAGATTGGGCGCTGCCACCACCTCACCAGCGCCTGAAATGATTGCTAGAGCGCTTATTGAGATTTTTCGTGTTATTTTTCGGATGACCTAAGTCACTCTTTAAAAATGACTTGCGCCCTATCAAAGTCTTTTGTTGTCAACCCATCGCTATCATCTGTTGTCAGTGTTAGCGTCACCTTATTGTACAAAATTTCTTGTAGATGATGCTTTGTTTCTATTGAGATGCAGCAACAGCAACTAATTTGTTAATCTGGGCGATCGCTTCTCCAAACTTTTTTCATTTTCTCTTCTACTGCTTCCCTGGCTAACTTGATAGCTGATGAATGCTTTGTTAATTGCCAGCTCGCTGAGTATCTACGCCATCGCCTTCCTGAAAAAAAGCCCCTAAAAAACTATCCGCCCCCACGGGAAGCGTTTTGGTATCACCATTACACTCAATGTGAGGGCGGTCTAGCGGGTCTTCAAATTAGCACCAGACTGTCGGAAGGAACTCCAAATACCAGCCTAGCTCTTTCAGCCTTTAGTTAATCCCACTAGGGGATTAAAACCGGCTTTTAGAGAACAGCTCCGACGCTCAGCCGGTTAACGCTAATTTGATGACCCATAAATTTACTACTATCACTCATGGGCATCACCTCCTTGTTGCCTGAACGGTCTAATTCTCAAAAGGAGTAGGGGAAAAATCGCTAAGGATTCATTCCCTTCATTTAGATTAGCACAGGCTAGAGCAGATGTGGGCTGGCTTGAAAAAAAATACCCCGCCACTCGCGGGGTATCGTTCAATGAGGAGTGCTGTAGGAGCGGGATCGCCCCGCCCATGCTGAGTTAGAGAAAATTAACTCAATATTTCACTCCTGACATTACAGTGCGTTACCGCGAGGCAGAACCTCTTCAGGGAAGATAAAGTTCTCGTGGGGTTGATCCTGAGGAGCCATCCAAGCCCGGATGCCCTCATTGAGCAGAATATTCTTGGTGTAGAA
>NZ_JAMPKE010000027.1:0-80036 GCF_039961955.1 Trichocoleus sp. DQ-A1
GCAAGGGGGCATGGCGGCGGGAGTTGTCTCTTTCATTTATCAAACCATAACGTGAAATGGTTGCCATGCCTGTATTATACCTTTTTAGAGTCTTGTTTTTCGTTTAAGCACCGCTATTCATGCTTTCCGTCAATATTCCTTGCAATTCATGGCAAAAAGGTGTAATTCTTCGCTAAATGCCCCCTTGACGATTATGCGCTTAAAATCGCTGACAAACCCCTCACGAATCGCCCAATCCCCTCGGCTGCGGTTTCTTTTTGCAGGGCACCATAGGCAACGCGCAGATAACACCCGTCTTCCATGCCAAAGGTTGTACCTGGAATAACCGCGACACCATGTTCGCGGATCAGTCTTTCTACCAAGTCCATTGCAGGTAATTTTGTATGGACTCTCAGCAGAAAATAAAAAGCTCCATCTGCTGGGGGAATGGTGCATAAATGTTGGATGCGATCGCATTCGTTGAGGACAATTTCTCGCACAGAGGCGATCGCTTCTAGCTTTTCCTTGCAGTAGCCTACTCCCGCTTGCAATGCTCCGAATGCGGCATACTGGGAAATCACTGGGGGACAAATCAAAATCGTATCCTGAATCTTCTTGACGGCGATGAGGAGGTGTTTTGGCATCACCATATACCCGATGCGCCAGGACGCGAAACCGTAAGCTTTAGACAGCGAGAAGAGGGAAATTGTATGGAGGTGGCTGTCTGGAATCGCTGCTGGAGAAAAATGCTGCACGCCGTTGTAAGTAAAGTATTCATAGGCTTCATCGCTGATGTGATAGATGCCGCGATCGCGACAAATTTGATTCACTTCCCGCAATGAGGCTTCCAAATACACAGCTCCCGTGGGATTATTAGGTGAAATTGTCACAACTGCTCGCGTTTTTTCCGTAATTGCTTGCCGAATCGCCTCCGGACGGAGTTGATAATTCTCATCCGTCGTGACCAGAACCGGACGACAACCCGCCATTGTAATTGCCATCTCTTGGTTGAAGTAATAAGGCGTTTGAAGAATAATCTCATCGCCAGGATTCGCGATCGCTAACACCACATTCACGAACGCCATGTTACTGCCAGCCGTGACTACAATGCAGTTCTCAGCATTCATGTCAATCGCGTTCTCAAATTTTAATTTTTGAGCGATCGCCTCCAGCAACGGCGAGATACCTTGTACGGGTTTGTACTTGTGATTCTCTGGATCTGCCAGGAAATGGGACAGTTGCGCGATCGCTTCAGGCGGCGGACTATAATAAGCAACGCCTTGTCCCAAGGAAATCGTTCCCGGACAGCTACGAATTAATTCCCCAACAACGGGAATAATTGGTGACTGCACCGCCTGCATTCGAGAAGATTCAGTAAGCATACAAAACTCATCGTTCAGGGTTTATTGTGCATACTTCATAATATTTAAAATTTAACAATTACCTTTTTCTTGTTCTCCTTTTTAAAGGAGGTCAGGAATCAAAGGGTGGATTTTACAAGCTTAAATCCCCTAGCCCACTTTAAACGGGAAAGCTGGAAATTTGCATACAGTGAAGCCGAGATTCCCGACTTCTCTAAGAAGTCGGGAATCTGAACCGATGGCATCTCACAACTCCAATAAGATTGCTATATTGTTTCTGGATGGCTTAATTGAAACCCAGCGGCTTTTAGCTTCTGAGTTGACACTCGCGCATTGTAAGGTCGAACACTTTTCTGGGATTCATCCCAAGAAACTTTGGGTAGATTATGTTGGTTGCACACTCGCTCAAGAAGTTCTCGATAGGTCAAATGTGCATCATCCACCAAATTGTAAATACCTTGCAATTGATGCTTGCGGGCAAACTCGATAGCAGCAACAATGTCCTTTAGGTGAATCCAATTTGTTGTGTCTTCGCCGTTTCCTGGGCGAGTTGTACCAACAACTCGACTAAATATTTTGGATAATTCACGACCTGGCCCATGAATTCCCCCTAGACGAAGGATACAAACGCCTAACTTTTCAGTGGAAGCTGAGAGCAATATTTGCTCAGTATCACAGAGAACTCGACCATTTTGGTTAGCAGGTGTAACGGGTGATTCTTCATCCACCCATTCCCCATTTTTATCCCCGTAAACCGCATAACTTCCGGTGTAAATTAGCTGTCGCACCGAAGGAGTTTGTTTCAAGGCTGAGACTAAGCTATGGGCAGTTTTTAAATAAGTTTCTTCGTAAACATCGGCATTTTTTGCTCCAATACTGAGCAGTACAGTATCCCGATCTTCCAGCACCGATTGTAGACCTGCTAAATCCTTGCCTTTTACAAGGACGACTTGTTGAGCAACTGCTTCTAATTCTGAAATTCGTTCGGAAGAAGTTGTGGTTGCGGTGACAGTAAATCCTAACTCCTGACGCCAATATTGGGCAACTGTCTTACCCACATAACCACAGCCAATGATTGCAACGTTCATGAAGATTCCGATGTAAATAAATCTAAAGGTAAATGACCGTACATCTCGTTAATTCCGTCTTCATTCGCAGACTGGCAGGACACCAAAACTCCGCGATGTTCTCCTATGTACGGATTCAGATAACACAAGTTAGTCTTGGGGTTAAATTTAATATAAACAGAGCCATCAATCGGCGCTAAATTTTTATTAACTTCATAACCTAAAGCCGTTGCATAGGTTTTTAAAGCTTTAATCCCTTGCTCTGTTGTATCAGCACAAACCCCTAGTATTTGGTTATCAGAAAGCTCAGTTACCAAAAGTAGCGCTCGGCGAATTGAATCTTTATCCGGTGCATCTTCACTGGAATTTATCTTCAAGCAGTCGAAAACTTTGAGGATTTTATGTGCTTCTTGAACGGTTAAGTTTGACAAATTTTGGACAGACATAAATTCCTTGACTTACTGGGCTAATTCCCGCTCAATCGCTGCAATCAATTCTGGTGAATCTGGCTTCACGCTGCTATTAAATCGAGCCACGACTTCACCTTGCTTACTGACTAAGAATTTCTCAAAGTTCCAAGAAACATTTCCCGTAGGCTGTACTGCACTGGTAAGCCGAGCATACAGCGGATGCTGTTCTTGACCTTTGGCATGAACTTTGTCAAACATCTCAAAGCTGATGCCGTAGTTGGTCGTGCAGAAATTCATAATCTCTTCATTGCTACCGGGTTCTTGCGCTCCAAAGTCGTTGCAGGGAAATCCTAGAACGCGCAATCCCTTATCCTGATACTTTTGGTTTAACTGCTCTAATCCTTTGTACTGAGGCGTGTAGCCGCACTGGGAAGCGACATTCACGATTAAAAGTACCTTTCCGCCGTACTCGGAAAGTTGCTTATCTTCACCGTTGATAGTTTTTACTGCGATATCAGAGACTGTACTGCTCATTAATTTCATTCCTATACACCCTGATTGAGCTGTGTTTTCCCTTATCTGCGGTTAGCGATATTGGATTCTTCTTCGTTAGGGATGGGCGTTTTTTGAGGGGCTGGCTTGTAATATTCTTGCCAAATTTCTAGGCTGAGGATACAGGTCATCAACCACACAATCCCTGCTGCATAGCCAGCGACGACATCCGTAGGCCAATGGACGCCAAGATAAAGCCGACTCAGACCAATACCCGTAACCAATAGCAGTGTCCCGCTAGCGATCGCTATATGCCATTTACTCAACTGCTTGACCAGTAAATAGCCAAGTGCGCCGTAAACAACCATTGAAATCATCGCATGACCGCTAGGAAAGCTGTATTGACCCACATCAATGACCCGATCCCAAAGCGCCGGACGGGCGCGACCAAATACCACTTTGAGTAAATAGTTTAAGCCAACCGCACCCACTCCAGCGATCGCAAGTGTTATGGCTTGCCCTCGCCGACCGTCTCGGTACAGCCAAATCCCGAAGCCCAAGCAAATGACCAGCAACACCGTGGGTTCTCCCACAAATGTGAATCCCAGCATTAGCCGATCGAGCAGCGGCGCGTGCAGGCTTCTGATAACCACTAGAATTGCCGTATCAATGGCTTGGGTTTCTTTGTCTAAAACTTCGTCAGCAATTTGGGCAAATCCCCACAGCCCTAGGGCAGCAACGAATAGACCCGCTGCTGGAATCGTAAATAACAAGGGCAATATGTGCGATCGCCACCACTGCGGCAACGCGGAGATAACTCGCTTGGCAATTTCGCGCATGATCTGGCGGTTCTAATTTGCTAGAGGCTAGCCCAAGCTTGGGCAACGATGTCGCTAAGCCAGTGTCTTTGTGCCTGATCCAGCAGACTATCTTCTTCTAGCACTTGAGCGGTTAATTCGTCTAAAGACTGCCCCTCTTGACGGGCAATTTGAACGACTCCAGCGATCGCTGCTGCCACTAATTCTTCATCAACGGGCTTTTGCCGTAAGGCGACAATTTCTTGAGGACTGGCTGGGATGGGATAATTCATGGCGTAGGTCATAGTCTATGGGCGGGTTTAAAGGATTCATCGCTCAGGGCTTTCGTCGTGAGCGGTTCCCCGCCCGTCCAACAGTTGCACCCCTGTACATTAAGAAAATGAGAATTGTGTAAAGTTTTTTAATCGATTCTAAGCAATTCGTATCCGGAAGTTTAGCGCACTTTGACCCCGGTTCACTCTGTCTTTCTCAGGAATAGGTTCCCTAATGCAGATCGCCAATATGAGAGAAATACTTTACTTAGAAGTTCCTACCCCGGATATAGCCGCCGTCCGCGCCTGGTTGCAACAAGAGTACGATCCAGGAGCAGGGGAGAAAATGTTCACGCCTGACGGTATCAGACTGCAATTTCCCAATCCTGAGAGTCTTAAAAAAACGGATACAACCCAAAATCCCGCGATTCCGCAACCCGAACTCTCAATTTTTATTTGGTCGGTGCAGCGAACCACGTATCTGAAGGTCTTCCGTTGGGCACAGCAGGCTATCCCCGGTGAAAGAGAGATCCTGAAACAACTTACCTCGAATCTGAGAAGCCGGTTTCCCCAACAATATCCAGAACCACCGGCGATTGATTTGTCAAAGCAATCTATCTTTGAAGCTTTGGCTCACGATTACCCGGAAACCGTCCGCTTCTTTCAAAAAATGCCGAACGGGGAATATGACCTGAATCGCGTCTATTGGTGGGAGAAACGTTGGCGCGAGAGCGTTCGCAATCCGAAACAGCCAGCGCAGGTTATCTTCCGAAGAGACAGGGAAATCAGGAATCAAAAGGGAGATGAAGCCTTCACTGACTCCTCCGCCCTCCCCTCTGAGTCCATCCTTCGGGAAGGCAAAGCGCCCTCAGCCCTCAGCCCTCAGCCCTCAGCCCTCAGTCCTCAGTCCTCAGTCCTCCCCCCTCAGTCCTCTTCCTACGACCTGATCTATGTAGGTGGTGCCTTGGGCGTCATCCACGCTGCTGTCATGGCTCAACTCGGCTACCGGGTGCTATTGCTGGAACGGCTCCCTTTCGGGCGCATGAACCGGGAGTGGAACATTTCCCGCGATGAATTTCAAAGCTTGATTGATTTAGGCTTATTTACCCCGGCGGAATTTGAAAGCATTATTGCCGCGGAGTATGTAGACGGGTTTCACAAATTCTTCGATGCCAATAATCCGCCCAAGCTCAAAGCACAGGTATTGCATACCCCAACCGTGCTGAATGTGGGATTGGACGCCGAGAAACTGCTGCGTCTGTGTGGGGAAAAACTCACCAAAGCCGGTGGGGAAATTTGGGATGAGACGGAGTTTATCCGGGCTGATATTGAGCGATCGCAAGTTACCGTGCAAGCGAAACATCTGCCCAGCCAAGCTCAGCGCCAAGCTAGCGGACGCCTGCTAGTAGATGCGATGGGCACTGCTTCGCCGATTGCGTGGCAGTTGAATGGGGGTCGCACTTTTGATAGTGTTTGCCCAACCGTTGGGGCTGTGATTGCCAGCGGGTTTGAGCCGGGGGTCTGGGATGCCCAATACGGGGATGTGCTGAACAGTCACGGCGATATTTCGCGGGGACGGCAGCTGATTTGGGAGTTATTCCCCGCTGAAGGTGAAGAAGTGACCTTCTACTTATTCCACTATCATCAAGTGCATCCCGATAACCCCGGCTCGTTATTAGAAATGTATGAAGATTTTTTCAACATTTTGCCGGAGTATCGCCGCTGCGATATGGAGAAGCTGGTGTGGAAAAAACCGACATTTGGGTATATTCCGGGTCACTTTAGTGTTGGAAGTCGCGATCGCACGGTTGCTTTCGATCGGCTAATTAGCATTGGCGATGCCGCCTCTCTCCAATCTCCCCTCGTTTTTACCGGCTTTGGTTCCCTGGTTCGCAATCTCTCCCGTTTAACCAACCTTCTCGATACCGCCCTCAAACATGACTTGCTCCAAGCCCATCACTTAAATCAGATTCGCGCTTATCAAAGCAACGTCTCCGTTACCTGGTTATTTTCTAAAGGCATGATGGTTCCCACCGGCACCTACTTACCGCCGCAGCGAATTAACTCGATGCTGAATACCTTTTTCGGGCTTTTGGCGACAGAACCCCCAGAGGTGGCAGACACGTTTATTAAAGACCGAGTGAATTGGCTAACCTTCAATCGACTGGCGCTAAAAGCCGCTTGGATCAATCCAGCTTTGCTGTTATGGATTTGGCAACTTGCCGGTGCTAAAGATATCTTCCGCTGGCTGGGCAGCTATTTCAGCTTTACACTTCATGCCCTAGTTGTTTGGTTGCTGGGGGGTTGGTTTCCGGGTGCCCTCCGGCGTCTACAACCTTCACTAGAAGAACACTATCCTGCTTTGTGGTTATGGCTGCTGGCTCAGAGCTATGCCCTCACTGCTGGGATGGGGCGTCCTCAAAAGAACCATCAGCTTTCTACGCGGAAAGAGCAGAGGCAAACGTCTTCCGAGCGAGTCGCGATTAAAAATTAAAAATGCAAAATTAAAAAGAACAATGTTTAATTTTGTATTTTTAGGACTTACGCCGAGATCCCCCTTGCATCTCCCTTAAAAAGGGGGAACCGGAAAAGCCCCCTTTTTTAAGGGGGCTAGGGGGATCTAGATTTCAAGCTTTCAATGCGTAAGTCCTGATTTTTAATTTCTACGCGCCAGTTTTTCTGGGAAACGTTGGCAATTCTATCGACGCCAAGGATTTCCGCCCTTTCGGGGGACGCGCCGGATAAAGCAGAGGGGAAGGCCAGTTTGGTTGGGAGGGGATGGCATCAGGGCGCTGGGTGGGCACAGCAGCCGGAAATTCTCTGCGGGATATTACCTCCTCTTCTTGCTCAGCATTGTCTCCACTCGCATCTTCTGACCAGATTGCCTCTGGTTCAGAAGGCTCAAAGATGTACGAGGCAGGAGAAGCTGATTCGGCATTTTCTAGGGCATAGATCGTTCCAGCTTCATCGTTCTCATCTGGCTCGAAACTGACAGCCAGCAGCAGGTCTTCCAGTTCGTTCTCAATCGCGATACTTTCCTGGGTAGAAGCGATCGCTAATTCATCGCTGAAATCGTCGTTACCAGAGATTTCCAGCTCAGGGGGCATGAGAAAATCATCCATGAGCGGATCGGAGTCTGAGTCTAGCATTCCCCATTGCCATATCTCCTCTTCATCGGTGGCTTCGAGGCTCTCAGAGGCGGGTATTTCTTCTAACGGCTCCCATTCCCTCGAAACGAAGGCAGTTGGCTCTGTAATCGGTGCATAAGCCGGAGATGGTACTGAAATCTCCCAATCTTCCTCATTCTGGGCGGGGTCTTCCTGAAATGCCGGTTGCGCTGACCAAGGTTGAATCGGCGGCGCTTTGGGGAGGAGAGATTGAGAATCGTGGGCGTTTTTAAGATGGCGATGCGCCCAAGTGGGAGAAGGTCTGGTATCTGGTTCGATTTGGGTGGGGGGAGGCATTTCCAGACACTTTTCTAGCGCCGACTTGAATTGCAGGGTTTGGCGCTGCTGGCGTTGCAAACGGGTACGGAGTTCGCGGATTGTATTTTCGCTTTGCAACAGCGCGTGAGATTGTTCGTTATAGCGTTGCTGGGTGAAGGCACATTCCCGTTCAAGCTGGGCGATGCGTTCTTGGCTGTTTTCCAGCTGTTCTGTTACGGTTTCAATTAAGATTTGTTGGCGCTGGGCAGCTTGATGAGACGATTCTAGTTCTCGGAACATCCGGGTGACTTGTTCTTGCGTCCCGTTGAGTTCCTGGGTTGTAGAGGTGAGGATATTTTCTTGAGCTTGCGATCGCTGTCTTTGCAATTGCAACGCCTCCTGACAATCCCCCAGTGCCTTCTCTAGGTGATTCACTCGGCTGACTAAGTCCCGATTGCGCTGACGCATCTCCGCCAACAGTGGAAACAAATTTCCCGCCTCTGCTGGCAATGACTGCGGCTCAGACTTTTCCCGATGCACCCCATCCCCATCATCAGTTGTCTTTGCGGCATTCGCCTCATCGTCTACTAGCGCGGGTGAACGATGCACTAAGCTGACGACTTCTATTACTTCCACGAGAGTCTCGTCCTGTGCCGGTGCTGTCTCCTGTACAGGATCAAGGTTAGGATCTGTTTCATCCTTCACCGGATCTTCCACAGGATCGTCCATTGGAGAATCGGTTGATTGGGGGAAGGACTGGGACTGGTTAGCTTCTTGGGGGGTGTCAGCTTCACTCATTGCTCTGATTTAAGAGAAGGTCATGGGTGCTTGGAATGGACTGGCTGTAGCTTTATCAATTCACAGCTTTAGTTGCGCCTAGATTGCAATAATTCTAATAAGATTATTCCACGACGCTCTCGGAGTCACTCTACCATTTTCAAATTTCGCATCGACGAGGAAATCGAACTCAAATTGCTTGAGGTGCGACACGCACAAGAAGTTTATGCTTTGGTTGATTCTTGTCGCACCTCCCTACGGGAATGGCTTCCCTGGGTTGATGGCTCGAAAAGTCCTGAAGATACCAAGTTTTTCATTGAGGCTGCATTGAAACAATTTGCCGCCAATAATGGATTTCATGCTGGCATTTGGTATCAGGGCAAAATGGCAGGAGCAATTGGATGTCACGAAATTGATTGGGAAAATCGAGCCACTAGCATTGGGTATTGGCTGGGCGAGAATTTCCAAGGACGCGGGATAATGATTAAATCGTGTCGCACTTTGGTAAATCATACTCTGGTTGAGTTGAAGCTGAACCGAGTTGAAATTCGCGCTGCCGTGGAGAACTCTAAAAGTCGAGCGATTCCAGAGAAACTAGGATTTACCAATGAAGGAACGCTTCGCCAAGCTTGTTGGTTATACGACCATTTTGTAGATTTGGTTGTTTACGGGATGTTGGCACGCGATTGGCAAAGGTTAGCCCCACAATAATACTTTTCAAACTTAGGGCAGAAGGCGTTGCGCTCCGACAGGACTATTTTGCCCCTAAAGCATCACTCAACAAATCCCGATGCATCAGTGCCCGATCGACTAAAGATTGTATTTGATGGGGTGACAGGGGGTCGCCGTTGACGTAGTGTTCTAACCAAGTTTGACTAATCAAGTTGGGGTCGTCAGGCAATTGGGTTAAGTCCCACCCTGGCATATTGAGTTCTTCCATCAGCAAGCTAACTTTGGGGTCGTAGCTGAGGGCGAAACAACGGCATTCTTGTGCTGCCGCCATAATTAAGCTGTGGTAGCGCATCCCGATTGCCATCTCGACACCCTGAAATAATCCTTTCAATTCTCTAGGGTCTTGAAGAGAAAAAATATGGCTGGCACCCGTTAATTGCGGTTGAATTGACTGAGCGATCGCTAGATCCTGACTTGCTTGAAATGGCACCAGTAAAATGCAGGTCTGAGTAGCTTTTTGAAAGTCAATCAAGGCGCGAGTTAAGTTATCAAGTCGGGCGGGAGTCAGTTGGGGATGCGATCGCAAGGTGACGGCGACTCTGGGTGCTGGTAAATCCCACAGTCCCTTCACTGGCTTCGCGTCTAACGCCCAAACCGGGTCTGGGGCTTGGATATAGGGGATTTTCCAATCCATCAGCAGGGCAGCAGAGGCGCGATCGCGCACGCTGACGGCATGGCAACCCGCGATCGCTTTTCGCGTTATCCAGCGAGTCGAATTGCGGTTCAAAGGGCCAATTCCCTGCGCCCAAGCAATGGTTTTTAAGCCCCGCTTCTGGGCTAATCCCATTAATCCCGCGTAGTAGAGGGGACTTAGGGCACTGGTGGCGTCTTGCATCAGACTCCCACCGCCCCAGATGAAAACATCCGATTTACGGAGTGCTTGCTGCACTGGGAAAAAAGCTTTGCGCGAGCAACTTTCTACGCCATAGCGATCGCGCGTCTTTTTAGGGTTCGCAGAAAGCACAATCGGCGTCACATAAGGCGGTAACATTTGCAGCAGCGATGCCAGCAATGCCTCATCGCCTGCATTGCCCTGCCCATAATATCCGCACAAAACCGCTCGAATTCCCATGCTCAAACTTTACCAGCAAAACTGAGCGGTACTATAAGAAAAAGAGTGATGAGTTTTGAATGATGTTGGCGAAGCGGTGCTTAGCACGGGTTGAGTTAAGACTTCTAATTCAAAACTTCAACCTCAACCCTCAAAAACTTCTTTATGCACGCACTCTCAATTCCTACCTGGATTATTCACGTTTCCAGCGTCATCGAGTGGATTGCCGCCATTTGGTTGATCTGGATCTACGGCGAAGTGACTCGCAATCGGGCTTGGTGGGCGTTATCCTTCGCCATGCTACCGGCATTAGTCAGCGCCATGTGTGCTTGCACTTGGCACTATTTTGACAACCCAGAATCCTTAGAATGGCTGGTTACGCTTCAGGCGGCGATGACTTTGCTGGGTAACTTCACCCTTTTGGTGGCTGCTTGGTGGATTTGGCGTTCATCACCCGTGGCTAATCAAAAAGACGATGCGCCAATTATCTCTCCAAAAGCACGGTAATGTCTAAAGAAACCCTTTTTGCACTCTCTCTATTCCCCTATTTAGGCTTTCTCTGGTTTCTGACGCGAAGCGGGCAGATGCCGCGTTTGGCTTTAATTGGTTTCTACATGACCTTGGTTTTTGTGGGCGTCACAATTCCGGCTGGAATTTATGCCCAAGTTGCCTATGGGGAATCCTTAGCAAATGTCGATTGGCTGCACGGTGGCGCAGAGGTTTTTCTGACGCTTTCTAATATTCTGATTGTCTTGGGATTTCGGCAGGCAGTGATTCAAAAACGCCAAGTCATTAAGTAAGGGAAACCTCACGCTTTCTCCCTTTTAGAAGGTAAGTTTCCATTTCTCCTTTGCCTTTGACCTGAATCGAGCCTCTCTGCTCCAACGCATATCGATTCTGTAAGTATTCGTAAGTTGTAGCCGTTACTTGAATTTCACCTGGCAATCCGTGGGATTCCATCCGGCTGGCGATGTTCACGGTATCCCCCCAAAGGTCATAGATGAACTTTTTAGTGCCGATAACTCCAGCAACTACCGGGCCAGTATTAATGCCAATGCGGATACTGAGTGTTTGATGATGTTTGGCGTTGAATTGGTCAATTTCTTTTTGCATATCGATTGCCATTTGGGCGATCGCTTCTGCATGATCGGGTCGGGGTTCGGGAAGACCTCCTACCACCATGTAGGCATCGCCAATTGTCTTGATTTTCTCCAAGTTATGCCGTTCAGTGAGGCGATCGAACCCGGAGAAAATTTCGTTCAGCAACCAGACAAGTTCTTTCGGTGATATCTTTTCTGAAAGCTGAGTAAAGTTAACCAGATCGGCAAATAAAATCGTCACTTCAGCAAATCCATCGGCAATGTTACTTTGCCCGTCTTTGAGTTGTCTGGCAATCGGCTCTGGCAAGATATTAAGTAACAAGTTGTCAGACTTCTCCTGTTCTACCGTCAGTTGCTGATTTGACTCCCGCAATTGCGCCGTGCGTTCGATGACGCGCAACTCTAGCTCCTTGGAAGTTTGGCGCAGCCTGCCGATCACCAGAGCAATTCCTAACAGCCCCAATAGAGATAGGAGCGCTAACATTACGAAAGTTCCTCGCAGTCCTGCATGAGTTTTTGCCATGAACTCATCCAGAGGACTGGAGATTTCCAAAATCCCTCGAACATCCCCTACTTTCCAGTCTTTTTTAGGGCTATCCGGGTGAGTATTGTGGCAAGCAACGCAGCTAGCCTTCATGAGATCGGCTTGTGCATATCGCAATGACAAACGCCCTTGAAACTTCTCCAAGCGAACAAAGGGTCGATCGGGATGTTGCCTCAAGGCGCGAAGCGCTTCCCACTCAAAATTGTCTTTGGGGCCACCTGTCGCTTGCCGCTGGCGAAAGGGATACTCACTATAAAGTCGGACTGACATCCCAGGGTTTTTTTGAACGAGGCGGTGACTGAGTTCTATCAAGAATGTCGCTGGTACGGGAATTGCCTTTTCTAGAGCAGTGTAGTTGTCGGTAATGGTGATTTCAGGAACTGCTTCTATCCGCTTCAGGATCTCGGAGCTGTAGAGAGTGCGTGCTTCCTCTATCGCTTGGGCATACAAGGCTGCATTCTGAAGTGCTTGTGATTGAATTAGGTTTGACGAGAGATGGGACATATTCCACAAAGCTCCCGCTACTCCAGCACACAATAGGAGTGTCAAGACCAGAATTGTCTGTTTATTTAGCAGTTGAATGATTTTTGCTAGACTTTTCGCAATTGACTGGCGAATTGTACGCCTATCTACACGGGAGCCTTGCAGCGTCATCGAATCTCTCCTACTGTTTCATATAGCGATACCTTATATTCCAAGCAGAACACCCTTTAGCTTCTGTTTTAAGCTACGACAAGCCTAACTAGACTACCGCAGTCAGGCTAAATTTCCGGAGACTTTGCAAAAGAGCAAAAGTTTGAGGCTTGTTCTAGCGCCACGCTGAAAAAATGCCTTATGTCAAGGTTTTACACCCATTTTTTTATCTATCTTTTATCTAAATTAGGATTAGATTTTACTGACTAAACGTTGGCACGCTTTGAATTGACTTAAATAATATAAATTTTCAATACTATTATTAATAACCAGTTCTTCCCTATCAGTTTTATTATGCCACAAAAACTTTATTACAATCTAGATACTAGCAATAATAATTTAAAGATTGCCAGGAATAAACAATTTTAAAATTTCGGATAAATTAGCCAATATTAACGAGCATTATTATAA
The DNA here is from genome assembly GCF_039961955.1 of Trichocoleus sp. DQ-A1. Lineage (NCBI taxonomy): Bacteria > Bacillati > Cyanobacteriota > Cyanophyceae > Leptolyngbyales > Trichocoleusaceae > Trichocoleus > Trichocoleus sp. DQ-A1. Next base: position 13,112 of record NZ_JAMPKE010000027.1, read on the forward strand.
ACAATCGCCCATCAAATCTACATACTGCTTGAAGAATTTCGATAAATGTTCAAGACAAAAACGTTACGAGTTCAAGGCTTTATATCCTCCCAATAGAAGTAGCCAAACCACCACAATTAGCCAATGAATTGCCACGGGCATCCATAGAGAGCCACTTTGAAAATAGGCAAGAGTACAAATAACACCTAGAAGTGCTGCCAAGAATAGAAAAACTGGGTCAAAAAAACTTCGGAGTCCATCGGGGTAGAAAGTTACGGCATTTAGCGGATGATAGATAATAAACATTGCTAAACTAATACCTCCCCAAAGCCACAGAGTAGTAGGGGTAGCTTTTTCTGTAGGGTGAGGGAGTAGTAAAATCCGAAAAAATAACTCTTCAGATATGGCGGGAGACAACAGACAACGCGCCATTACACCGATAATAATTTCCCAGGATGTTTCTACATCGAGTTTTAAAAAACCAAATTTGAATCCAATAGGTAATGAAATCAAGGCATATATCAGTACCAAAGCAGCAGAATATAGCCACGCTTTGGCATCAGGAATTGTAGAGGCGGCTGTAACTAAGCGATGAACGATTCCCAGCTTTGGTGAAAGCGCGATCGCATCTAGCGAAAGCTCAAACGTGGCTGCGATCGCTGGTACATTACTAATATACGCATCAACCATTAAAATACTTCCTTTAATAGGTGTTTCCTCAAAATAAAATTCTGTTATCAATAGCCTTTTTCGTTAAGTGAAGTAATCTGCCAGTATCCTATACTATAGGCTTAATGAATATCCCTCGGAAAAAAAAATCGGTAATAGTATAAACAAAGTTATCTGTGTAAAAAGGGTAGACTAAGAGGTACATACGGGTAAGTTTAAACTCTGCGTACCTCTGAGTAAACCATTTCACCCTTAATGTTGAAAAACATACTGTTAAGCAAGTTTGCGAAGCTTTCTCTTAATGAGAATCTCTACCTGTCGGAAGAGATAATGGTCAAATTTGTGTAACAAACTTGAAGAATTAGTACGGCTTTAATAATAAAAATTCTCAACTTTAACTTGGAGGGACATTATGGGAATCGGCGATATGTTCAGAAACATACCCGGTTTGAATAGGGAAGGAGGCGATCGAGATCGGGAGTATAGCGATCGCAATGAAGATCGGGAGTACCGCGATCGCAATGAAGATCGAGAATACCGCGATCGCAATGAAGATCGGGAGTACCGCGATCAAAATCGGGAGTATAGCGATCGCAATGAAAATCGGGAGTACCGCGATCGCAATGAAGATCGAGAGTACCGCGATCGCAATGATCGCAATGAAGATCGGGAATACCGCGATCGCGATAGGTATCGTGACGGAAATGATGATGACGATGATGACGATCGCAAAGATAGATATCGTAGTGAACATCGCGATGATGATGACGACGATGATGACGAACATAAGCACAGCCATCGCCGCAAACACCATGACGATGATGACGACGACTAAAATGGTCGGGTTGGATTAACCATCCACACAATCTGCCAAAGAATTAAATGGCGTTAGCTCAATAGCTGACGCCATTCCTGCTTAAAATGAACCCAGGCAATACTTTTAAGCTTAAAATCTGTCGTAGACAGGAAAAAATAAATGCAGAATTCATCAGCCTCGACGGGGCAAATCCGCGCCCACGTAATCGTTTCAGGAACCGTTCAGGGAGTTGGTTTTCGGTTCTCAACGTTGGATGAAGCGATCCAGCTAGGCGTCAGCGGCTGGGTGCAAAATCTCCCCGATGGGCGTGTAGAAGCTGTTTTTGAAGGAAGCAAGGCAGATGTTGAAGAGGTAATTCAATGGTGTCACAAAGGGCCACCTGCTGCTGTGGTGAAAGCGGTGGCGGTTGAGTACGAAACGCCAGAAGGATTGCGCGGATTTGAAATGTGGCGATAGAGGCAATTTTAGCAGGTCGCGATGACTCCACTTCTACGGCGATCGCCAGCGCCGGTTATTAATCCTTCCGAATTTTCCATGACACTATGAACGCCACCAAAAAACATATTCTTTTGTTTCCAAAAAATCAATTCATTACTACCTGGAAGCATCAGATTTTTAAGTTCTTCTTCGCTAAAGCCGGGTTCAAGATTAAAAATATCACTTTCCCAATGAACGCGAGGATGGTTTACTGCTGCATCAACGTCCATTTTAAAATCAATAATATTAGAAATAACTTGTAAAATTGCAGTTCTAATTCGATTCGAGCCACCAGAACCTAAAACAATCTCTGGTTGATTATTCTTAAGTACAATAGTCGGAGCCATCATTGAAGAAATCCGCGTATTTTCTTCCCAGTTATGAAATCCATGCGGATTTAAATCAGCTTCTCCTAGCATATTATTCAGCATAATCCCAGTTCCCGGAATCACATAAGAAGACCCTTCTCCGTTGGAAGTGGTAACACTCGCCGCATTGCCTTCGCTATCAACCACACTGATATGAGTAGTGCTTCCCCATTTATTGGCAACTTCAGTTAATTGACCTTCATAAATAGCCAAATGTTCAGATGATAAAAAAGTTTGGGCAATATCTTCTGTATGAGTATAAGCGTCATATCTATCCGTTCTGGCTTCATTGGTTAGGCGCATCACATGAGCTAATATTTCTAAATGGCGAGAACTGCCAAACTCTATATTAGTTAAATCAACTTTTGAAAGCAGTTCTAAAGCAAAAGCAATCAGAATACCTCCAGAACTGGGTGGAGGATTTGTTAAGAAGGTGTTTCCCCGGTAATTCATCACCAGCGGCTTTCTCTCAATTACTCGATAATTCTTAAGGTCTTCTAAGGTTAAGTAACCTCCATAATCTTGGCAATCGTTGACTAAGCGTTGGGCAATTTCACCCTCGTAAAATTCTCTAATTCCACTTTCAGATAAATAAGTTAACGTATCAGCAAAATCACTCATCAAAACTGTTCCTCCAGGCTGGACGAGTTTCCCCTCTGGGGCAAAAACCTGCTGCATCTCTTTAGAGCCAAGCAGCATGGGGCTGAGGATTGTCAAACAATAATAGGTAAAATCGTTTAGTTCAACACCCGTCTTTGCATAACGGATTGCCGGTTCAGCAACCACCTTAAAAGGTAATCTACCTAATTTTTGATGAACGTGGAAAACCCCCTTGAGGTTTCCTGGGACAGCCATTGAACCAAGCCCAATATGGAACTCTTGGACTGCATCGCCAAAATTAATTGCAACTGGATAAAAGTTAAGATTTTCCTGACTTTTTTTCTGACGTGGCGTTTGAGAAAAGAAGTCAAACAAAATATTTTGATTATCCTGAGTATGGGCTAAAAGAAACCCACCACCCCCCGCAGATGTCAGCGCAGTTTCGGTAACGCAAGAGGCTAGGATTGCAGCCGCCGCCGCATCAAATGCGTTCCCCCCTAATTGGAGCATCTCAATTCCAGCTTCGGCTGTTTTTTGATGTCCAGCAGCAATAACACCGTGAGTTTTTTTATACATAAATATTGAGTACGAAAAACTAGAGGGAATAGAAGCTAGGTTATCAGTATGTAGGGCGATCGCGCTTTCTTATATTTGCATGATGAGAGTGTCATGAGTATCGGATCGCGATTGAATATAATAAAATTGGCAGGACAAACGAAATGATATTACCGACTTTACTAGAGATCGAGGATTCTATCTGTGCCTTATGCCTCGAAAAACAACAGTGGTTGCTGAAAGGTATCCCTTGGTAAGGGCAAAACAGGAAATCTACACAAGATAAACTCGTTGATTTAAAACACATGAAAAACTACCTGAGAGGGCTAGCACTCCAAGCATCTCAGCAGAAATCGCGGAAATCGATGAGGAGTTGCCGTTGCTGAAATAGATGGTTTAGCAACCCGGAGAGATTCAGGGAAGCGATCGCTTTCAGCTTGGGTGAGGGTGTATCCAGATAGCGATCGCTTCCCTAAGATGTGCTTCGGGGAATCCTTGCAGCTAGGGTTCAGCGTTTTTATTAATTTTTTTATCTAAGTTAGATGAATTTTTTCACCCTGTCTATAACATTACATTTGGACTTCAATCCCTAACGCATACAAAAACCAGGAATTATACCCGATGGAAACTCAATTATTCAACACTCATATTGAAGATTCGCATATTCTCTTAACTCCAAATGAAGTTAAATCAAAATTACCTTTAACAGATGAGGCAGAAAAAACCGTTTTAAACTTTAGGAATGAAATAGAGGATATCCTAGATGGGAAAGATAGTCGAAAATTTATTGTAGTTGGCCCTTGTTCTATTCATGATGTAAAATCTGCTGAAGAATATGCTTATAGGCTAAAAAATCTCTCCGATCGAGTGAACGATAAGCTGCTGCTGATCATGAGAGTGTATTTTGAAAAACCAAGGACTACTGTGGGATGGAAAGGATTAATTAACGATCCGGATATGGATGATTCTTTTCACATAGAAAAGGGTTTATTAACTGCACGGAGTTTATTAATCAAAATAACTGAATTGGGATTACCTGCTGCTACAGAAGCTCTCGATCCTATAGTCCCACAATATATTGGCGAATTGATTGCATGGTCTGCAATTGGGGCACGCACAACCGAATCGCAAACTCACCGCGAAATGGCAAGCGGACTTTCAATGCCAGTAGGTTTTAAAAATGGTACTGATGGTAGCGTTCAAGTCGCTTTAAATGCTCTGGAGTCAGCTAGAAAACCTCACCATTTTCTAGGGATTAATGCAACGGGACAGGTGAGCATTTTTAAAACGAAAGGAAATGCTTACGGTCATATTATTCTACGGGGCGGTGCCAAACAGCCTAACTTTGATGCTGCGAACGTAAAAATTGCGGAGGAGAAATTAAAAGCGGCTAATTTACCTCCAAAAATTGTCATTGACTGTAGTCACGGAAATTCAAATAAAGACTATAAAAAACAGTCGGCAGTTTTTGAAAATGTTATTCAACAAATAGTAGAAGGAAATTCATCTATTGTTGGCATGATGCTGGAATCAAATTTGTACGAAGGCAATCAACCCATTCCTAGCCAATTAGAAGAATTAAAATACGGTGTTTCGGTAACAGATAAATGTATTAATTGGGAGGAAACAGAAAGGATTATTTTAGCTGCCTACGAGAAGCTAAAGTAAAAAAGCAGTTTTTTAAAAGTGAGAACTGACAAGTCAGCGCAACGTTCTCGCCTGTGCTTGTAGTATCGGTGAAGGTAGTTTCACCGATACTAAACTAAGTGTTTTCTCCTTCTACTTGGAATGGATGTTCGCCTACACCTAGCTGCTTTTTTGAATCTTCTAACTGTTTCCAAAGCATTTCAAGGTCTTGGAAAGCTTTCTCTAGAGGAATTTTGCCATTGCTTGCCAGACAACTGATATAAGTTGCTTTTTGAGCAAATTCTTGTAGATTTGCATTAAAAACTAAATTTTCTGGTTTTACATCGCCATAGTAACGGCTGTGAGAATATATAAAATTGGAAGTTACTAACATTTTATTTATCTCCGCTTGTGAAATTCTGTATCTTAATTCTTACTATGCACTGCAATCTCTGTCGGGATAAGTGATAGCTGTCTACAAAAAAAGTGACGCATATCAACCTTATGAGTGATGAAACTAATTAATAAAAGTTAAAGTCGCACTCAATTGAGTGACAGCAATCTCAATAAATGCGATCGCTATCTTCCGCTTATGTGATGCAAATCACAAGAAGCAGCTCCTTTGTATTTTGCTCGTGGCAAATTTTAGACAAAGCGATCGCAAAGTAGCATCCCAGAAACCCTAAGAATCGCGGGTGCTACTTTACCAATTTTGTTCAGTTAGTGAGTGACGAGATCGTTTTCCCCAGCTCTGGACTAAACTAGCGATCGCACAAACTTATCTAATCTGTCCATGCCTTTCTCAATCGAGGTCATATCCGTCGCGTAAGATAAACGGATGTGGTCATCGGCACCAAAAGCAATCCCTGGAATGGCAGCAACTTGCTGAGATTCTAGTAAAGCATCACAGAATTCTAGAGAAGTTAAACCCGTCTTGCCGATATTAATGAACAAATAGAAAGCACCGTCAGGCTTGGCACAACTGAGTCCAGAAATGGCGTTGAGACGCTCTAACATTACCTGTCGCCGTTCGGCAAAGGCGAGGCGCATTTGTTCCACGCACTCTTGAGAACTTTCCAAGGCAGCGATCGCGCCAAATTGTGCAAAAGTACACACATTCGAGGTGCTGTGCCCTTGGATGGTACTCATTGTTTTAATCAATTTTACGGGACCCGCGAGATAACCAATTCGCCAACCCGTCATTGAGTAGGCTTTTGCAAACCCATTGCTAATGAGGGTGCGCTCAAAAATCTCTTGTCCCAGGGAACCAATACTAATCTGTTGCACTCCATCATAGATAATCTTTTCGTAAATCTCATCGGAGACAACCAGAATATCTTTCTCTACCACCACCTCTGCCAATGCTGCCAACTCTGCTGGCGTATAGACGATGCCGGTGGGATTAGAAGGGGAATTGAGGACAAAGAGCTTCGTCCGTTCGGTACAAGATGAGCGGAGTTGCTCCGGCGTAATTTTATAGCCGGTGGAGGCATCTGTCTGCACAATCACCGGAGTCCCACCCGCTAGAACCACCATATCCGGATAACTGAGCCAGTAGGGAGCGGGGATAATCACCTCATCCCCCGCCTCAATCAGCGCCATGTGCAGGTTATAGAGGGAATGTTTGCCACCGTTGGTAACGATGACATTTTCAGCCATGTAGCTGAGTCCATTATCAGTTTGTAGCTTGTGAGCGATCGCTTGCCTTAACTTCGGTTCCCCCGCCGCTGGCCCGTACTTGGTCTTGCCCTCGTCTAGCGCTTTTTGGGCAGCGACTTTGATATGCGTCGGGGTATCGAAATCCGGTTCCCCAGCACTCAAACTACAAACATCCATTCCTTCTGCCTTCATCGCCTTGGCTTTAGCTGCGATCGCCAATGTTAAAGAAGGCTGTACTTGCTCCACTCGTGCTGCCAGCTTCATCCTTACCCCACTCTTGAGACTAACTTAGAGAGCCGTTGCCAAAGTAACTTAGCTTGTGCGATCGCGTTGCGCTGACTTGCCAGTTCGCTCTTGGTAACTCTCTAGTCTTTCAGAGTAGCCTGCAATCAGGCTCCAGGTTGGCATTTTTTTTACTTTTTAAACGAATTCCTTGTTTTTACCTGCATCCTGACAATTAACCACTAAGGCACAAAGACACTCAGGAAACACAAAGTTTTCCATTTTAGTGTCGTTGTACCTTAGAGGTTCTTTGAAAACACGCTTTGGCGCTTATGGATCTGGATAAACAGACCCCGCGCTCAAGCAATGGTTACATCTGGTGAGAGATAAACATCTTGGATGGCGTTAAATAGCTTCACTCCTTCCTCAAACGGACGCTGGAAGGTTTTACGACCGGAAATCAATCCAGTACCCCCAGCCCGTTTGTTAATGACGGCGGTGCGGATTGCTTCGGCAAAGTCGTTTTTACCCGACGCACCTCCGGAATTAATCAATCCAGCGCGACCAGAGTAGCAATTTAGCACCTGGTAGCGGGTGAGATCGATCGGGTGGTCGGTCGTCAGGTCGGTGTAAACTCGATCGTGGGTTTTGCCGTAACTTTGACCTGTGGCTTTGGCAACCGCAGCATATCCGTTGTTGCATTCAGGCAGCTTTTGTTTAATGATGTCTGCTTGAATGGTCACGCCCAAGTGATTTGCCTGAGCCGTGAGATCCCCTGCCAGGTGATAGTCTTTGTCTTGCTTAAAAGCGTTATTCCGGAGATAGCACCAAAGGATGGTTGCCATCCCATATTCGTGGGCGAGTTCAAAAGCTTGGCTGACTTCCTGAATTTGGCGGGTAGATTGATCTGAACCAAAGTAAATCGTTGCCCCGACCGCAGTTGCCCCCAAATTCCATGCTTGCTCGATAGAGGCAAACATTATCTGGTCGAATTGATTGGGGTAAGTGAGCAGTTCGTTGTGGTTAATCTTGAGAATGAAGGGGATTTTGTGGGCATACTTGCGAGAAACCATGCCCAAAACGCCCAGCGTGGTAGCAACGGCATTGCAACCGGCAGCGATCGCGAGTTTGACGATATTCTCAGGATCGAAATACATCGGGTTGGGTGCAAAAGAAGCACCCGCTGAGTGTTCGATGCCTTGGTCTACTGGCAGGATGGAAAGATATCCAGTATCGGCTAAACGCCCGGTTGAATACAGTTGCTGGAGACTCCGCAGCACTTGCGGGTTGCGATCGCTAGCAGCAAAAATTCGGTCTACAAAATCAGGCCCTGGCAGATGCAGTAAATCTTTAGAAATCTTCGCTTTGTGAGTCAGAAGGTCTTCTGCTTCTTGACCAAGATTCGACTCTAGAAAACTGGGCATAGATAGCGTAGTAGTCATAGCCGTTTTCCTAAAAACTTGAGTTTTGGTGGGCAGTACTGATGCAGGGAAGAGGGGTAATCAATCAAAAGTTTTGTTAGAGTAGCGCGTGTTTAATTCTGAGTTTTGAGTTTAAAATGCTTTATTCAAAACTCATCACTCCAATTCCAATTACCACCCGTCTTTAATCAACGAGAGAAGTATCCTTAAAAGCTAGCGTACCGCTTCAAGTTTCAACTTGCTCTTTTGGTGGAAATCCGTGCTGTTCTCTACCCGGTGGCCCGTCGTACTTCTTTGATGTTTTGTAAAGTTCAAAGCGCCCATCAGCAGCATAGGTTGCATAACGCGATCGCACGGCTTGCATTTCCTCTGGAGTCATCGGCGTGAAACCCCTGGCAATATTCAAGTTCTGGCGCAGCACTTGTAGCGAGTCAATCCCACTCACTGTCGTCGCCACGGGAAGACTCATGGCATAGCGTAACGCTTCTTGAACGGTGACAACGCCTGCTTTAATCGGTTCGCCCTCACCGCCGAGACTTTTCATGCCAATGGCGGCAATCCCGCGCTTGTTGAGTTCTGGGAGAACTTGTTTCTCAAAGCTGCGAAAGCTGGCGTCAAAACAATTCAGTGGCAGTTGCACCGTATCAAAGGGGTAATCATAGGAAAGCATTTTCAGGTGAATTGCCGGATCTTTGTGACCTGTGAAGCCAACAAACCGAACTTTACCCTGCTGCTTGGCTTCATCTAAAGCCTCGATAACACCCCCTTTGGCGAAATGCCTTTCCGGGTCGTTGTCGTAAACAACTTCGTGAACTTGCCATAAGTCGATATAATCCGTCTTCAGACGCCGCAAAGATTGCTCTAGTTGCTGCATGGCGACTTTGCGATCGCGTCCGTGGGTACAAACTTTGGTCATCACAAAAGCTTTATCCCGCCGCCCTTGCAGCGCCTTCCCCAGCCGTTGTTCGCTGACACCTTCGTTATATTCCCAGGCGTTGTCCATAAAGGTGACACCCGCATCCAGCGCTTCTTGAACAATCCGAATCGCTTCGGGTTCGTTCGGAACTCCCAAGTGAAAGCCGCCGAGTGTCAGCGCGGAAACTTCTACGCCAGTGCGTCCGAGTTTTCGGCGGGGAATCTCGCCTGCTTTGATGGGCGTCGCCTGGGAAGTTGGCGATAGATTCGTTTCAGCATTGACTTGTTGGTGTGGGTGTAGCAAAATCCGATCGGCGATCGCGACTCCAGCTCCCAAAACGCCGAGTCGTTGCAGAAACTGCCTGCGCTTCCAGTTCAGAATTTCTTGGCGACGATTCTGGGCTGCGGTATCATCATGTGCATCTGGCATGAACTGACCCTGCTGATTTCTTTTATTTCTTCCTAGAATTAATATTTTTGTTAGTTTATTTCACCCGTCTCTAGATAGGTTATTCACTTCTCTTAAAAATCCAATTTATTAAGGCTTAACCTTTTTTTCAGGTGATTCCTAACAAATATGCTTTTCCAATGCACCGCCGCACTCGTCACTTTAGCAACCGTTGACCTTGAAGTTCTAGTGCTTTTCTATACCAATCTGCTCAACCAAAACCCAAATCCCTACATCCCGAATATTTACGCTGAATTTCAGTTGCCTGGATTTCGCTTAGGAATTTTCAGACCTAAAGAAACGCACTTATCAGAGTTTGAATCAGCTAAAAGTGGAATGAGCTTGTGTTTAGAAGTGACTGACTTAGAAGGGGCAATTTCTCACCTAACTGCCCTCGGATACCCACCCCCAGGAGAAATTTTTATCGCTTCTCATGGCAGAGAAATCTATGCTTACGATCCCGTAGGAAATCGGTTAATTCTTCACCAAGTATTTGCTATTTGTTAAAATTTTTACTTATTTTCGAAGGAAAGGTATCGCTTGATAATTTTAAATTTGCATGATTTAAAATTATCCAATAGTGTGTGAAATTAGATTTTGAAATCTAAATTTGAAACAGGATTACTTGAGGTAAACGGCTAAGTCAGAAAAACTACAAAAACTATAGATTAGTAACAGGATGGCGAGAATCTGCATCACGCGCAAATGGGGCGAGGGCATCAGAGTTTCGCGTACCCACATTGACATCGCAGCTCCAATGGCATAGCTTGAACTTAAAAGCAGATAAGGCCAGTCTTTGGTAATTTCCCAACTCATCAGTAAGCCGATAGCTAACCCGGTCATCAGCAACTCAACGAACCAAGGTGGATTGTACTGGCTAGAAAAAACTAAAGTGCGCCACCAAAATTGTATAGGTCTCATCGATCGGTTGTTATTTTTTAAAAGAGCCATTAACGATTAACTAACGGTTAATCGTTAATAAAAAAATCAATCTAGGACTACTAGTTAAGATAATCAAAATTAAACAGTTTGGCTATCTGCTTAGAGGTGCATCTGGAGGAGTTCCAGGGAAAATCTGCTGATTGTGCTGTTGTAAGTCAGCGATCGCTTCTTGTGTCTCAACTTGGGGAAATGCCTCATAGAAGCGACTGACACTGAGGAAAGGATCGGGTGTTTGGAGAATAATCACGCGATCGCTCCAAGATAATAGCCAATCGCCTAATCCTATCGGTGCCACCGGACTACAAACCCAAACCGCAGCAGGTTCTTGGGCTTTCAAAGCGTAAGCGGCGGCTGCCATTGTCATGCCGGTAGCAATGCCATCGTCAATCAAAATAGCGATCGCACCGCGAGGATTCACGGATAAGCAGCTAGGAGAAAGCTGACTGTAGAGCGCCGCAGCTTTTTCTTGGGCTTGGTGCAACGCCGCTTCCCGTAGCTGATTATTTTCGGGATCTTTCCGCGATCGCTTTGCCTGGTACCAGATAACGTGCCCATCTGACGTGACGGCACCAATCGCCAGTTCTGGATTTTCAGGACGGGTAATTTTTTTAGCGACAACGATATCCACCGCGCAACCCAGACAGCGTGCTACCGGCACAGCTACCGGAATGCCGCCGCGAGGCAGTGCATAAACGATCGGCTGAACGCTCAAGCCTTGAGCCTGGAGCTGCTTAATCTCTGCCAGAATAGGCTGAGCTAGCTGCTCGCCAGCAGTAATGCGATCGCGGAAAATTGGGGCTGATGACATGGCACCCTCCAGAAGTTGGCAGTGCGCTCGCCTCTATAATGGCTGATTTTCGCCAGATAAGGCAGAAATCGAGAGTCCATCCAAAGTATGAACTATCAAAGGGCAAGTGTGAACCCACCTTCAGCCTAAGAGTAACCGCAAGCTCAAAGGGCGTAAGCCTCACGCTGATTTAAGTCGGAAGAGCGACCTTCCGGCTTAGGTCAGCAAAGTGTCAATATTGTTAGGATTATTTCGGAAAAACCATAGACTATCCGCCAAATTCATGCCAAGCGAAGACCAACTCAGCCTTTTTGACACTTCAGGGATTAGCGAATCTACCACAGCCCAGCCTCAAGCACTAGAACTGATTCCGACAAGTGCCAAAATTCCTATTCCTGCTGGCACCTATCAAACAATGGCTCAGATGGCTGAGCATTGCAACCAATGCTATCGCTGTCAATTGGGCGAAACCCGCACAAACGCTGTAGTTGGACGCGGCAATCTCCAGGCACCCATCATGATTGTGGGGGAAGCGCCCGGTCAAAATGAAGACGAACAAGGCAAACCATTTGTCGGTAAATCGGGTCAGTTGCTAGATAAAATACTCGCGTCGGTGCAGCTAGATCCCGAACAGGACGTCTACATTGCCAATATTAATAAGTGCCGTCCCCCCGCTAATCGGGTTCCCACCCCCGATGAAATCGCTGCTTGCAAACCGTATCTATTAGAACAGATCCGCATGGTAGACCCGAAAATTATCCTATTGACGGGCGCTACAGCAGTGAAAGGATTGACTGGCGATAAAAGAGGCATTACTAAGATTCGCGGCACTTGGATCGAGTGGGAAGGACGCCTGTGTATGCCGATTCTCCATCCAGCCTACCTGCTGCGGAATCCTGCCCGTGAAGCGGGCAGCCCCAAATGGTTAATGTGGCAGGATATTCAAGCTGTGCGGGCAAAGTTGGATGAAATCCGCAGTTCTCCAGGCTAATGTTGTCGGTTTACACGAGTCCTTCCTGTTCTAGGGTTTCAATCAGCTGAAGACCTCTGGGATCGCCGACTCTCAAAAGCGCAGCTTTTGCATCTTCTCGGACACCCATCTCTTCATCTTCTGCAAATGCCTCAATTAATCCATCAATGGCACCCGCGTAGACGGCATTAGAAGGCATTTCGCGGCAGAGTTGTCCTAACGACCAAGCACAGTTGCTACGGACGGCGGCGATCGGGTCTTGCCTTAGAGCTTCAATCAGGGGTGGAATTGATGCCACAATGGCTTCGTAGCCCAGTTCAGCCATTTGAGCTAACCCACTGGCTGCCCACAGACGCACGGCAGAAATATCGGTTTTTAAGGCGTCGGTGAGAGGTTCTAACGAGCGGCGATCGCGGCAGTTTCCCAAAGCCCAAACAACACCTTTGCGGACGTAGCCATTCCAATCGTTGTTGAGCTGGGTTATCAACGGCACTACGGCGGTAGAACTGGGATTGCGCCCCAGCCCATAAGCAGCACTCACCCGTAGCAACGGGCAGGGGTCACTCAGTAAGTGAATTAAATGAGGAATCGCCCGTTCATCCTGGAGTTCGCAGAAAGCTCGTGCTGCTAGCATCCGTTGCTGTGTTCCAGGAGCCGTTAACAGTGCCAGCATCGCATCTGGATCTGGTTTAGGCTGGCTCTCTGCGTCGGCATCAAGCGGCTCTATTTGATCCAGAGGGCTTTCTAGCTCTATCTCTGGATCGAGTAAGCTCAAATCGTCATCGTCGTCATACATATTTGAATAAAGTACCACTACCGCTCCCATTCCTCTAGTCTCTACCGGCAATGCCTGCTTGAGAGAGGCACGAAAGTTAAGAAAACTAACATTATGAGTTGCTAGACCCGATCAAAAAGTTGAATTTGGTATAGTACACGACACCAAGAGCCTTCTATTGTGATCCTTGATAACAGGGGGAGTAATGTGACAGACCACCTAGAGCCATATCGCCGGATGGTTCGTTCCATTCGATTCGTTCCCGCCTTGGGACCTACCCACCAATCTCAGCAGCCGGTGATGCCATTGCCGCAGGTCAATTTATCACCGTCAGTGCCATCTACCCCTCAACCTGCCCCTCAACCTGCCCCTCAACCTGCCCTCGATCCGTCCGAACACGTTAGCGGCTTGGTGCGAGAGGCAGTCTCGAAACCGACGGTGCTTCCCGTGACCTATGCGATCGCGGAAAATCTCGGCGATCGCATCAGCCGACTGACTGCTGCCAAACCAACGCGATCGCAACCGCCGGAAATTATAGCATTCAAAATTCCCCAGCCTGACCCTAACTGGAAGCCTGCCCCTCCAGTACCTGGTTGGGAGCAGCCAGTAGACGCGAGTTCTACGGCTCCCTCAGATGTCGCGGCACCGGAAGTTGAGTCACCATCCAGCTCAGTGCAACAGACAGAAGCCCAAACTCCAGTCTCGGCACCGGAAGTAGAGTCATCATCCAGTTCAGTGCCAGAGACGGAAGCAGCACCCATTCCCGAACCCGTCAAGGAGACGCCCAGCGCCCTTCCAGAAGCAATATCTGAAACTCCAACGGCGGCACCGGAAGTGTCAGTTCAACCGACTGAGGAGACGACTGCTGCTGAGGCTGAGTCGCCAGAGGCGATCGCGCCGATAGAGGAACCAAAAGATACCCAACAACCCTCTTTATTAGACAGGGCGGCGGCGGCGCTTCAGGCGGTGGTATCTGTTTTCGACAAGCCAGATGCCGACCAAAAAGAGCCTGCTGTAGAACCAGCACCTCCAGTCGAAGCCGAAATATCAGCGGCTACATCCGTTCCAGTCGAAGAGATTCCCAGCAAATCGGAAGTCGAAACCGAAACACCAACCGCCGAAGCTCCAGAGTCAGTTCAACCAGACGAGGAGACGGCTGCTGAGTCTTCGGAGAAAGCGATCGCTCCCAATGATGAACCAGACGCCCCTCAACCAACTTTATTAGATAGAGCTGCATCAGCGCTTGAGGCAGTGGTATCTGTTTTCAACCAGCAACCAGAAGCAGACGACCAGAACGAACCCGCGGTAGAATCAGCACCCGCAGCCGTCCCAGAAGCCCAAGCAATAGAAACACCTCAGATTAACTGTCCAAAATGCGGCGCTACTGAGGTTCGGAAAAATGGGCACTATAAAAACAAGCAAAGATATGTTTGTAAAGACTGTGGGAAACAGTTTGTTGCCGCTGATGCTGGTGAAGAAGCCGAGCCACAAACGCAGACAAAGCCTGCTGTAACATCTGAAGCTCAGGCATTGCCAAAGACGCACAGCGTTCCTGCCGTACCGGAAAAAACTTCCAAGGGCAAAGGGAAGAAACAGGCAAAAGGTTTTGGACGACCCAAAACAAAATAGCTTGCTTGGTCTTCCTTATGGCTGCGGTGTCTCAGGAAACAGCGGTTTCAGCATCCACAAAGACTGGGTTTGGTAGCCGAGGCTGCGGTAAAGATTCAACGCGGGTTGATTGGTTTGAAAGACTTGCAGACCCATTTGGCGATCGCCTCTTGCCCGCGCCCAGTCTTCGGCATGATTGACCAAAGCTTTTCCTATACCACGTCTGCGGTGTTCTGGCAAGACATAGAGTAAAAAAATGTGGGCATGGCGATCGCCTGTCACCTGATCCACGGCATTTCCCAACCAAAGACAAGCTACTTGGGAAGGATGATGAACGGATGAGCCGGGAATTGAAGAATCTGTTTCTTCCTTTTTTCTTCCTTCTTCCTTTAGTTCGACCCACCACAAAGGCGTTTTTTTAGAAAAGTATTGCTCAACCGTTTCCGCTAGATGAGAAAAATCTTTTTGTTCTGGAAAAAGCTCCTGGTAAGTCAGCTGCATGAATTTCACGAGACTTGCTCGATTCAGACTCGATCCTTCGCGCAGCTGATACCCCGGCAATAACAGACAAGGCATTTTAGACTATCGATTTTAGGTTGGAGGTCAATCCTAAATCCATCCTTTCTAAGCCAAAATCAGATGCCGGTGCCTGAGCGTGTTCCCCAGGAGGATTGACTTCCTCAATAGGTGCGGGTGCTGCCATGTCAGAGGGTAAAAAGATGCGGGCGCTAACTGCCACCAGCGCCACAAAAAAGATCAACACCACGATCAATGGAACAATGTACTGACGAAAGATAGCCATAGAGAAAGACTTTTCTAAGAATTGTGTTTAAGATTTGTTAAGCTCTCTGTTTCTATCCTACAACTGTTGAGAGTCATCGTCTTCATCATCTAGTACCTCTCTAGGCATTTCTGGCACGGAACGCGAATTCCAGGGAGCAAAAATAGGCAGCAGCAGTAATCCAGGCAAGGCAGCGGCGATGCTAATTAGGAAAAAGGAAGGCCAACCAGTGGCTTCTGCGATTCGACCCGCTGGGGCAACTAAAATATCGCGGCTGACTGCCATTAAGCTGGAGAGTAAAGCATACTGGGTTGCCGAGAAGCGCTGGTTACAAAGACTCATCAAAAAGGCTACAAAAGCGGCATTTCCGAGTCCAGCACAAAAGTTTTCAATATTAATAGTCAGTACAAGTAACTGATAGTTTTTCCCGACTTGTGCAAGGAGAAAATAAGCAAAATTACTCACTGCTTGCAAAGCACCAAATACCCAAAGTGAGCGATTAATACCGATTTTGCTGAGAATTGCACCGCCTGAAAGAGCGCCAACAATGCTTGCCAATAATCCCATGCCGCCCTGAATTGCACCAACTTCTGCGGAAGAGAAGTTTAAGCCGGTCTTTTCCAACAAAAAGGGCGTGGACATATTATTAACGAGCGCGTCACCCAGTTTGTAGAGAACAATGAAAACTAGAATCAAAAATCCTTGGCTCTGACCATTGCGTTGAAAGAATTCAATAAATGGCAAAGACACCGCTTCTGATAAGGAATCGGGTGGGCGATCGCGCTGTATGGGTTCCGGTGCCCAAATTGAACTCACGAACCCAATTGCCATCAACAGCGACATCAACAAGTAAACTGTAGGCCAAGACAATTTTTCCGCTAAAATCAGCGCCAAACCACCCGTAATCAGCAAGGCAACGCGATAGCCTAAAACAAAAATCGCTGCCCCGGCTCCCATTTCCCGTTCTTCCAGGACATCTGTGCGATAGGCGTCAACGGCGATGTCTTGAGTCGCGCTGAAAAAGGCAATGAATAAAGCATTGACGGCTAACAGTTGCAAAGCTTGGGAGGGCTTTTGGAGCGCCATTGCTGCGATCGCTAACAACAATGCCGCTTGCGTTAGAACTAGCCAGCCACGACGACGCCCCAGAAACGGCGGCACAAAGCGGTCGAGTAAGGGCGACCAAATAAACTTGAGCGAGTAGGGCAAACCTACCAAGCTGAACAACCCAATCGCGCTTAAATTCACGTTCTCGACTGTCATCCAGGCTTGCAACGTCTTACTCGTCAAGAACAAGGGCAAACCTGACGCAAAGCCCAGAAACAAAAGAGCCGCCATCTTGCGGCTTTGAAAAACTTGAAAAAAAGATTGGGTTGCTTTCACGACTGACAAAGGCTCCTTACGAACTTTGAGTCATTAGTTTGCTGTCCTTGCTAGTGGGTAATCGGTAATCGGTAATGCCTTGTATGAATTACCAATTACCAATTACCGTTTCTCCAATTCCTAATGACTCAGGAGAATGGCTCTTTTGGTCTTGAGATATCATCCCATAGAGAGAAACCTTTTCCCGGAGACTTTGATAAGAGGAACGCGAAGAATGCTATCGCCTTCGAGATCCCGATTTCATGGAAGCAAATTCATAGCCGCGCCAGACGCCGACCAACACACCTTGCACCTCCACTTGGTTCGCCTTTACTTTAATGGGGTCGTATTTGGTATTGGCTGGTTTGAGCGTAATTTGCTCTCCCTGCCGGTGATAGCGTTTCAAAGTCGTTCCGTGTCCTTCGACTCGTGCTGCCACAATCGTGCCATTTTTCACGCGATCCGGTTCGGGTACGGGTCGCATGATGACCATATCGCCTTCAGCAATTTGGTCATCAATCATGCTGTCTCCGACCACCCGAAGGGCATAATAATCCGGCTGACGAAACAGAGAAGACAAATCCAGCTGTTCGACCGTATCGGTGAAAGGTTCGACAAGACCACCGGCAGCGATCGCTCCTAAAACCGGCACTCCACTCGCACCAGAGCGCACAATCCTAATCGTGCGGGCTTTTCCTTCCGTCCAGTCAATATAGCCTTTCGCACGCAAGTGTTCCAGGCGGCTCTGAACCGGCGCAGGCGACTTCAGTTCCATTGCCCGCATCATCTGCCGAATTGAAGGCGCGTGTTGATATTGACTGATATATTCCACCAGCCAATTATAAAGTTGCTGCTGAGCATCAGTTAGGGGTTCCATAAAACAATAGGGGAATACTAATCTACGTCCTATAGAACATTCGTACTACTAAAATCCACGTCTGTCCAGTGGTTAATGGCTAATGTTTTTTAAACAATTAGCCATTTGCCATTCGCGATTAGGGATTAGCAAATTATCAATCTGCTCCCAAAAGACTCACCAACAAAGCCTTCTGCGCGTGCATTCGGTTTTCTGCCTGATCCCAAACCCGCGACTGAGAACCTTCGATAACAGCATCGGTAATTTCTTCCTCTCGATGAGCAGGTAAACAATGCAGCACAATTGCATCAGGATCGGCAATACTCAACAGCTGCTCATTCACTTGGTAAGGTTGAAAAATTGGAATTCTGGCATCTGCTTGTTCCTCTTGACCCATACTTGCCCAAACGTCGGTATAAAGCACATGGGCACCTTTGGTGGCAGCTTCAGGGTCGTTAGTAATTGTTACCTCAGAGTTAGTCTGTGCAATCTTTTTCGCTTGCTCGACAATTGCCGCATCGGGTTGATACTCCGTAGGTGTAGCAATTCTCACATTCATCCCCATCAACGCGCAGCCCAAAAGCAGGGAGTTTGCCATATTATTACCATCTCCCAGATAAGTCAAAGTTAGCCCATCTAGCGTTCCAAAGCATTCTTGAACAGTTAATAAATCAGCTAAAACCTGACAGGGATGTTCTAAATCCGACAGCGCATTGATAATCGGAATCTTGGCATAGTTCGCAAAAGTTTGCAGATCCTCCTGCTCAAATGTCCGAATCGCTAAGATGTCTAGATAGCGATCCAACACTCGTGCTGTATCGGCTAACGGTTCTCCCCGGCTCACCTGGGTAACATTAGGATTCAGGTCTATTACCTGACCGCCTAGTTGGTACATTGCCACTGAAAAGCTGACGCGAGTCCGTGTAGACGCTTTATAAAACAACAGCCCTAACACCTTATTGCAGCGCAAATTTAGCTGATGCGTCTTCAGCTGAGCTGCCAAATCCAAAAGTTCTTTCATTTCCTCAGCACTGAGGTCTGCCAGACTTAGGAGATCTCGTCCTTTCAATGCTTCCATTTTTATCCCCGATGAGTGAAGTAAAATGCGTTCCCGCAGAGTGAGTCTTAACGGAGCGCGTCGTTTTGACTCTACTTGGCTCTTGTTATACCGTTTTAAAACCCTACCAGATTTTTATCAACTTAGCTGTGGCAGAGAATTGTAAGGACAAGTTCATGAGTAACCAGAAGTGTTTCCAGGTACATCCAGGGTAAAACTTTCGGGATAGCAACCCATTTTTGCAGAATTTAACGGGTTTGAAGGGAAAATGTTTTTTCTGTTCCAGCAGCTTAATAGAGAGTTATTCATCCCAAATTTAGGCTTCTCCAGTCTCTTTCAACCCTAGTCATCGAAAATATCTTTTCAACTGAGAAATAAACCACTATAAAGTCAAAATAAACCTTAAAAAAGGTATTGATATGGTAAAAGTTCCTTTTGTATCCTTTCAGCAAAAAAAGTAAGCAAAAGCTCAGCCTGTTTCCCCTACCTAGAAAATAGGTTGCAAGAATTAACAAACTGATGTATACCGCTTAGGGGGGTTAGACTTAAAATTTTTAGTATAACCTCAAGCCATTTAAGGATATTTACTAAGATAATCGTTGATTCATAAAAATAATTAGAAATATCACAGAAATATAACTTTTCCAGAATCCCGAATATGAAATTTCCCTTCGCGGTGAAAATAGGGCTGGCTATCTCGCTTCTTTCAGTTGGAGTCACCAGCACTAGCGTTTATTTTTTCTACTCAAAAACAAATCAAATTGTTTTAAACCAGATGTCAGAGCGGCTTAAAGATGTAGGTCGTCAAGGAGCATCTTCGTTAGAGCAAGACGAAAAACAAACAATTCAGCAGCTTCGTCAGTCTCTTGAAAAAAATTCTCTGCCTGTCAGCGAGAAAATCAGAACCCTAGAACCTGGAGAAATCACGGCTTCTTTACCACCTAAAATTGCTCAAGAATATATAAAATCCCCGGAGTATCAAGCTCTTGTAAAAATTTTGATAAAAATTAGAAATAGCAGCCGGAGAAAAGTATTTCCTGTGAGATTTCTGAGGCAAACATCGGAAGCAAAAGACAAGATTCCACTCATTCGCTTAACCTATCTTATTGTCAGCATTCCAGAATCTCCGAGATATCGAATTGTCAAGTTTCTGGCTCATGACGCTTCTCAAAAAGCACTAGCTCAGAAAGAAAAATTGATTGGGGATTTATACGCAACTGAGCAAAATGAACTACAGCAAGCTTTTGAGGGAGAAGCACAAGCTGGTAAGAAATTTTATACAGATGAAATTGGCACTTTTCTCAAAGCAGCCATTCCCATTAAAGATGAAAAAGATAATGTTATTGCTGTTTTAGTTTTAGAGTACGACGGTACCCACGAAATCAATCAAATTCATAAATTACGATATATTTGCATCAGTATTATTAGTATTAGTTTAGTCCTGTCACTGCTCGTCGCATTTTTGCTGGCGCGTTGGTTGGGAAACCCTATCGAAAAATTATTAGAAGGTGCCCAAAAAGTATGCGATCGCAACTTTGACATCTTTATAGATGTTAAAAGCAAAGATGAGTTGGGACTGTTGGCAGATGCCTTTAATTCGATGGTAGCGGAAATACGAGACTATGCCCAAAACCTAGAATCCAAAAATAAAGATTTATTACAAATCAATCAACTAAAAGATGAATTTTTAGCTAATACTTCCCAAGAGCTACAAACTCCTTTAAATGAAATAATCGGTATCACTGACTCTCTTTTAGAGGGAGCTGCTGGACAACTGTCGGAAATTCAAAAGCAAAATTTGTTAATGATTTTGCAAAGCGGTCAACGGCTAGCAAATATGGTTAACGATATTGTTGATTTAGAAAAACTTAAGCATAAAACACTGGGGTTAAAACTCAGACCAGTAGGAATGCAAGAAATTGCCGATGTAGTTTTAACTCTTGCTAAACCTTTCGCAGATATCAAAGGTTTGCGCTTGATTAATCGAATCGAACCTACTGTACCAATGGTATGTGCTGATGAAAATAGAGCTCAACAAATCCTGCATAATTTAGTTAGTAATGCGATTAAATTTACTGATATGGGTAGTATACAAGTTGTTTCTTCAGTTGCGGATAATTACATGAAAATTACGGTTGCAGATACCGGAATTGGCATTCCAATCAATAGAATAAATACCATTTTTGATGCTTTTGAACTTACCGAAGAATCTATTTCTAGACCTTACGTGGGGACGGGCATCCGCCTTGCAGTTACTAAACAACTGGTAGAATTGCATGGCGGCAAAATTTACGTAGAATCCATTCTAAAAAAAGGTTCGCGGTTTACTTTTACGCTACCGCTGGCAGGAAAATCGGAAAGTATACAACAAACGCTTTCCAAAGAACTCAGTTCAAAAGAGGTTGAGATTCAAAACTTTCAGTTTGAAAGGTTACAAGATTACCTACAACCTGCACCCCAAGAAGGAAAATTTAAAATTTTAATTGTAGATGACGATCCGGTTAATCTTCAGATCCTTAACAATTATCTCTATTTGGAAAATTATACGGTTTATCAAGCGAGGAATGGAATCGCTGCTTTAGAAGCCATTGAGCAAGGTCTAAAGCCTGACTTAATTTTACTTGATGTAATGATGCCAAAAATGTCAGGCTATGAAGTTTGCAAAAAAATTCGCCAAACTTTCCCTGCCAATGAATTACCAATTGTGATTGTGACAGAAGCGCATAGCGTTGCTAATTTATTAGAAACCTTTGGGTCAGGAGCCAATGATTATCTAACTAAACCTATTTCAAGACACGAATTGATAGCACGAATAGAGACTCATCTTGAGCTTTCCAAAATAAATATTGCTTATGGTCGATTTGTGCCCCGTCAATTTATTAGTTTGCTGGGAGAAGAAAGCATTGTTAATGTAAAGCTAGGCGATCAAGTGCAGAAAGACATGACAATCCTCTTTTCTGACATTCGCAACTTTACGAGCCTTTCAGAGGCGATGTCACCCAAAGAGAATTTTAATTTTATTAATTCCTACTTGAGTCGGGTGAGTCCCGTTATCCGGAATAATAATGGTTTTATAGATAAATATATTGGAGATGCGGTGATGGCGCTTTTCCCGGAAAGCGCTGAAGATGCTTTGCGGGCAGCGATTGAAATGCAAAAACAAGTTTCGCAGTACAATATGGAACGCCGAAGAAGCAATTTACCTCCTATCGCTATCGGCATTGGCATCCATAGCGGCAGTTTGATGCTAGGCACGATTGGAGATGAACAGCGTATGGAAGGAACAGTGATTTCAGATGCAGTGAATCTGGCGTCTCGTCTGGAAGATTTGACCAAAGCCTACGGAGCTTCTATTATTATTAGTGAAAAGACTTTGCTGGGTTTAGAAGATCCCACTCGATATAATTATAGATTCTTGGATAAAGTTCATATTAAAGGTCGTAAAGATTTATCGCCTATTTTTGAAGTTTTTGATGGTGTTATCTTAGAGACTTTAGAGCTAAAAAGCAAAACCAGAAGCTCTTTTGAATTGGGAATTCATCTCTATTACAGCCAAAAATATGCCTCTGCGGAAGAAATTTTCAAGAACGTCTTAGAGCAAAATAATCAAGATAAAGCGGCTAGCCTCTATGTTAAACGTTGCCAGAGATTGCAAAAACAGGGAACCGATGAAAGATGGGACGAAATTGAGTCTTTCGAGGAAGCCTTTTAGGCAAAACAACAGGGAGGGATGTTTAAAGAGTGGGTTGCCTTTGCAACCTACATCGCCGATTACCAATTCTGCGATTAAACGCTTGCTTTTAAGCCTTCCAGGTCTCTGTCTAGGAATGGTTTTACCTTCTGTAACGGCTTTGATGCCGAGTCGGGTTTTGGCTGCGGAAAAAATATTTATTTCCTATGGACCGATACAGTTATCCCTTCCGGTTTCGGCACTGGAAGAATATGCCAGGGAAGGCAAAATCAATCAGGATTTAGGGTTTTATGCTCAATTTTTTAAGCCGGAACAGCTAGAGCAGTTACGGAGGATTTTGCAAACTCGTGCGAATGTGAGTCCGGTGGCAGTGGCTCAATTTCTCTACACGCCGCAGGGGGAAATTCTGCTGCGGCGGGTTGGCGAAATTATTCAAACAAAAGCGTTTCAACCGGGTTTTTATGCAATTCGAGCTGCTTTAATTCAAGCTGCTGCCGATCCACAAGGATTGACGCCACTGAATGTACTGCGAAAGTTTCCGACTTACGCAATTCGGATTAATTCGGATCGGGGCTTTGAGATTATTGATGAGCTGAGCAACCTAATCGGGAAAACCCAAGGAGCGATCGCTGCCGTTGAACAGGCAGCTTTGGCTGAAATCTCAGCTCAGTCATCCACTCAGATGCCCTTTCAGCCATCACAAATGGCAACACCGTCTAATATTCCCGCAGGGCGAGATTTACAGCAACCAGGGCCGCTAAGCTGGGAAATGCAGACCCTGACGCTCAATGACCTCAGCCGCAGCCGTACCTTCCCAGTCGATGTTTATCTGCCGCAGTTGAGCGGACGAGCCGCACCCGTAATTGTAATTTCTCACGGGCTGGGAAGCGATCGCTTGTCCTATGCTTACCTGGCGAGACACCTAGCTTCTCATGGATTTGCAGTAGCTCTACCAGAGCATCCAGGTAGTAATTCCCAGCAGTTGCAGGCTCTAATTAGCGGTCTGACGAGCGATGCGGCTCCTCCCAGCGAAGCGGTTGACCGTCCTCTGGATATGAAGTATTTGCTAGATCAACTAGCAGCTACTTATAGAGGACGACTGGATATGCAAAACGTCGGCGTCCTTGGTCAATCGTTTGGCGGCTACACAGCGTTGGCGCTGGCGGGTGCAGAAATTAATTTTGAGAACCTGGAAAAAGATTGCACTGCTATCAATAGTTCGTTGAATCTGTCGCTGTTGCTCCAATGTCGGGCGTTGCTGTTGCCGCAAATTGATTATCAGTTGGGGGATGACCGAATTAAGGCAGCGATCGCGATCAATCCAGTTGATAGTAGTATTTTCGGAAAAACTGAGATGAGCGGCATCAAAGTTCCGATAATGTTATTTGCCAGCAGTAACGATACTGCTGCACCTGCTTTATCAGAACAAATTAAACCCTTCACCTGGCTGACAACTCCCAACAAATATCTGGTTTTAATGAAAAAGGCAACGCATTTTTCCACTTTGGGAGAAGCGTTTGAAGGCACTGGCGTAGTCAAGATTCCGCCGCAAGTTGCGGGACCAAATCCCGTGACTGCTTTTGGATATGTGAAAGCCTTAAGCCTAGCTTTTTTTAAAACCTATGTTTCTAACGAGCCAGAATATCAAGGCTACCTGAATGCTTCTTACGCTCAATATATCAGTCGAGATGAGATTCCTTTAGTTTTGATTCAGTCTTTAACAGAGGAACAATTGCAGGGAATCAGCAATACTTCTACTGCTCAGCCAATCCCATCTCCTACACCCAATACTTTTCAGTTAAGCTCTCCCCCAGCCCTTCCCCTGCAAGGGGACGAGAGGAATTCTTCCCCATCTCTCCCAGGGGATAGGGTAGAGGCGTTAGGTGTGCCTTACCCGAAAAATATTGCTCCTACACCTTAACTAGAATATGCAATCGGATGATTTGAAATTAGCTCAAATAAGACAAAAACTAAGCAGTGTTAGGCGTTCAGCTTGGAAACCTATCGTTCAAGAAGGTGATGGAGATTTAACTGCATCAAAGTTTGCTGGAAAACCTTGGCTGAGTGCCAATGAGACTTGGCCTACTTGTCCTAATTGTCAAAAGCCAATGCAGCTATTTTTGCAACTGAATCTTGACAAGTTGCCTGAAAGCTTGAATGGAAAGTTTGGCAGCGGTTTATTACAATTTTTTTATTGTACTAGCTACGACGAGCCTCTTTGCGAGGTTGATTGTGAGGCTTGGGAACCATTTGCAAAAACTAAACTTGCGAGAATTATTCAACCAAACACCACACCATCAGAGATGGACATACCAGAAATAGAAGATTTATTTGCTGCTAAGTTAATTACGGGATGGGAACAAAGGGACGAGTACCCTGACAGGCAAGAGATAGAGCTAGATAACAATACACTAGATAATAAAGCTTTTGATATTGTCTACAAGCGCCCTCGAAGAGAAGACAAGTTGGCTGGTTGGCCTAGTTGGGTACAAGATCCTGAATATCCAAATTGTCCAACTTGTAACCACGAAATGAATCAATTCATTTTTCAAATTGATTCAGGAGATGACACTATTAATATTCCTTATAACTGGGGTGATATGGGAGCAGCATATCTCCTACAATGCCCAGAACATAAGGAACAAGTTGCTTTGGTGTGGCAGTGCCACTAATTAAAAACTTATAGGATTAAATGCAAGGATTTCTTAACTTAAACAAACCAGTTGGATTCACTTCTCACGATTGTGTCGCCAAGGTGCGAAAACTCTTGCGCCTCAAGCGCGTGGGACACGCGGGAACTTTAGATCCGGCTGCGACTGGCGTGTTACCAATTGCGCTGGGCAAGGCGACGCGGCTGTTGCAATATCTGCGGCAGGATAAGGCTTATCGGGGGACGATTCGACTGGGGGTAAGGACGACCACTGATGACTTGGAAGGGGAAATTATCAGTGCCCAGCCAGTACCAGAATTAACTGTAGAAAAGGTGCAAGCAGCGCTAAGGCAATTTGAAGGAAAAATTCAGCAGGTGCCACCTAGTTACAGCGCCATTCAAGTTGAGGGAAAACGCCTGTACGATAGGGCACGGGCGGGTGAAATGATTGAAGTTCCAGCGCGAGAGGTGGAAGTTTATAAGCTAGAAATATTGGAGTGGAGAGAAGGAGATTTTCCAGAATTAGATGTAGCGCTCGCTTGTGGCCCTGGAACTTATATTAGAGCGATCGCTCGCGATTTAGGTTTGGCGTGTGCAACTGGCGGCACCCTTGCCGCCCTGACTCGCACTGAGAGTAGCGGCTTCCAGCTATCAGATAGCCTGACTTTTGAAGAATTGGAAGAACAGCTCAAACAAGGAACGTTTCATCCAATTCTAGCGTCGGCAGCTTTGGGGCATCTCCCAGCTGTCACCTTACAAGCAACAGACGCTAAAGCCTGGTGCCAAGGTCAGCGCATTCCTTTTCGCCCCCTTTCCTTTCCTGCCTTGACGGACGCTGAAGAGGGAAAGTTGCGGCTGAACGATGAAGAGGGTCGTTTTTTGGGCATAGGCTGCCTGCTTGCCTTAGAAACTGGCTATCTACTGGTTCCTCTGATGGTATTTGAGCCACTTTGAGCCATATTTAGAGGAACACCCGCTTTCTCGCGTGCGCGATCGCTGCGATGCCTCTGCGAGCCGGTCGCCAGGATAATCGTTTTAGAGTTAGAACTGGCAGCATGATAGCCGTGTGCGAACGACTTGGCTGCTTTTGGAGAGAATTTTGGATGCGATCGCTAAAATCAACGTTAATTTATATTGCAATTATTCTTGGATTTATTTCGAGCTACGCGAACAAATCATCGGCTCAAGATTCCGATTTCGCCACTTTAAGTCGAGAAATTATTAGCAGACTGAATGGAAATTGTCAGGGTTCTACGCAAGTTCGCTATCAATCCCAGAAACTAACCTCACCGAATGGGATCAATTCAATTTATCTGAATATGAATATTCGGAGAGTTGGTCAAGCCAACAGTCGGGCAAACAATAACTTGTTGATAAAATGTAATCCCAATACTGCTGATAAAATTCTTGGAGAATTAGTGATTGAAAAGGATGGACTATCAAGTACAAAAAGGCTGGGAGATATTCTGGGCTTAAGTAACAATATTCATAACTACGTTATTGCTAATCCAGTCTCTTTTTCCCCGGATGATAGATATTTAGTGTTAAGATTAGATGTTTTTGATGGCTTAAATAATTCTTGGGTTAATCATTTAGTTTTAGACACTCTTAATCGCTATAAAATATTGGCTTTTTCTAATTGTGAAGGATTTGAAAGCAATTCCTATTTAGGATTTATTTCATCTTCTGAGATAGTTTTTGCCTGCGAGAATCCTAGCGAACCAGGCCCTATAGAGGTCTTTAATTTCCAAAAAAGGTCGCGACAGAAGATTTCTACCCGGAAACCTTCAAGGGAATTAGTAAAAATTTTTGACAAAGTTCGTTCTTACGGCTCAGTTTCTTCAGGATTTACCATCGTCAACGAGCAGCAGTTTCCTCCTCAATAGAAGTTAAGCCGTTGGATCTAAAATCTTACTAGAGTTTTTTAGGGCTATAGAGTTTGTATAGCAGACCTAAATAATTCGTGAAGGCGAGATCCCCGACTTCTCTAAGAAGTCGGGGATCTGAAACCCTGGAATCTCAAAACTTAAATATAATTGCGATAAATATGCAACATTTCGCATTTTCAAAAAGTTTCTGTCTGCCCCAAAATTACTGAATCCTTAGCATGGATTCAAAGATACTGAAACCCAACTCTTCTGCTGGGTTAAAGAACGAAAACTAACTGACAAAACTCCAGTAATCTAATACTCGGAAGATAGTAGTTTAGTCCTAAAGTATATACATTCATCAATATTTGGTTGTAGAAGTAAAAACATGACCCAAGCACAAGTAGCACCTTATGGTTCCTGGAAATCGCCCATCACCTCTGACTTAATTGTTTCTGAAACGATTGGAGTGGGGCAGATTGCCTTTGATGGCGAGGATGTTTACTGGATTGAGGGGCGACCCGCAGAAGCCGGACGGAATGTGATTGTGCGACGTACCCCAGAGGGGAAAACGATTGATGTTACTCCACCTCCCTTTAACGTCCGAACCCGTGTCAATGAATACGGCGGTGGTGCCTTCTGCGTCGCTGATGGCACCGTTTATTTTTCCAATTTCGCGGATCAGCGCCTTTATCGGCAGACTCCAGGTGCAGAATCGCAACCGCTGACACCAGAAGGAAGCTTCTGCTATGCGGATGGAATAATTGACCGGAAACAGCGGCGGTTGTATGTTGTGCGCGAAGACCACACCACAGGCGAGCGCGAACCAATCAATACCTTGGTTAGCATCAACTTGGAAGATGGTGATGATATTCGGGTGTTAGTGTCTGGAAACGACTTTTACTCATCTCCACGCCTCAGTCCTGACGGTTCTCAGCTGGCTTGGTTAACTTGGAATCATCCGAATCTGCCGTGGGATGGAACCGAATTATGGGTTGCACAGATTGAAGCGAATGGTTCCTTGGGTGAAAGCCAACGGGTTGCTGGTGGGGTTGATGAGTCTATTTTTCAGCCAGAATGGTCGCCGGATGGTATTTTACACTTTGTTAGCGATCGCAGTGGCTGGTGGAATCTCTACAGATGGCAATCCCAGGCATCCCTAAAAAGGGGGGGGAAAGACGTTGAACCCCCCTTGACAGGAAAGGACGGGGGAATTGAACTGCGATGCGAAATGGAGGCTGAATTTGGGCTTCCACAGTGGATTTTTGGGATGTCCACCTATGCTTTTGAATCTGAAGAACGGATTATCTGCACCTACACTCAGCAAGGCATTTGGCATCTGGCGAGTCTCGACACGGAGACAGGAAAGCTGGAGAAAATTGAGACGGACTACACTGAAATTTCGTCCCTCAAAGCATCTGCGGGTCGTGTGGGATTTATTGCTGGTTCGCCGACCAAATTTAGCTCGATTATCCAAATGGATATGGCTACGCAGCAGATAGAAGTGTTACAGCGCTCCAGTAAGTTAGAAATTGACGCCGGGTACTTGTCCGCCCCGCAACCGATTGAATTTCCTACCGAGAACGGATTAACCGCTCACGCCTTCTTCTACCCGCCCCAAAACCGCGACTATAGGGCACCCGATGGTGAGTTGCCGCCCTTGGTCGTCAAAAGCCACGGAGGACCGACAGCAGCCACCTCTAGCCAGCTGAACTTGCGGATTCAATACTGGACAAGTCGCGGATTTGCTTATCTAGATGTCAATTATGGCGGCAGCACCGGCTATGGACGCGCCTACCATCAGCGGCTGGATGGGCAGTGGGGGATTGTGGATGTGGATGATTGCGTGAATGGGGCGCGGTATCTGGCCCAACAAGGCTTGGTGGATGGAAACCGGATGGCGATCGCCGGTGGTAGTGCGGGTGGCTACACGACGCTGTGCGCCCTGACTTTCCGCGATGTCTTCAAGGCAGGTGCGAGTTACTACGGCGTCAGCGACTTAGAGGCGCTGGTCAGAGATACCCACAAATTTGAATCGCGCTATCTGGATCGGCTGATTGGCCCTTACCCACAGCGGCAAGATATTTATCAAGAGCGATCGCCTATTTACTTTACGGAGAATCTCTCTTGTCCGGTCATTTTCTTTCAAGGGCTAGAAGACAGAGTTGTCCCACCCAACCAAGCGGAGATGATGGTAGAGGCACTACGTGCCAAAGGGTTGCCAGTTGCTTATGTTCCTTTTGAAGGCGAACAGCACGGTTTTCGCCGTTCAGAGAATATTAAACGCGCCATTGATGGGGAATTTTACTTTTATTCTCGCGTCTTCCAGTTTGAGCTTGCCGATCCATTGGAGCCAGTTGCGATCGCGAATCTTCCTGAATCATGACCAACCCTCAGGCTGATTACGATAGCCCTTGGAAGGAAGCTTTGGAGATTTATTTTACTGACTTCATGGCTTTCTTCTTCCCGCAAGCTTATGCTGACATCAACTGGTCGCAGGGCTACGAATTTCTCGACACCGAACTTCAACAAGTCGTCCGCGATGCAGAACTGGGGAGGCGTCGAGTCGATAAACTGGTAAAAGTCTGGCGACAAAACGGCGAAGAAACTTGGGTACTGATTCACATCGAAGTTCAAAGCAAAGTCGATGCTAATTTTGCTGAGCGGATGTATGTCTATAATTACCGCCTTTTTGACCGATACCGGCGGCAAGTTGCCAGCTTAGCAGTTTTAGCAGACGAGCAAGTGTCTTGGCGTCCGCAGAGTTATGGCTATGAAATTTGGGGCGCAAGAGTTAGTTTGCGGTTTCCCACTGTCAAACTATTGGACTATGAAGCGCAGTGGCAAAGTTTAGAGCAAAGCACTAATCCTTTTGCTGTCATCATCATGGCTCATCTGAAAGCACAGGCAACGCGCCGCAATCCCGAAGGACGGTTAGAGTGGAAATTGAGCCTAGTTCGAGGGCTATATGAACGAGGCTACAGCCGAGAAAACATCCTAGAGTTGTTCCGGTTAATTGAATGGATGATGGTGTTACCAGAGGAATTACAGTTTGGGTTTGAAGAAACACTAAGTCGTTACGAGGAGGAAAGAAGAATGCCCTTTATCACGCCAATTGAGCGGAGAGGCATCCGCAAGGGAATCGTACAGAATTCTAGAGAGAATGTCATCGAAGTTTTGGAGACACGGTTTGAAACGGTGCCCAGCTCGATTGCTGAGAGTATCAATAATATCGAAGATTTGGCTGTGCTGAAACAGCTTCTGAAGCGGGCAATTACCGTTAGCTCTTTGGAAGAATTCCAACAAGCGATCGCCCAGATTACCTCTCAGGAAGAATCGGAAACAGCTTAAAGTCACAATTTTTAAACGGAGATTAATTCATGACTGAAGAACCCATATTCAACATTAACGAAGAAATGTATGAGACGCTGTTAGAATTTCAGCAGCAAATTGAAGCAGGCGAAGTCGAATCACCAGCGGAAACCACACAAGAACAAGAGAATCTCGACACGGCTAGAGAATCTCTAGAAAATGTTTACTTGGCTGAGAGTGATTCAAAACACCCTCTTGAGTAAAGCCAGTAGTAGGATGCGATCGCGCTTGTGAGGGATGGGAAGAGCGAACCGACAGGTCGGCGCTTCGCTATCGCATCCTTCACTTCTTCATTCGTCTCGTCTGTTGCGTGCGTAAAATCAAGAGCAAATTGTCCTGATGATGCCGTGCAATAAATCTAATTCAGAAGTGCCAAAAATCTAGCAACATGATTTAGTATTTTTTGTTGAAAAATATTTTATTAAATAGAAAATGCAGAAAAAACAAAAATTTCCCTACTTAGTTGGTTCCAAATGGACAGCCCAGCAAAAAACGTGGGGATGGCGACATTTTCAGGTAGTTAATCGCAAAAACCAAGGCAAGTTTGTTTTTGCAGAAATGGTTGCTTCCTGCGACCCAAATGTGCGTTTCTGGATTAACGCCAAGCTGCTAAAAAATCCCTCCCAGTGGCAAGCTGGCTGGCAATCTTTGCAAGAAATGGAGGGAAAGGAAAATAGCGAATTAAATATTGAAAGTTCAATCATTTCTAATTTTTAATAATTCCTATGACTGCTGTTTCCCTTGAGAACGTCCGCAAACTCTACAACAAAATCCCTGTCGTCAACGACCTCTCCTTTACGATTAAATCTGGAGAGATGTTTGGACTCCTTGGTCCGAATGGTGCGGGAAAATCCACCACAATTCGGATGTTGACCACGTTAACAAAACCCAGCGAGGGTCAAATTGAGGTCGCTGGTTATGATGTGGTACGACAACCTTTGCAGGTAAAACAAAATATTGGGGTGGTATTGCAACAAATCAGCGTGGATGCCGATTTGACGGTTTGGGAAAATATGGAACTGCATGGGCGGATGCACCATATTCCCCAGCGCCAGCGACAGCAGGACATCGATCGATGGCTGGAATACGTGGAACTGGTAGACAGGCGAGATAGCTTGGTAAAAACCCTTTCAGGTGGCATGAAGCGCCGATTGCAAATTGCCAGAGCCTTATTGCATCAACCTTCTATTCTTTTTTTGGATGAGCCAACGGTGGGATTAGATCCGCAAACACGCCGCCGTCTTTGGGAAATTATCCGGGATTTGAATAACCAAGGGATGACAATGCTGCTGACGACGCATTACATGGATGAGGTGGAATATTTGTGCGATCGCATTGGTATCATGGATGCCGGTCAGTTGATTGAGCTTGGCACCTTGCAACAGTTGCGCTCTAAACACGGCGAAGGGTTGGTGATGAAACAACAAGGAGATCGCTGGGAATACAAATTCTTCCCCAATCTGGAAAAAGCCAACGCTTATCTTGACGCTGCACCAGATAAAACTGGTATGATGGTTCGCCCGTCCAATCTAGAAGATATTTTCGTTGAACTCACCGGACGCCAGCTAGACTAACCCATTTAGTCATTCGTCTTTTGTTCAGAGTCTCTTACCAATGACTGACTAATGACGAATGACCAATGACTGACTAATGACGAATGAGTAATGATGCCTCGCCTCGCCTCGAAAATTGAAGCCATTCTTTATCTCAAGGGTAAGCCGATCTCGGTTAGCGAAATTGCCGAATATGCTGAATGCGATCGCGATAACGCCGAAGATGCCCTGATTGAACTCATGACTGACTATGCCCACCGGGATAGCGCCCTAGAAGTGGTGGAAACGCCTGAAGGCTTTACCTTACAATTGCGCTCGCCCTTTCAAGGTTTGGTAGAGGCGTTAGTGCCGCTAGACTTAGGGGTAGGAGCCTTGAGGACGCTGGCAGCGATCGCCCTCAAAGGCCCCATTACCCAATCTGAGTTGGTCGATTTGCGCGGTTCGGGAGCTTATCAGCACGTCCAGGAACTTGTCGAACTGGGTTTTATCCGCAAGCGCCGACAAGCCGATGGTCGTTCCTACTGGTTACAGGTTACGGAAAAATTTCATCAATATTTTGAAGTCGAACAACTCCCCCAACTGACTCAGCAGGATGCACCGTAAAATCAGCCATTTGGTGTTTCACAGAGCATCTTTTTCAAAAAATCTCTCTATCGGCTTACATTTGATAACCAAGAGTATGGAGTAGCCAAACAACACAATCGTTTACAGTAGAAGGAAAGCTACTCAAATCTTTTTATTCCAATGGTGTTTAACCCTGAATTGTTCGACCGCGAGCCTGAAGATGCACAAGTCAATCAGCTCCTCCAATATATTCAGCACCAATCTCCAGAAGTTTTAGCGCGAGTTGCCAAATCTGTCACGCCGGACATTAAGCAAATCGTCTCGCAGAACGTTCAGGGACTGGTGGGAATGCTTCCCTCAGAGAATTTTAACGTTCAAATTACGACCGACAGAGAAAATTTAGCAGGTCTATTGGCATCAGCCATGATGACTGGCTATTTCTTACGCCAGCTTGAACAACGGATGCAGCTGGATGAATCGTTGACTGGTTCTTCCCTGTCTCACAAACCTTCTAACAGCGAAAAATTCGCTGATTAAATTTAGTCAAATTCTCAGCGATATGTCATCTGCGATCGCAATTCTGTCTCTAGCTCAAGAGAGGATATTGTTTCGATGAGAAGTTATCGCCTATTTTTGGCATTTTAGGCGATCGCTTCGGTTAAAGTTGCTCGTTTTATTACCAACTTGCGATCGCATAGTTGGCAACTAGCCAATTGGCTTCCTATTTCAGGGAATTTCCCATCTGAACCTAAAAATAGTCTTAGCCGCCAGCCGCAAAAGCAGCCAATATCAAAATTGACAGTAAAAGACCCGGACTAAGCATCAGCGCTAAGGTTAACAGTTCATTGAATTCCATTTTCTTGCACCACTACTAAAGCTCATCTAATCGATAGCGATCCTAACACGGCAATCGTTTCTTCAGAAGCAATAAGCAGAATGAATTATGATTTCAAAATGTAATGAATTAGCTAGATTAAATATTTGAATTTAATCTAGCTAATTCATTACATTCTCTTCCTGCAATTCCCGAAACCTAACCCGGCTCCCCAAGCCCGGTTGGATTACTTTATGATGAGACGGATTTGACAGGGAACATTTTTACTTAATGCCAGTCCTGAAACACCTTATATTTTAAATCTTATTACAGCCATTTTCTATCAAGCATTTTTGCCTGATTTGCAGTTAAAATTTTCAGTTTATTGAAAAAAATTTCCTATAGTTTTGTCAAAATGCCTTTGTTAAAGGTTATTTTGCGTTTAATGCAATTGAAAGTTCTCATAAAATAAATTTTAAAAAATACTTACTAATCAGCCAATACAGGAAAAGAAAATCTTAGATTTTTTCTAGCATTTATCGTCAAAGCTAATGATTATACTTTCTAAGTAATTTCACCTATACAAATAGGCATAAATTCCCTCAAGTGTAAATACTTTATCTATAAAAATTTGCAAATGTTAAAAATTATTGTTAAATTTCAGGGAACGCCATAGAAGATGATACCCAGCGATGAATAAGTTCTTTTGGATTATTCCGTCACCGCCAACGCTGCAAGCCCAATCTCGTGTTTATGACCTGAAAGCGCGGCTAGACTGGGGTGAACCGGCTTTGACGATTATTGATGTAAGCGATCGCAGCCAATTTAATATTAGCCACATCATGGGAGCCATCCCCATGCCAATGAACGAATTAGTAGATCGCGCCCTCACCAAATTGGAACTCACCCGTGATATTTACATTTACGGTGAAACCGATGAAGAAACCGCAGTTGGTGCTACAAAACTGCGTGCGGCTGGCTATCAACAAGTGTCTGAAATCAGAGGGGGCGTAGCGGCGTGGAAAGCAGTAGGCTTTCCAGTTGAGACGATTCTGACTGCTAACTGTTAATAAATTGTGAACCCGTAATTGCTAATAGATGAGAAACGTAGATTTAACCGCTATTTCTTGTGTAGGGGTATGGCATTACCATGCCCCTAGAGGACGTGAATTTTATAAGTTATTGTATCCACGTTTTTAGTGTTCAAAAATATCCTTATATTGCAGCAAATCCAAAGTCACAATCGTGGGCAAACATTCAAAACATTGCTGAGCAACTTCCCACCGCCCTTCACGTTGCAGCATTGCAATTAGTTTTTGTCGCACGCTGAGTAGATAACGAACATCATTCGCTGCATAGCGGAGTTGTTCTTCGGATAAGTTTGCAGCATTTCCCCAGTCTGAACTTTGAGCCGTTTTGTCGAGTTCTACCTTCTCTAGCTCTTGCACCAACTCCTTTAAACCGTGGCGGGAAGTATAGGTACGGGCAAGCTTGCTGGCAATTTTAGTACAAAAAATTGGAGTTACATAGATGCCTAAATTTTGTCGTAGTTGGGCAACATCGAAACGGGCAAAGTGAAATAGTTTTAGGATATTGGGGGCTTCCATCAGTTGTTTTAAATTGGGAGCGTCTATCTGTCCTTTGGCAATTCGCACGACTGTAACGCGGTTTTGGGCGTCACACAGTTGCACCAAGCATAAGCGATCGCGTTGGGGTATCAATCCCATTGTTTCCGTATCCACTGCGATCGCTGACTCTTGCAGATACTGAGACAATATCTCCTCGGAAAGGTCGCGATCGCATACCTGAAAATCTTCCAATTTTCTCTCCTTATCGGCGTTTAATGAATATTTGGGTTAAGTAATACTCGCCCTTTGCGTTCTTGGCAACACCTACCCCAGTTAAATCATACTGACCTTGAATATTTTTCAGATGACCGGGGCTTTTTAGCCAACCTTCTACTGCTTGCTTGGCTGGATCGCTAAAGCCTTGATTGTATGCCACATTTTCAGATGCACCGCCATAAGAAATTGATTTACCAATTGCCTTCGCTCGCTGCTCAAATCCATTATGGCTGAAAGGAACCGCACCATTTGCCATTGCCTGACTATGTGCCCTTGCCTCTTTGCTAATTCGAGAATCTAGCGTCAGAGGTGGCAAATTTTGGGACTTTCGATATTGATTGATGAGTTCGTGAGTGTACTCTTCCAAGGTTAGGAAATTACTGGAGGAACTGGACGATTTGGGGCTTGGGGTGCCTGGTGATGTTTCATATGGCGAAATTTCGCCATCCGGATTAGGGATAAAATCGCAGCCTCCAGCGCCAACAGCAAGGACAAGCATTCCGAAAATAAGCCCCGCAGCTAATTTTTGCATGAATTTTGTATATATTTGGCAATCAATGTTTGGGAATAATGTGGCAATTCTTTTAGGCTGACAATATAGATTTTCACTATAGCAATTCTATATTTTTTATAAGTTATTTCTTCGGCTCCCCGCCTTCACGTTGCCAAGAATTCATAGAGGGCAAGATAAGTTTCTTCTGGCGCTTCTTCGGGTAGAAAGTGACCGCAATTGATAGCCTTACCGCGTACATCAATTGCGCGATCGCGCCAGGTTTCTAAAACATCATATTTGCGCCCAATAATTCCTTTTCCGCCCCAAAGAGCTAGCACCGGACAGAGAATTTTTTTCTCCATATCTAGGGTATCGTGTTCTAAATCGATGGTAGCAGCGGCGCGATAATCTTCGCAGGTGGCATGAATCGTAGCGCGATCGCTAAAGCACCGAATATACTCAGCCAAGGCTTCCGGAACAAAGGCAGAAAAATCTTGACTCCATCTTTCTAAACAGGTGCGGAGGTAATATTCAGGATTAGCGCCAATCAAGGTTTCGGGTAAGCCATCGGGTTGAATGAGAAAAAACCAGTGGTAGTAAGCCGTGGCAAAATCTCGATCGGTCGTCGCGTACATTTTATGAGTAGGCGCGATATCTAATAATGCTAGTTTCTTAACTCGGTTAGGATGATCGAGTGCCATGCGATGAGCGACTCGTGCGCCCCTGTCATGACCGGCTACATAAAATTCTTCATAACCTAATTTTGACATCACCTCGACCTGATCTTGCGCGATCGCTCGTTTTGAATAATTCCGATGACCCGGTTCGCCTTCCGGCTTGGAACTGTCGCCGTAACCTCTCAAATCCGGTGCCACTACTGTAAAATTCTCAGCAAGACGAGGTGCTATTTTGTGCCACATGACGTGGGTTTGAGGATAGCCGTGTAGCAAGAGCAGTGCAGGACCAGATCCCGCCTTAACCAAATGGATTCTTGCTTCAGTGGTATCAATTTCAGCCACATCAAAATTATCGAACATCGTCATTTTTTAATTAACGTAGTGCCCAATCTAAAAATCGCTCAGTATGATAGAGCGCTAACTGGTTGCTAAGCCCCTGAAAGACAGCGTCAAAAGCGTGTTCAGCCCAAGGAATTTCCAGCAAAACAGATATATTTCCATCTGCACGCAGACGTTGATGCATTTGCTGGATAAATTTTAATTGCACTAAATTATCGCGGCTTCCATGCACCAATAAAGTTGGCGGTAGCGATCGCCTAACATAGCTAATCGGTGAAGCCAGACGATACCGATCGGGCATGGTCGCAGGCGTTCCACCCATAAATGTTTTTAAAACCGCTCGCGTATCGATGGGATCGGGGCGTGGCGGGTTGGCATAGCCTCCAGACAGATCCACTGGGCCATAATAGCTAACCACTGCTTTTACAGGCAATGCTGGCGGCTCATAAGCCGCCAGCATTGCTAAATGTCCGCCTGCGGAACGTCCAACGAATGCAATCCGTTCTGGGTCAGCCTCGTACTCGGCTGCGTGTTGGTGGATGAAGGCTAAGGCGGCACGCACGTCATCTAGCTGCGCGGGAAAACGGTAGCGCGGCGTGTGTCGGTAATCGATGGCAAAGACACTATAGCCCCTCGCTGCCATATAACGGCTGAAATCAGCGTTTTGGGTTGGGTCGCCGCTCCGCCATGCCCCAGCGTAGATGATAATTAGCGCTGGATAATTGCCGACTTGCGGCGGTCGGTAGAGATCCATACTCAACGGGACACCATCTGGGTTTGAAAAGACGATGCCAGAGGTATAGCGACTTTCACCCGGATTGATGCCTCGAAACACATCAGCTAGCACGAACGGTTGTTCGCGCATCCCTGTTTGCTGACGATTAGGCAAATTTCCCCTGTAGTTGCCGAGACCGTCTTGCATTGCCACAGCTAGATGCTGTTGTGTCGCTGGCATCTGTAACAGTGGCAAAACACTCAAAAGCAGTGCTAGCAAACTAGCAGCCAAAGCCAGAAATTGCCACGGAGTGCGACGGATCGTTACCAGCACCAACAGACTTGCGATCGCGTTTAGCACCACCAACCAAGGACTGACTTCCGGTGCCCCTACTCCTAAGGGCAGTAGGGACATCGTGGGCGCTGGAACCACAATCCAGGAACTCAAGAAAAGTGCCGCGCCACTCAAGAGCAAAACTAACGTCTGGGTAATTACTGCTAACCAATGGGACACGATCGCTGCTCTATTGCCCCAGGTAAGCTTCTAAGACTTGTGGATTGCGCTGAATTTCAATGGGCGTACCCACAGCAAGATTGCGACCTTCAGCGACAACCCAGACCTTGTCGCACAAGGACATGATTACATCCATATTGTGTTCAATAATCAAAAAGGTCATGCCCTCCTGATTCCATTGGGTGATGTAGTCGCAAATTTGTCTAATCAGCGTCGGATTCACCCCAGCCGCCGGTTCATCCAATAAAATTAGCTTTGGCTGCGTCATCAGCGCCCGTGCCATTTCCAGCAGCTTGCGTTGCCCTCCAGAGAGCGCCCCGGCGTAATCCTGCGCCTTCGCGGCCAACCCTACTGATTCCAGCAGAATCGTGGCTCTTTCTCGCTGCTGCCGTTCTTCCTTAGCCACCAGATGGGGTTGAAAGCAAACTTTCCAAAAGTTTTCCCCAGTCTGTTTTTGAGCTGCCAGCAGCATATTTTCCATCACCGAAAGCCGCGATAGCACCCGCGCGACCTGAAATGTGCGGACCATTCCCATCTGAGCGATTTGATAGGGCTGCAACGAATGAATCGGTTCGCCGTCAAAAATCACCCGCCCTTTGTCTGGATGAATGAAGTTTGATAGGAGATTAAATAGCGTCGTTTTGCCAGCACCATTCGGGCCAATCAGTCCCGTGATACTGCCTTGCGGTACCGTAATCTCGACATTATCGACAGCCCGAACTCCGCCGAAGCTTTTACAGAGTCCGCTGGCAGCGAGTAAAGCGATTTCTGAGAGTGGGGGTTTTGGGTCTGCTTCGACTAAATCGGGGCTTTCTTCGAGATGCTTGCCGCCCCCGTTTAAAGACCCCTCAGACAACCGATTGGGCGGAATGTGCGAGTTATTTGCCAAGGGTCAGTTCCTCTTTTTTCCC
This sequence comes from Trichocoleus sp. DQ-A1, assembly GCF_039961955.1. Lineage (NCBI taxonomy): Bacteria > Bacillati > Cyanobacteriota > Cyanophyceae > Leptolyngbyales > Trichocoleusaceae > Trichocoleus > Trichocoleus sp. DQ-A1. The sequence goes on from NZ_JAMPKE010000027.1 coordinate 52,010, forward strand.
TAAGATACCTTGTGGACGCCAAACCATCAGCACCATCAGGATTAAACCAATCACCATGATTCTAAATGCCCCTTCCCGCGAGGCATCCAGTTGCACCAACTGAGGTAAGTAAAAGCGAGTCAAACTATCGTAACCCCAGAAAATCACCGCTCCCAGGATTGTGCCCACGTTGTTACCCGCACCGCCCAAGACAACAATCGTCCAAGCATAGAAAGTCGTCAGTGGCTCAAAGTTATTCGGGTAAACCGTTGTCGTCTGCCATGCCAAAAAAGCCCCAGCGACTCCGGCGATCGCGCCTCCCAGCATGAAAGATTGTAATTTGTACCAAAAGACATTTTTTCCTAATGCTTTAGGAATTTGCTCATCTTCTCGAATCGCTTTTAGTACTCGACCCCAAGGCGATCGCACCAACGTCTCCAGCAGCCAAAATGTCAGCCCCAATACCAGCAGCGACAACACCATCAAACCAAGCTTATCTCCCGGCGGCAAGGCATATCCATATACCCCAAACGATCCTTGCCGGAATTCTTTGCCCATTGGCAATGGCTGATTATTAACAACCAAACGGAGCAACTCGGAAACGCCGATGGTCACGATTGCTAAGTAATCCTCGCGCAACCGTAGAGTTGATAAACCGATTAACAGCCCTAGCAGCGCTGCTAAAACAGCACCGATAGCCACCCCGAAAATTAGGGGAACCCCCTGCAAGCTCAACAACACTGTGGTGTATGCACCGACTGTCATAAAGGCAATATGCCCAAAATTAATCAGTCCGGTGAAGCCCCACTGTAAATTTAAACCCAAGCTAAACAGGGCAAAAATTGTCGTAGAAATTGTCAAAAAGATGAGATAGCCAACCATGCCACGCTTATGAGACTCAATAAACTATAAACTCTAAGCTCTAAGCTTTAGATTGTCCAAGATCCCTCTAACAAGAAGGCTCTAGGGAATGTTACGTTGTTCGCTAGTGTTTAATTATGAATTTTCTCAGAGGTCGATTACAACGCTTAACTGCTCAGCTACCCGATTTAATCGATCAACTCGCTGATGACAACTTGGATGACGCCTGGAAAGTTCTACAACAGATTTATTATGACCTGTATATGCTCAAAGCCATCCAAGAGTCGAAGCATACCGTACAGCCGGGGGAAACCCTAACCCGCGAAGAAGCTCTCCGGATGTTGCATTTCCCCTAAGTTTTCCCCTGTTCGTCGGCTGAATCAAGGGGTAAAAAGCTCTTTTAGCCAAATTTCGCAGTAAAAAGAAAAAGTATCTGCCATTTGGAGTAAGAGCCAGTTGCCCTGTGAAACTAGAAGTGCGCTATGCCCGGTCTTTTCTGCGAGACCTGAAGAACTTAGAATACGCGGCTAGAGAGCGGATATATGAATTCGTCTTTGAGGAGTTCATGCGGATCGAGCGAATTACCGATTTGCCGGAACTCCGGGGAATCGGGTCTGATAGTATCTTCTACCGCTTTACGATAGATGACTATCTGATTGCGATTGAAGTGACCGGGCATCTTGTTAAATTTCTGCGGGTTCTGCCCAAACCGCGTCTTTAAGAGGCTTTCGAGTTGAAATTCGGTCGTTGTAAGGCCGAATGGAACGGTCGAGGGAATTTTCCTGGCTATCTTCAGATAAATCTAGCCGTACAGCACTCTAAAGCAATTCTCAATTTCAATTTGGGGTGGGAAAATTGCCCAATTGACGAATTGACAGGCTAATTCGTCAAAAGTGATGCTGAAGCTTACCTTAAACTTGTGTTGACTGGAAACACGCTTATTGAGATTTACTTATGGATGCTGCTGCACTTTGGCAACGTTACCAAGAATGGCTCTACTACCATGAGGGGTTAGACTTTTACCTCGATGTCAGCCGGATGCGGTTTGATAGTGAGTTTGTCGAGGCGATGCAGCCGAGGTTTGAGAAGGCGTTTCAGGAGATGGAGGCACTGGAGGGAGGCGCGATCGCAAACCCTGATGAAAACCGCATGGTAGGTCACTACTGGCTGCGCGACCCGGATTTAGCGCCCACTCCGGAAATCAAACAACAGATTGTCCAAACTTTAGAGCAGATTGAAGCGTTTGCCCAAAAAATCCACAGTGGCGAAATTCATCCACCCAACGCTCCAAAGTTTACCGATATTGTTTCCATCGGTATCGGCGGATCGGCACTCGGTCCCCAATTTGTCGCCCAAGCGATCGCCCCAGACTTCCCGCCCCTCGCCATCCATTTCATTGACAACACCGATCCGGCGGGCATTGACCGTATCCTCTCCCAGCTCAAAGATCGGCTGAACAGCACCCTCGTCTTAGTCATCTCCAAATCAGGGGGAACGCCAGAACCCCGCAATGGCATGCTAGAAGTGCAAAAAGCCTTTGCTGAGCAGAATCTGAACTTTCCCCCTCAAGCTGTTGCCATCACTGGGGAAGGCAGCAAATTAGATCGACAGGCAAACTCAGAAGGCTGGTTGGCAACCTTCCCAATGGAAGATTGGGTGGGAGGACGTACCTCGGAACTGTCAGCCGTAGGATTGCTCCCAGCCGCCTTGCAGGGCATCGATATCCGCGCCATGCTTGCCGGTGCCAAAGAAATGGACACTGCCACTCGCCTGCCCCAAGTCAAGAAAAATCCAGCCGCACTACTGGCGATGAGCTGGTACTTCGCCGGAAATGGCAAAGGTGAAAAAGATATGGTGGTGTTGCCCTACAAAGACAGCCTGCTGCTATTCAGCCGCTATTTGCAACAGCTAGTCATGGAATCTTTGGGCAAAGAAAAAGACCTTGACGGAAATATCGTCTACCAAGGGATTGCTGTTTATGGCAACAAAGGCTCAACCGACCAACACGCTTACGTGCAGCAGTTGCGAGAGGGTGTCCCGAATTTCTTTCTGACCTTCATTGAAGTCTTAAAAGACCGACAGGGTAACTCCCCCTTCGTCGAGCCGGAAGTTACATCCGGCGACTATCTCTCTGGTTTACTCCAGGGAACCCGACAAGCTCTGTATGAAAACCAGCGGGATTCTGTCACCGTGACGATTCCTCAGGTAAATCCCCGGATGGTAGGTGCGTTAATTGCTTTGTATGACCGGGCTGTCGGACTTTATGGGTTCCTGGTCAATATCAATGCTTATCACCAGCCAGGGGTAGAAGCGGGTAAAAAGGCTGCCGCCGCCATTCTCGACTTGCAAAGACGAGTTTTACAGGCAGTACAAGAGGAAGGCGCGCCCCTTTCTTTAACTGAGTTGGCTCAGAAAGCGGGTGCCTCCGATCAAATTGAGGCAATTTACAAAATTCTGCGCCATCTTGATGCTAATCAGCGGAGTGTTGTTTTACAAGGCAATTTGGGCAAACCCAGCAGTTTGAGGGTTTCCGCCATTTAAATGGCTCTGATTTATCATAAATTTGGCATTTTAGAGCGAAGACAAAGCTTCAACTCAAAGGATGCTGAATACGGCTCTAATCGAGGAAATTGAGATCTGTCCGCTAGCTTCCGCAAACAGGGGAGTGGCTAAGTTTTACATCCCCTCAGTTTAAGTTTAAGTAGGGGCACAGCGTTGCCGTGCCCCTATGGCTAATACGAAAGTTTAGAGACTCTACCTCTCAATGCCGAGACGCTCGTTCAAGCTGCTCAAAACACTAACTAAAAAAGCACAGCTAAAACTGAGAAATTCAATCCTTCTCCTTCTTAATTTGTCAATAAGCTGGGGCAAGTCAGAACAAATACGTCCCTTGTTCCTTCACCGTGAAATAGTGGCTGAATGGGAGTTGTATAGTGAAAAAATTCCCGATCGTTGACTAATAGCAGTTCACCTGGATGAAGAACTTTAGAAAAAACCGGGTCATGCTTTTTGGATTTGTAGAGATGGGTTTCTCCACCTTGAATATTTTCCCGCCCTACAGAAAATATGCCGACAAAATCAGTCCCATCCCGATGAATCCCTTCAGGGGCAGGGTTTCCATAATTATCTGGCGAACAGGTCGTTCTAATTTGATGAACTCCTATTTCAACAGCTTCTGGGTCGAGTTGGCAGTAATCAATAAATGCCAAAACAAGTTTTTTGAAATCTTCAAGCTTCGTAATGGCATCATCTAGTTCGGCATACTCTCGCTTGATATCGCCGACTAATGGATTGTATTGCTTGCTTTGAAACAAGTAACCATGCGGTAGTTTGACTAAGTCATTTCCAAATACTTTGAACCGAGATAATCTTCTGAAACGATAATTATTCTTGATGTAAGGGTCAACAGGAAGATCGCTAAAGAATGGCTTAAAACCTTCTATCTTTACGGAATGGACTTTGTGTAAGGTAAACATCATGGCATAAGCCAAATCCGTCGATCCCGGTAGCGTTTGCATCGCTTTTTCTCCAGTACGCTTCGATCCCCAGTTTTCCTTCCTACTTTAGGAAGGCTATTCTTTAAGCATAAACTTAGAATTTTTAATTTGGTTGTTTATGATACAAAATTAATACAAATTTTTGATAAAGATTCCCTCCCAATGACTCAGTGAAATGTAAAAATTTAGATATAGTTTTACATATTTCTTTCTTCTCTGGGATTTTACTGAACTGGCAGCCTTAAGTTCGCACTGCTTTTACCAAAGCCTCGCACGCTCGCAGGAAAATACCGACATCCACACCGAGAGTTATGTACTGAACTCCGGCATCAATCCACTGCTTCGCTGTTTCAGGATTATCGGCAAATGTGCCCGCAGATTTCCCAGCCTTGCGAATCGTGGTAACGCATTTTTGCATCAGCTCAATTACCCGCGAGTCTTGCACTTGCCCCGGAATGCCCAAAGACTGCGACAAGTCATAAGGGCCGAGGAAAATGACATCAATGTGGGGCACGCTGACAATTTCTTCAATATTTTCGACGCCGCGAATCCCTTCGACGTGAACGACAATCAGAGATTCTTCGTTGAGCTGATTTGTAATTTGCGTCCCTGCTGCTGCGTACACGCCAGCACGGGTGTAAAATGAAAGTCCGCGCGAACCAAGAGGGCTATATTTGGCACCACGCACAACATCCGCTGCGTCGGACTGAGTTTCTATCTGAGGCACTTGAACACCGGCACTGCCGATGTCCAGTGCCCGTTGAATTTGCGGTGCGTCGTTCTTGCGGATGCGTACAATCGGTGCCAATCCCACGCAGTCGGCTGCACGGCACAGGTCTTCGGCAACCAGTGTGTTGAGGGCACCGTGTTCCATGTCAATCACGGCAAAGTCAAATCCTGCGTGTCCGCAGATTTCTATAAAAGCCGGATAGGCGCAGTTGATGAACGGGCCGAGGACAACCTCACCTCGCTTGAGTTTCCGTTTCAGTTGATTTTCACGCATTGGTCAGTTTTCACCTTAAGAGGCAGAACAGTGTTCCCACTTTTAGGATGGACTTGACCTATTCTAGGGGTTATGTACGCTCTTCCTCTGTGCCCATGCCTTTGCTCATCGTGGTTGCCGATGACGATCCAGGAATTCGGCTTTCTATATGCGATTATCTGGAAATGTCTGGCTACTCAGTTATTACAGCTGAGGATGGTCAAGCAGCTCTCAGTTTAGTTGAGTCATATCATCCTCATTTGCTGGTAACAGACATTATGATGCCCCGGATGGATGGCTATGAACTGGTGCGGCGTCTCCGTCAACGCCCAGCGTTTCGTCTATTACCAGTAATTTTCTTAACGGAGCGTGCAACGACCTCAGAACGGATTCGGGGCTACCAATTAGGCTGCGATCTGTATCTGCCCAAGCCGTTTGAGTTGGATGAGTTGGGGGCCGTGATTCGCAATCTTTTAGAGCGATCGCAGATGATTCAAGTCGAATGGCGATCGCTGATTCATGCTGTTGCCACACCAGAGAAGGAAGTGGAAGCTCCTGGGCTTCCCCAACATACTCCTTCAAACTCATTCAACCTAACTCAGCGAGAACAGGAAGTTCTCGATTTACTCACTAAGGGTTTATCTAACGCCGACATCGGCAACGAGTTGCACCTCAGTCCTCGGACGGTGGAAAAGCACGTCAGCAACCTGCTGAGAAAAACGGAAACTAGCAACCGAGCCGAACTGGTGCGTTTTGCCTTAGAGCATCATCTAGTGGAATAGTCAATTGCTAATGGCTAATTATTGAATCGAATTAGCCCATTAGCGATTAGCCTGACTAACGTGTTGTAGCAGACCCTCACAGGCATCTAAAAGTAAATCGATGACTTGGTTAAACCCCTCCGGACCACCGTAGTAGGGGTCAGGAACCTCAGTCGCAGTATGGCGGGTGCAAAAGTCACACATCAGCCGCACCTTGTCCCGATACTGCCCTGATGGGTCAAGGGAGAGGATATCGCGGTAATTCTCCCGATCCATTGCCAGAATCAGGTCAAAGTCCTCAAAGTCAGACCTTTGAAACTGCCGCGCTTGACCTTGGAGTTTAATTCCTTTGTGTCCTGCGGCTACTCCCATTCGTCGGTCGGGGGAACGACCAATGTGATAACCAGCTGTACCGGCAGAATCGCAGATGATCCGTTCCTCTAAGTTTGCTTGCTCAATCAAATGGTTCATGATGTTTTCTGCCGCAGGCGACCGGCAAATATTGCCCAAGCAAACGAATAATAACTTGTAGGACATTTGATGCTAAGATGTCTAGTTTTGTACGTTTAATGATTGATACACTTCCCCATTCACAAGTCTCTAATTCCGCACCAGCATTAGAGGAAAGCCAATCGGTATAACTCATTAATCATAAGTGGTCATCTACCCTGGTGTTAAGTTTAGCAACGAAATTGCTGCATACTGGGATCGCAGTGGGATAACGAATGCCGGGATTGAGTTAATCTTTACTTTTGTTATTCTGCCTGACTCCACCGGCAACTCATGAAAGCGAAAGGCAAGCATTTAATCATCCCTTTTTTGCCTTTTACTTCCTTTGTTAGTTGGTCATTTGAGGTTCATTACTTGATGTTTAAAAAGTCCCGCTACAAACCTTATCAAAAACGCCGCCAGCCGCCTTCGCTCCTCATCCTACTCCTAGCTTTGCCCCTCATTTTGATTCTCTTGGAACTGCTTGCACGGGTTGCTGTGAGCGTTGCGGGCAAAAATGCTGAATTGGCAGCCTATGAAGGTGAACCGACAGAAGTTACCGCCTACCGCCTTAAATTCCTCGATCAAAACCAGCAAACCTACGGGGGTTTACCGAATTCTGGGCGTCTGGTTGCCAAACGGCGTTTATCAGTGGGATATCAGCTGACAGGAAATCAACAGAGCAAATTCTGGCGCATTAACGAACAGGGTTTTCGTGATGACCAGCCGGTTTCTCAAGCGAAACCCAAAGATGAAATTCGGATTTTCATTTTGGGCGGTTCTACAGCTTTTGGTCAAATGAGTTCCAATAACGCAACCACGTTTGCCCATAAGCTCGAAGGTAGTCTGAATATACGGGTAAAGCAGCAGAAAGCTTCTCCAGAGAAATTTCGCCCGGATTTCTTGCCCTACTACAAGCCAGAACGGGTGAAAGCACTCGCCTTGCCGCTACGGATTCGGGAAGGCAACTATCGTGTCATTAACGCGGCGGTTCCTGGCTATACTTCAGGAAACGAACTGGCTGGGCTTGCCCTCCAGATTTTGCCTTACCAGCCTGATGCGATTGTGGTTTTGAACGGGTATGCAGACTTAATGCTACCCAGCACTGAAAATGAAACGGATATCCCTTATATAGAAAACTTTCTGAACAATGCAGCAGGGCATCTGTGGTTTGAGCTGACTCAGGACATGAATCGCTGGCTCAATCAGACCTATTTAGTGAAAGCAACACAGTATTGGGTGTTAAAACCACAACCGTCTGTGGACCAGCTGACGATGGCAGTGAGTGAGGAAAGCGTCCCCTTAGCACAACGTCTGCCAGCTAACACCACTGAGCTGGAGCGTCGGGTTAAGCGTTATCAAAATCACCAGACACAGATGGTTCGTCTGACAGCAGCGGCGCAGATTCCATTGGTTTTGGTAGTTCAGCCAGAAATCACCGGGCGTTCAGCGAATAATCTTTCTCTCAGAGAACGGGAGCTTTTAAGCGAACTCGGTTCAACCTACACCCAGCGAGTACAAGCCGGTTATGGACAAATAGACACAAAGACTGGGCAGTTACAGAGAAGTTTTCCGGAAAATGTGAAAGTGCTGAATTTTTACAAGCTTTACCAGAATTTCCCAGGTCAGGCTTTTTCAGACGCCATTCACTTGACGGATGAAGCCAATACAGTGCTGGCAGATCGGCTCTACAAAACATTTTTGGAGTTACCAAGGCTACAGATACAGCCAGCAAAGCAGCCGCAATAGGCAGAAGAGCCAGGGAGCAGAGGAGAGAAAAAGTAGTGTAGAGCCAAATTCTCCTCTATCCCTGAAGTTATTATGCGTATCTTATAAAGATTGCTAAACCTAGGAAATATTCCCGCAGTTTTGCCTGCTAGCCGTCTCTCTACGATAAGTAGGTGGCAGGCGAGAAGCCTGCCTAAGAAGAGCGGCAGATATTGATGCCTGGGAAATCCCTTAAGGGTTACAGTGGCAGGTCGAGTCCACTGGTGAGGTCTTCCATCCGCTGTCGCATTGTTGCGGTGGATTTTTCGTAGGCATCTTTCATTGCCGCTGTTACAAGTTCAGCTAGAGCATCTGCTCCCTGATTGTAGGCGTCTGCTGAAATTTCTACCCGCAGAGGTTCTTGATTGCCGCTGAGGAAAACCTTAACGCTTCCACCGCTACTCTCTCCCCCAATCTCCATTTGCTCCAATTCTTCTTGGAGCCTTTTGGCACCTTCTTGAACCTGCTGGGCTTTTTTAAAAGCTTCGGCTAGTTCTTTCATTTTGCCTAAGCCAAAGCCAAATCCTTTCTGTGTCATAACTATTAATGCCGTATGCGATAGACTTGCAAGCCAATTTCAATCTTAGTATCCCTGGCGTCTGGCGACACCTTTAAGCAGGCTGAAACTCACCTAAGATTTTCACTTCTGGTTCTAAGCACAGAGACCAATGCTGTTCCACTTGCTGCTGAACATAGCGAATCAAATGGAAAATATCGCTAGCTTTAGCACCGCCACAGTTGAGGATAAAGTTGGCATGGCGTTGGGCGACTTGGGCACCGCCAATCTGGTAGCCTTTGAGTCCGGTTTGTTCGATCAACCAGGCAGCTTTGTGAGAATCGGGATTGCGGAAAACGCTGCCGCAACTTGGCAAATGGTAGGGTTGAGTGGTTCGCCGTTGCTCTAGATGTTTGGCAGTTGTTGCCATAACTTTAGCTGGGTCGGCTCCCGGTTGGAGTTGGAAGGTTGCCTGCGTCACCAAGCGATCGCCTCCTTGCAGAATTGAGGTGCGGTAGGCAAATCCCAGTTGTTGTGGTGTCAAAATCTCAGCTTTTCCGCTGGGTGAGAGGGCTTGGACGTTGACTAAAATATCAGCGGTACAGCTGGTGTGAGCGCCTGCATTCATCACCACTGCGCCGCCGACTGTACCGGGGATGCCAACAGCCCATTCCAACCCTTGCCAACCGCGTTCTGCTGCCTGCCATGCGAGGCGGGCGATGGGTTCTCCGGCACCTGCACTCACCTGACCCGTTTCGGGGTCGAAGGTGGTGTGGCGGAGATGGCGAGTACAGATGGCTAAACCGGGAAGACCTTTATCGCTCACCAGTAAGTTTGAACCGGCTCCCAAGAGGGTGATCGACAATTCTTGATACCGCGCCCACTCAAAACTAGCTTGCAGTTCTTCGGTACGGCGGGGAGCTACATACCATTCGGCTGGTCCTCCCACTCGAAAAGAGGTCAGGCTGGAGAGAGGAGCTTGCGATCGCACAATACAATCGGTTCCTGGTAGGTAAAGCGGGGAAGAAGACTTGGTGGATTTTTTCTGGGGGGAAGAAGCGTTTACAACGCTGGCTGGATCATAAGAGAGAGTCATATCAATTCACAAATTTGAATGCCGAGACAGCTGAGGCCACAACATGAGTTTTGAGTAATTTTGAGTGAATCTGTTAGCTGGGAACTTCTTTACTCATAAGTACGACTTCAATGCAGCTAACGGATTCAGTCATCACCGATTACTTGAGACTGGCTTCGTCAGTTTTTTGATAGAACGCCATGACCTCAGGAATAATCTGATTTAGATTCCCCGCCCCCAAAAACAGAGCCAAATCGCCCGGTCGAAGGGTATCTGTAAGTAACTTACAGATGGACGGGAGAGACGGTTGGTAATGCACGTTCGGATGATGACCCGCCACTAATTCCGCGACTTGTTCACCGCTAATTTGCCCCAAATTAGGTTCTCCGGCGCTATAAATATCGCTGAGAATCACAATATCGGCATCTTTAAAAGATTGAGCAAATTCCGGTAAAAAAGCGAGCGTCCGGCTGTAGCGGTGTGGTTGGAAAATAGCGACAAGCCTTCGCGGCGGCAACACTTGCAAGCGAGCTGCTGACAGGGTTGCCAGAAGTTCGCTGGGATGGTGGGCATAATCATCCACAAAGTAGATGCCATTACGCTCGCCCCGCAGCTCAAATCGGCGGCGGGCACCCTCGAAGGTCGCGATCGCCTCTGCAATTACCTCAAAATCCATCCCCAGCTGACGACCCACAGCCACGGCTGCTAGGGCATTGCTGAGATTGTGCTTGCCTAGCAACTTTAAGGAGAGCTTCCCCAGAATTTCTCCCCGTTCCCAAACTTGTGCCTCTGTGCCATCCGCCCGATAATCCACCCGATCGACCGTATAATCAGCCCCAGAATCTCGCTGCAAGCTATAGCTGATTGCGGGTTGCAGAGAATCTCTAACTACAGCACAATCAATGCACCCCACCAAGGTTTTACAGCGTTTAGCGAATATCTGGAAGGTGCTAATCACCTCTTCGAGCGATTCATAGTGATCTGGATGATCCAGTTCAATATTTGTAATCACACCAATTGCGGCTGAGAGTCTCGATAACGACCCATCTGATTCATCCGCTTCCGCGACTAGATAGGGACCGTCTCCTAACCGTGCGTTGCCTCCCCAGGCATTCACTTCACCGCCTACCACGATTGTTGGGTCTAATCCTGCTTGTAGCAGTAAATACCCAATCAAACTGCTAGTTGTAGTTTTCCCATGAGTACCAGCGACAGCAATACTTTGGTAATCCTGAATCAAAGCTGCTAATAAATCAGAACGATGAAAAATCGGACAGCCTAATTCAATAGCTGCCCGATATTCAGAGTTTGCCGGATTGATTGCAGTTGAACAAATCACTTGGGGCAGAGCCATTGCCCTTAGGTTCGTAGATGACCCTCGATTACTCGACCGAGTTGCTCCAGTTTCTACAGGTTCCCTGGAGGGTTCCAGGCGATCGCTTATACCAATGACTGCCGTTGGTAATGCTTCGTAGGCTGAGTCCTCGGTTGGTTGAAAAAATTCCAAGTTTGCGGCGTCTTGACTTCCAAAAACATGAGTGCCAACGGCCTGCAAACGTTTAGTAATATGGCTGGAATGAATATCCGATCCAGATACAGGCAGCTTACGCTTGGCTAGAACGTAGGCGAGAGCTGACATTCCAATTCCACCAATGCCGATGAAATGAAACGGCCTCCCGGTAAAATCAACAGTATTCGGCATCTTAGCTCCTTACACACCACACCACACCAGGCTGCACGGATAACACGCGCTATCATATCAAGAATTGATTTTTCTTGATACAACCTTGCCAAGATTTACAGCACAATCCCAGAGCGCCATCGCAGAATCCGCTTTCGGTCGCTATAACTGCACTTTAGGTCATTCCTAAATAGAGCGGCTTCTATCATGGGATGGTTTTTATCTTTACACGTCAAAATGCATTTCAGTCCGGAAACTTCCTGCAAAGACTAACACCAAGACAGTAGCAGATCATCCGCATTTTTACTGCTTAACCTAGAGAATAGGAAACAAGCCACAACGGATCTTGTATGCAAAACTTGGGAATTTTGGGTGGAACCTTTGATCCCATTCACTGTGGACACCTGTTGATGGCGGAAACTGCTTTATCTCAAGCGGCTCTAAACCAGGTCATTTGGGTACCGAGTCGCTGTCCTGCCTACAAAGTGGCGGTGGAATTTGAGCATCGCGCTCAAATGGTGCAACAAGCGATCGCAGACCATCCAAACTTTGTTTTCTCGCCTCTAGAGACAAATTGCACCCGTCCAGATTATGCCATTAATACCCTTTTAGACCTCCAGATTCTCTACCCGAATAGCCGCTGGCACTGGATTATTGGTACGGACGCCTTCAAAACCTTACCCCGTTGGCATCGACGGCAGGAACTTGTACCCGCTTGTGAATGGTTGGTAGCACCTCGTCCAGAAGAACTGCCGCTCCCGGTGGATGATAACCGAGAAAATTTGCTCTGCCAGCAGATTGTTCAACAGCTTGTCGCCCAAGAGTTGACGATTCGCTGGCAGTTGTTGAAAATGCCGAAAGTGGGCATTTCATCAAGTTTGATTCGCCACTATTGTCGCCAAAAACACTCGATTCGTTATTTAGTCCCAGAAGCTGTCAGAGTATATATTTCCATCCACAACCTCTACGGAGGCGAGATTTTAAATTAATTTGGAATTAAAATAATGATTCAAAATTATGAGCCGTTTTAATTTTGAATCATTATTTTAATGATTCTTGAATGCTTCAGAACGTCCCGATTCAGGCAGACCATTCCCTTTCTCAAACAACGCTAATAGGTAATTTGGCTGGGGTTGAATGGCTTCATCATAGTTAGCGAGTGGGCGATCGCTTCTTGATACTGTCCTTTACTAAGCTTGTAGCCTCGTAAATACCAGGCGATGAAGTCGTCTCGGCTTAAGTTTCAGCACTTGGTCAAAAGCTGGTAGCGCTTCTTTGTACTTAACCTAGCCTCCATAACTCGCAAGCGAGGTTAAACAACTCAATCAGTGCTTTTAACTTAAGCAACCAGTTTCGGGGTAGATATGGAACAACCAGTTAGACTAGGCGCTGGAATGAGAACGAGTACCCTAAAACTTGCGATTTCTGTAGTTCTCAGAGTACCTAATGCTACTACCGTCAAAAAATTGAAATTCTTCACTTTATGCTTTTAGGCACTATTCGTACCAAACAATAGCTACAAGTTTTTACAGGGATTAATAATAAGAAAATAGATTTAATTAGCAATTAAATCGCCTAAATCGGAGAAAAAACCAATAAAATAATTATCTAGGCCAAAATTCAGCTCGCAAAAGCCTCAAAATAGGTTCACTTCCGCTTCGACTCGCGCCCCTTCCCATAGCCTCTAGCGGTAGAAGTTGTGCCACGCTGGAAACGAGCACGTCAGCGATCGCGCGGTTTCTCTAGATTTTGTCCTTTTTCCAGTCAAGCAAAGATTCGTTTCGATCCACAACGGATTCGATTTAGGAGAATCGCTGCAAACCACTAGGTAGAATTGTTCAGCCTTTGCGATATGATTGGGGTCATTAACAGGAAATTCTGTAGGTCACAAGACAGAGGGCAAGACGCTGTGATTAGAGTAGCGATCAACGGTTTTGGACGCATCGGACGTAACTTTATGCGATGCTGGCTGGGTCGGGAAAATAGCCATATAGAAGTCGTCGCGATCAATGACACTTCTGACCCAAGAACCAACTCCCACTTGCTGAAATATGATTCCATGCTTGGGAAGTTTAACGCTGATATCAGTTACGATGACAACTCCATCACTGTTAACGGCAAAACGGTCAAATGCACATCGGATCGCAACCCAGAAAACTTGCCCTGGAAAGATTGGGACATTGACCTGATTATCGAATCAACTGGCGTCTTTACCAGCAAGGAAGGGGCATCCAAGCATATCAAGGCTGGAGCGAAGAAAGTTCTGATTACCGCTCCCGGTAAAAACGATGACGGCACCTTTGTGGTAGGCGTCAACGATAAAGACTATGACCACGACAAGCACGTTGTGATCAGCAATGCCAGCTGCACCACCAACTGCCTAGCGCCTGTTGCCAAAGTGCTGCACGAAAACTTCGGCATTATTAAAGGCACGATGACCACCACCCACAGCTATACCGGCGACCAGCGCTTACTGGATGCTTCTCACCGGGATTTGCGGCGGGCACGGGCAGCAGCGCTCAACATTGTTCCCACTTCAACGGGTGCTGCCAAAGCAGTAGCTTTGGTGTTGCCAGAGCTGAAGGGCAAGCTGAATGGAATTGCTTTGCGGGTGCCTACTCCAAATGTTTCCGTAGTGGATTTGGTGATTCAAGTCGAGAAGCAAACCTTCGCGGATGAAGTGAACCAAGCGCTGAAAGCTGCTGCTGAAGGCCCTATGCAAGGCGTTCTGGAATATAACGAACTGGAGCTAGTCTCCAGCGATTATCGGGGTACCGATGCTTCTTCCATTGTGGACGCCAGTCTAACGATGGTTATGGGCGGAGACCTGGTTAAAGTTGTCTCTTGGTACGACAACGAGTGGGGTTACTCTCAGCGGGTTGTAGACTTGGCTGAACTGGTGGGTCAGAAGTGGAAAGCTTAAAAATGCTGAAAGCTTTGGCTTAGGGTGAGTTGTTGGTCGGGATAGACGCCGGTAGAGTCTCCTAACAAGACGTTTGAGCCGGTAGTAATTTTCCCGACCACAGCGGCTCCTTTGCCCAGTCGTTTGATTAACGCCTGGGCTTTTTCTAACGGTAAGCACAGCACCAGTTCAAAATCTTCACCACCGTATAAGGCCCAATTCAGAGCTTGCTCGGCAGGCACGAGCTGAGTAAGGGCCTGAGAAAGGGGAATTGCGCTGCGCTCGATATAGGCACCCACTTGGCTGCACCGGCAGATTTGCACAATGGCGTCTGCTAAACCGTCGCTGCTGTCCATGCCAGCCACTGAAATTTGAGATTTTAGATTTTGGATGTGGGATGGAAAATCTAAAATTTCCCACAAAAGCGGCAACACATCTAGCCTAGGTTTGGGACGCTGGTGAGCTTCGATTAAAGATGCCTTGTCAGTTTCACTGAGGCGTTGACCAAACTCTGGGTGAAGCAGTAATTCTAGACCAGCTCGTGAGGTTCCGTGAACGCCAGTGACGACAATGGCATCCCCTACCTGAGCATTTGAGCGCCGAAGGATCTGAGTTGGGGAAGCTTGACCAAAGGCGGTAATCGCGACGGTAATCACCGATGAGCGGCAAATATCGCCGCCGACGATCGCTGTATTGTATTGTTGCAGGCATTCGGCGAGTCCCTGATAGAGTCGCTCAACCCAGGTGACAGGTGTATCACCCGTGACACTCAAACCTACAGTAATGCCCAGAGGCAGTGCCCCCATTGCGGCTAGATCGGATAAATTGGCAGCAGCAGCACGCCAGCCAGCGTCTTCTGGGGAAGTGGTGCGATCGCTAAAATGAGTTCCATCTACCAGTAAATCGGTTGTCACTACCAATTCTTGACCGGGCTGGATGGTCATCACCGCCGCATCATCCCCCACAACTTCCGGCGGACAAAAGCGCTGCAATCGTTCTAATAAACCTTGTTCTCCAATATCTCGAATTTTCATGCATCTAAACTATTCAGTGTCTGATAGTTTAGCGGCTAGAAGAAACGCGATCGCTAAAATCGACTTATCCAGCAACATATCTGTCGTAGCTACCAGCAATTGTCCAAGCTCAGTCTCAAGATGACATTATCTGGCGTTTGGCAGTCTACCTCACCCGCAATCTTTTCTAAATTGGCAAAAAATCGGGACTAGAAGCCTTGTTCAGCATCTAATCCCGATTAATATATGCATTGTTTAAAACAATGGAGAATTAGGACTTAGCAGCTTGACGGCGGCGGCGAGAAACCACTAAAGCACCTGCTACCATTCCTAAACCTGCAAGGCTTGCTGGTTCAGGCACGCTCACGTTTTGAGCGAATACCTTATAGTCAGGCCCGTTAAAGCCCTTGTGGCTTGTCAACCGGAGACCTACAGCCTTCTGTGTCCCTTTCAGACCTAAAGAACCAACCTTCTGATTTTCGTTGATTTCTTTGGTGTTGATGCTGTACCCAGCATCCTTCCACATGTCTCTGGTAATCTTGAACTTGTCTAGCACGTTGCCAAATTTATCCAGGGACTCAACGAATAAATCGCTGTTTCCAGGGCCTGGATCGTTCGCAGTAAGAGCGTTACCTCGTTCCCAGAAGAAGAATGTGTCTGTTGCCTTCCCGAAGAAAACTTCGATTATAGATGTTCCATAGTCGTCTTCAGTGTCAATGATGCTGTTGAGGTTCAAGTTGCCTAAGCTAGCAACGATATCAGCAGCTGTGGGGTTTTCCTTTTTAGGACCCTCTGGGAGATAAGGGTCGCTGACTGTACCATCTCCGTGGTCGGAACTGCCGGGGCCAGTTTTTACCAGGTCATTTTGGATGATTTTGGCACCTGTAACTAGCGAGAAGTCTTTGAGCGTCTTGGAACCAAAAGTAACTGCTTCTAGCTTGATATCCTTTTTGGGGTCAGCAGGATTTGGAGAAAAGGTGGTGCCAAAATCAAATGGAGCGAAAGCTTGAGCTGAAGTCGCGGAAAAAGCTAGAAGGCTGCCAGCCATTAAGCTCATGAAGGCTGAAGTCTGTTGAAGTTTCATCTGGTTCACCTTAATTGATCCGAAGTTCAAGATTTTTAATGTCCGCATATTTAGGGATTGAGCCGTGTTGCTATTTTTTTGTTGAACCTAGTAGTTTGCTTGAGTGATACGGATGAGTGCGTTGAAAACTACTTAAGCACCTGATGAACGAAGACCAATTACCTAAGAGATGACTCTAACTTTTAGTAGCAAACTCAGAAGACCGCGTAAATATGCTTGGCTTTGTTCTTCCTAATATAGGGAATCATTCGAGGGGATAGCAATCATTCGGACGTATCTTTACTGACTCTTTAACATCAGCCGTAGTTTCTCCAAAAACTTGTAAAGTTGGTGTGAAGTAAGGCTTTAGAAGTGGGAATATATATGTATCCGGATTTTTAACGATTAAATAAAAACAATTTTTGGGATTTCCGGGAAAATACGGTTTACTAATTTCATACCATTTAAAAATAAATTAAATATACGAAGAAACACTGAGACGTTAAAAATTGAAGTGCGGAAAATACTGAAAAATTAACTTTTAAACTTGCTAAAGCTAATAGTTATTACGAGAAAATACTTAAAAAATAAATGTGAAAACGGGCAAAGCCCTTTCCACGTTGGGGATAAACCCCTAGTTAAAGAAAGGAATGCTTCGCCCGTTTAATTTCCAGCCAAAAAAAACGGATTGTATCAGACTATGGTAATTTTAGAGATACTTTAACCAGTTATTCAAGCGGATTTTAAACAATTTTGTGCTTCCTGGGCTACTTGCTCGACTTCATCATTCGCTAGAGCTTCTAATGTTGAGCGTGCTTCTGCTCCACCTAGACGCTTGAGTGCTTGTACGACCCGGTAGCGAATCTGCCAATCCGAATGGGTGGAGTAGGGAACAATGAGGGGAACTGCACGCGGATCTCCCAGTTCTCCCAGTGAAGAGATAGCAGCAGTTTGGACTAATTCGTTCCCAGAGGTGAGGGCTTCTTCTAGTAGTTCAAACCCTCTGCTGTCGCCCATTTCTCCCAAAGCAGCAACAATGCTGAACTTAACGAGCCACTCTGGGGTTTGGTTGTAAACTTGCTGCAAGTCCTCAAAAGCTTCTTTTAACTGTAGCGCTCCCAAAGCATCAGCAGCGGCAGCTTGGACATCTGCTTCCGAGTCATTGAATAGGCGATCGCGCAAAACACTCAAAGATGTTTGCAAATCTTCCTGTCCCAGAGTATCCATCTGGCTGACAGCGGCATATCTAACGCGGGTGTTGCTGTCTGTCACAGCGGGTTGCACCAGCTCAAACGCGATCGCCCTTTCCAGCTGGCGCAGCTGGTTAATGCCGCGAATGCGATCGCCAAAATTTTCTGAACCCAGTAATTCTTTAACAGACTCAGGGGTAATGCTCATTATTATTTGATTATTGATTAGTTTTCAGTTGTCACTCGTTATGAGTCATTAGTCATGAGTCCTTTGCAGCAAACTCCCATTGACTAATGACCAAGATTAATCCACCTCAGATGCCATTGCCCGCACAATATCCCCACGGGTGAGGATACCAATCACCTGAGCATTTTTATCAATCACCGGCAAGCGGCGAACATTTCGCTCGTGCATCAGCGCCGCTGCTTCCCGTAAAGGTTTCTCGGCTGTAATGGTAATGGCATCGTGGGTCATTACTTCCCCAACCGTTTGCCCCAGAGACTTGTGCAGGTCTCGTTCAAAGGTAGCTGGATTTTGCAGGTAGATCACGCTGTCTAGAAACATGATGTAAGCCGGGGGAGTCACCCCTTTTTCTTGCCACATCAAGTCAGTTTCCGAGATAACGCCCACCAATTTGCCAGTTTGTTCGACTACTGGCAGACCGCTGATGTGTCGTTCTGCCAAGATTTGGATGGCCTCTTTGAGAGGCGTTTCAGGCCGTACCACGATAGGGTCGCGGCTCATAACATCGGCTACAGTTTTGGGCATACAAGGCTTAACTGCTGTCACAGGATAACTGGCTTAATTGTAAGGAATTGCAGGGATCAATTGTCCTTTGTCAGTTATCAGTTGCTGTTGACGAATCGCTAAAGTCGGTTTCGCAGTAGGCGCGGAGGATATGCGTACAGTTTGCGATCGCACCTAAATGGGCAATCTCATAGCCGTGCGTGTTTTGCGTCGGAAACGCCAGACACGCAGCACGGGCGACATGACCGAACTTCATCGCAATTGAGCCATCGCTGCCAAAACCGCTCAACGTCGCCAATTGCACGGGGATCTTCAGATTCTTCGCAACTTGCCGCAACTGACGATTTAAGGCTTCATCGTATATTCCATAGCCATCTTGGGAAAGCAACACCGGCGCATTCCCATCAGCGATCGGGTATTCCGGAGCCAAAGGACAGATTTCCAGCGCAATCAAAGCATCTACACGCTGCTTCTGAGTAAAGTACATTGCGCCAATTGCCCCGACTTCCTCTTTCGCAGACGCCACCAGATAAATATCAACTGGGGGCTGTTTTACGGTTTCAGCCAGCGCTAACAAAATTGCGACAGACGCCTTATTATCCAGCGTGTAACTGGCAATCCAATCCTTCAACCGCACCGGACGCTTACGATGCTTCCCGACTACCATTCGGGTTCCCGGTCGAATTCCCGCTATTTCTAATTCTTCGGAGGTGCATTTGGTTTCCACCCAAGCGTCTTCCCAGCGCACTGGTTTGTCTTCCTGCTGGGATTTTTGGGGGGATTCGTGGGAAATGTGGCGCGATCCAAAAGAAAGAATCCCGGTAATCGTTTGCTCGTCTCCCAGTAAATCTACAGCGCCCTCGCCATAAACCCACGGAAACGCGCCTCCCAGCCTGCGGACTTCCACTTGCCCCTCGTCGCCGACTTGTTTGACAATTCCGCCAATTTCATCTTTATGGGCGGTGATAGCGATGCCTCTGTCTTGCTTTTGTCCGGCAATTTTCGCAATGATATTCCCGGCATTATCCTGCCAAACTTCGACCCCTAGCGCTTTAAATCGACTCATCAACAATTGGTCAATTTCTTCTTCCGCACCGCTGGGAGAATGGTGCAACACTAACTCTTCAATGGTGTTAAATAGATTGTCGTAATCCAACAAAGCCATGCCTAAAAGTATGAAGTGTGAAATATCAAGGATGAACGGTGAAATTTAGCCTGAATACGAACCTATTCATCCTTGAGTCTTCATCCTTTATACTTCAGTCTTGATTGAGCTGGCTTTCGTCTGTTGGCCTTTCAGCACCAAAGCCGTGCCTAAAGCACCAAACGCTAATATACCGAACGTAGAAGCCGGTTCTGGAACGCTTTCCTGGGAGTCGGACACCAGCGCAGGCGTCAACGTTGCAGAGGCGGATTGTCTCAATAGCTGATTATTACTCGCGATCGCAGATGCCTGAGTCTGTTGCCCTAGCACTGAAAAGGCATATTTTCCTAATATCTTATGAGCAGTCGTCGTCGGATGGATGTTATCCCAGAACAAAAACTTGTCTGCATTAACAGCACAGGCAATTAATTTGTCTAAACAAGCCTCAGTAACATTTCCCAAACCAAATTCCTTTGGATTAGCGATGACCCGATCGAATAGAGAATTAACATCAAGGGGGATAATATTGATGCTGTCACCTAGGTTCTGGCTCAAACTCTGGCTCAAACCATTGAGGCTTGCAGCTAAGCCGGAGTTATGAGTCGCCGTCAAGACGCTGAGGTTGGCTGAATTCGAGCTTGTCCGGGTGTCCGGAAGTTTCCCCAAATCTGGCAAGTTGACCACCATGATATTTTTAGCGCCGAATGTAGCAAGCGACGTTACTGCCGTCGATAAATTTCCGACTGGTATAGCAGCATTGGTTACGCCACCACCGATGTAGTCATTGCCACCTGCCCATACGATGTATAATGCATCCGGATTAGCCGGTAAATTGGCTTTTTTGAAGTTATTAATCTGCTGCTGCAAGCCTGGTAAATTCAGCACTACGCTAGGAACGATATCGTTCAAGACGTTACTGTTTCCCGTAGTTGCACCACCGTAAGCCAGATTAATATTTGAATTGGAAGTTAATCCTAAATATTGGGCGAGATAGTCTACCCAAACTGGACCGTTGGAAAAACGTCCATCAGAGTAAACCGGGCTTGGCGGAATATATCCTTTCGTAGCATCAAACAGATTTCCATCATCGGAAAGGCTATCCCCAAAAACATAAATTGCATTAAAATTCTGAGGCGATAAGCTTGCTGCTTTTACTGCTGTTGGCAACCCAGCGATCGCGCTGAGGGGTAACGCACTCACAAGAAATACTGCCCTCAGGCTAGAAAACACTCTTTGGAAGGACATTGTGTTTTTTCTGTAGTCAGGCTAGCGAATAAGTTTATTTGTCAGTTAGTCTTTTACTAAATTGCTATTTGACAGCTAAAAACTTTTCCCTCTAAAGATACATTTCTCTACTATCATCCTTCTGTCTTTCTAGGTAGCAGACAATAGGAATTTTTACATTTGTAGAGGTGTGGGAACGCCCAAAACTTGTAATTTTTTAATTAAATTATATGAGTGGCAATTTTCAGTTAGTTCAACTATCTATCTCCAGCTATATCCAGCTTGGAGAAATTCTGCAATTTTTATAGGCTTCAAATGCCAACGGTAGGAGAATTATGTCAATTACTCCATCAGATGTGACTGCCACAATCTCTTTTCAATATTGCCTAATTTTCCACTGCAAGACTGGCTATATATCATCCATCTCGTCCTTTTTTTTGCGGTCACTTGTTTTATCAATTATTAGAATTATTAGAATGATTCCTCGTCCCTTTAAAACTCGTTAAATTAATTCAAATCATCGATACCTCAACCGCTCTATCTGCTTGGAGATGAGAAACATTGTATGATTTCCTTCTTCTGCCAATTATCTTCACTAAATAATTTTCCTATTCAAGTATCTAACACTTGCCGTGAGTTAAAGACCTATCAGCACTCGCTTAAAACCAATACTAATTGTGTAAATTATTGATAGACTTATTCAACTTAGAAAATCTATCATTTGAGGCCAGAAGTCCCTAAAATCTAAAAAGTATCAAGTGTAAAACATCAAGGATGAACGGTGAATTTGGCTTTAACAGGAACGCCTTCATCCTTGAGTCCTCATCCTTTATACTTCAGTCTTTATTGAGCTGGCTTTTTTCGGTTTGCGCCGCTTCAGCGAACCTGCTCCTAAAGCACCGACTGCTAATACACCCAATGCAGAAGCCGGTTCCGGAACGCTTTTTTGAGGTTCGGATGCGGGTGTCAGCGCTGCAAATGCTAAGTCTGCCACTAGCTTATGACCAGCGGCTGTGGGATGGATGTTGTCCCAGAACAAATAACTGTCTGGGTTATCGCATATATCGTAGGTGGAATCTTGGGGACCCTCGTAGTTGGTTAGGCAAGAGTCAGTCACATTTGTGAAACCAAATGTCTCTTTATTTGTGATGACATTGTTAAATAAAGAATTGATATCGAGAGATTTGAGCTTGATTCCGTCTAATGACTTGCTCAATTCACCAAGACTATAGCTCAAGCCCGAGTTATGGAATTCGGTCAACTGGTTGAGACCGTTGGACATGGCAATACCGCCACTAAGACCGACAGGAGCCTTTCCCAAATCTGGTAAATTAGCTACGAGGAAATTTCGAGCGCCGAGGTTGAAAAGCGATGTTACCGCTGCCGATATATTCTTGACAGGCTCAGTTGGATCTGTAACGCCACCACCGAGGTAATCATTACCACCAGCCCATACTATATATAGAGCTTCTGAGTCAGCAGACTGCTTGGTTTTCGCCAAATCACTCTTAAACCAATCGATCTCCGTTTGCAATCCCGGTAACGGACCAGCGACGTTATTGGTTCCTGAGGTAGCACCACCGAAAGCGAAGTTAATACTGTCACTAGAGTTAGCTCCTCCCGCAGTGACCAGAGCCGGAGCTAATCCCAACTTATTTGCCAGAGCATCTACCCAAATCGGGCCATTAGAAAAGCGTCCCTGATAGTAGGGTGGAGCTTTGGGAGAAGATCCTCCCGTTAGATTGAAAACATTTCCAGTATCGGAGAGGCTGTCACCAAAGACGTAAATTCTATCAAAGGATGCCGCTACTGCCTTAAGTGGCAATAGGAAAGAAAAAAGAACAAATCCTGTGGCTAGAATTTGTTTTTTCATAGTGATCTCTTTCTCCGTAGTTTCTGCTACATTTTTCTCAACTGTATAAACTTTTGTATAAAGTTCTTACAAACTTCTCCCAAAATAGTGTGAAGTTTCTGTGAATTTAAGGATAAATTCAGTAAAAACTCAAGGCGGTAGTATTATAATTTATTTTTTTAAGAGTTTTTTATATAGATACTGAAGCTGCCTCCACTTACGCTTTTCAAGGGGAGCTGTTGTATTCCAAAAAATGCGCGAAGCGATCGCTTACCTCCAGCAAGGGCTTTGCCTAATTGCGATCGCTTCATTGACTGTTTTTGATTGTCAAGCTATTGATTAGCAGAACTTGACGGTGTAGGCTCCGGCGTAGATGTCGGTGATGGCTGGCTCTGTTGACGCTGGCTCTGCAAAGCATCTTGAGCAGATACCCCTTCACCTTCAGCGCCAAAGTACCAGACAGCTGCCGCCGCCTCAGCCCTCGTCACGGGTTTTTTCGGCTGGAACAGCGTTGTATACCCAAAAACCCGCCGGATATTTGCCAATTCCCCATTTTGAAAATCTGCCAATACTGCCCGCAACGCCTTCGGCTCAGTTTTACCTGCATCCTGAAATCCCCACGTTTGCTTCACCGCGTCAACCGAAGCCGTGGGCAAGGTCTGGCGGGTATCTAGGGGCACTTTCCAGAGAATCAAGTTTTCGCGGGTAAGCGGTGCATCGGGGCGAAACAACACAGCGGTAGCATCACCCGTCAACCGACTGGGAATTAAACCTGCCTCCGCTAAACCTTGAATTGCAGGAAAATCAGGGTCGCTGCGGGGAATATCCTGGAAAGCCGGTTGGACATCTGTTGATGCTAAACGGATTTGCTTGCCCGGACTATTGCTATAAATCTGATTATTCGCAGCTACCAACCAACGCGCATACTGGCGGCGGGTGATGGTTTTATTTGGCTCAAACTGTTCGCCTGCGGCTGAATTACTCTTGGAACCACCAGAGTTGAGCGAAAGTACCCCCAACACTGCCAGGTTTTCTACGTACTGACGTAATTCTTGGGGTGCTTTGTTGATATCTGTAAATACAGAGGGTTGAGAAGGAGACCCCGGCTTGTCTGTTGTTGCCTCAGCCGTTGGCTGACTGGCGACCTCTGAGTTACTCGATGACGGTGCTGCTGCTGCGCTGCCGTCGCGGACATACTGAATCGTAAATTGTGTGGTACTAGCTGCACTACTCGCTGGACTATTAGCAGCAGCCGCTGGAGTCGGTGAGGGTGTTGAGATAAAACTATTACTACCCGAACCTGACTGGATGGAAACGGTAACTTTCAGGTTATTCTGGCGAGCTACTAAGGTATCTGTTGGAGGAACAGCACCCTCCTCAGTCTCAGTTGGCTGACTCACAATTTCCCAGTTATTCGATTGAAATTCCTTCTGGTAAAAGCTTTGGACAGAGTTGCTGGGGTCAGTAGTCGTCCAACGAAGGGTCTGTCCTTGATTGGGATCGGACGTTGATGGCGTGACTTCTTGCAGCTGAGCCTCTGGATAGACGGGAATCTCCGATGGGAAATCAGAGGGGAGTGCAACAAGCGTTTCGTTCGGAGAGTTATTTTGAGATGGCAACCCAAACGCAGCCGGATTGTCCTTAAGTTTAGGGTCTGCTGCGAGCGATCGCTCTAGTGCTTCACTGTTGGTACTATTGGCGCAAGCACTTAAGGAAATCAGCAAGCAACCAATAAATCCGGTAAGTATAACAGGACGTTTAGACAACACAGGGCAAACTGGGAACACGTTTTACTTTCTACGCTAGCGCAGAAAGTAAAACGTGTTCCCAGTCAGTTCAATATCATTTTTTAGCACCTTGTCTAGATGTACCTTACCCAAACAAGGGGCGTTGCACATTGGACGGATGATAATTTCGCGCTCATACACTAAGTTTTTCTTTGCATATGAACGCGAAATAAACCCGAAAATCAACGGCGCAGTTTGCTGCCCAATACCAGACCTACTACAGCGATACCAGCGATTCCAGAAGGTTCTGGTACATCCTTAAGATTTCCTTTCAGGACAACCCCATCATTACCGCACTCAATAAAAGTATTAGCAATGTAGTTACCGCCTTCAAACAGAGACTTGCTAAACTGGAACCCAATCGTCTGAGAACCACTTGCGGAGAATTTAGCGAAGTCAAGTCCAGCAGTACTCAATGCAGAGGCAGTGAGCATGGTAATGTCACCCACTTTTGTCCCTGAACCAATTACATTGAGAATGGAACCTTCCCCGAAGTATGCATAAGCATCCGTTTTGGTAGCCAAATCCGTGCCTTGAGTATTCTCCCGATCCCATCCAGAATTATAATATTGCTTCAAACTGCTATATCCGTCGTTTGTTGCAGTGACGCTAGCAGCTTGAACATTTTGGTAGACGCCAGTGCTGGAAACCATTGAATCATTAGTTGCTGCAAAGCGAATTCCAAACAAACTCTTTGCATCACTAGCAGCTTTAAAAGTTTTATCAGTGAAATTAAAGAATAAATCTCCCCAACCAATGTTTTTGTCAGCAGCGCCACTCGCGTAAGTTCCTGTCAAGGACGTACCACCAGTCAGAGCGACAAAAATGCTGTCACTGGTTTCCTTGATTGCCATCCCTTTAATTTCATAACCCGATCCACCAGAGCCATCATTAAAGGCATCAATGCTATAGTTCCAATCTTTGTGTATTGTTCCCGCGTTAGCCTGCTGTCCAGTCATAGAAATAAAGCATAGAGTCGCCGTAGCACCAGCCATTAAGGTTGCAATATTACGCAATTTCATATTATGAAAAATCCTTTTGTTTGCCCTAAATTTATGTCTTCCCTTAATTTGTAGCAATAACTTTATTGATTGTCTCTAGATAATTTTTCGGAACTTTAAGTTTTTGTCAAAAACCCAAAAACGAAAAAGTTTTATAAAACTGTATATATAAATCAGTATCTTTTTATAAAATCTAAAGCTTGCTTTTTAGACTCAGCAAATCTAGTTAAATAAGAACAAGAAGAATTTTTAAAAATTGAGAAATATTACAGCCTGCTGAAATCCAATGGATCTAAACCAGAGGCCGCGTGGTATCTTGGCTGAGAGCTGAAACAAGCCAAAACTGTCTCTGTGGCTAACAACGCCAGATATTTTTAGTTGAAACTTTTATGGCATCTGAGGAAAAGGATTTAGCCGCCGTCAACGAATCTCCACAATTTGCTACCTCAAACTCGACCCAACTGGGACTTCCGCCTGAGCTTCAGGCAGGTGCTTCTTCCCAGGATGGAGTCAATCAAACTGAGGCAGTTGTTGCTGAGAAGACAAAACAAGAGCAACCCAAACGGGTAGATTCCGGCGGACACAAAGAAAAAAATGCAGCGGGAGGGGGAATATGGGAACAATTAAGAGAAAACCTGCAAATTCTATTGATTGCCCTATGCTTAGCCCTTTTTATCCGAACATTTGTTGCGGAACCCCGCTATATCCCCTCTGATTCTATGCTGCCGACCTTGCAAGTGGGCGATCGCTTGGTAGTGGAAAAAATCTCTTATCGCTTTCGGGCACCCCACCCAGGCGACATCGTAGTTTTTGACCCTCCCCAAAAATTGCAAATTCAGGGCTATGCGAAAGACCAAGCCTTTATTAAACGAGTGATTGGCACACCGGGTCACGTCGTTAAAGTTCAAAATGGTAAGGTCTACGTGGACGACTCGCCCCTCCAGGAAGACTACATCGCAGAACCCCCAGAATATCAGTGGGGACCAGCGCTGGTGCCTGAAGACCAGGTATTAGTCATGGGAGATAACCGTAATAACAGCAACGACTCCCACGTTTGGGGCTTCTTACCCCAGAAGAATATCATTGGTCGCGCCTTCTTCCGCTTCTGGCCTCTTAGCCGGATTAGCCGCACTTAAGTCAAAGTTTTGAGTGATGAGTTTTATCTGTTTTCAATCCAAAACTGAAAACTCATCACTTTTCCCGATAACTTATTCAAAATCGCAAATAATGCATTAATTGGGCAGTTAGATTTCCAGGAAGCGATAGGCGTTGCTGGAAATTAACTAGGTTGCGGTACGACCCCGCAACGAGACGATTTTGCACTACTGTGACGGCGAGAACCGCGTCAATCAATGGAATCTGCATCAGTTCTTCGACAGACGCTGTATTCGGGTTGATGAGTTGCGGCGTTGCCAAACTAGAGTCGTCGTAGTAACAAAATCTAATCACTGCCTCTAGAGGTTTTAGCCGAGCGGGTGGCATTCCTAGTGCTGCTGCAATATCCTCTATGCAGAAAAATTGAACGCCAGATCGAGCAAGGGAAACGAGCGATCGCGCTTGATGAATTGATAAGCCTGGTAATCTCAGCCAATCGTCTACACTTGCCTGATTTGCATCAATCTTGATACCAAGTTCCGCTGCGATCGCAATTTCTTGAGTGGATTGCAGGCGGTAGTAGGGATCGTTCAAAATCCTGCCCCGAATTGACTGCAAATTTGGATTTAATCGAGCTGCGGGTGGTAGCCATTCAAACATTCCCATAAATGTCAAGCGATGCGATCGAGCCATTGACGGCGCTTTTGCTCAAATTCATATTCTGAGATCAGTCCCTCTTCCCGCAGGCTGTCCAGTTGGCGCAAGGCATCTGCGATCGCACCCACCCGATCGGGATCGACGCCGACGGAGGAGGCAGCCGGTTCCACGCCCAGATTAAAATTCCGGTCAAACTCATCCCCATCTTGCACTAAATACCAAAACCCTTCAATCGCGCTAGCAATCCGAGGAATCGGTGTCCCCCACGACAAGAGCAAATAAGCCAGACCCCATACCGGCTGTCCCATATAAAACTTGTGGAATCCAGCAACGGGTATCACTGCCCCCACCAACGCCAAGATAGCTGCAACTTTTCGATTTTTTGCCTTTGTTAACATGAACCGCACCACTCCATGACCCCTTGGCTCTTGCTTGCAGACTGATTTCCTGCTTCCTGAAGCTGCTGCCAAATTTTACTGCCAAATTTTCCGCAAAAAAGCTTAGGGAAAGCAGAGAATTTTCCTATCGAGACCATACTTGCGATGGAAGCAATTGTCTTCTTCCATAATATTGATTTTCTCCCTTGAGAAGGCTTGCAGATGCTGGGCGCTGATGATTAGTCAAAAACTGGATATGCTTTACTAAAAGCTTCAGGACTTACGCAGGTACGCTATAGGTAGTGGCATAGGGGCTGATAGAGCTACATCAAAAAAAACTAATTAATTGAGCCTGAGCATGTTAGTCTCAAGTCGAGTAGAGATTG